>DATENE010000215.1:0-6546 GCA_035275205.1 Nitrospiraceae bacterium
TACCGCGGGCGAATTTGCTGGTGCTGCCTGAGGCATCACTGTCGGATTGGGAGCGGGCGCTGCTTGAGCGGCCACTTGTGCCGGCGGGGCTGTCTCAACTGGATTGTCAGTGCGGTTGATCAGCGGATGAGAGACCGGCGCTCCGAATTCACCGTCCTCACCTAATTTCGTCTTATACTCCTCAACGGTTGCTTGAAGCCCTGGCTGCGCTTTATTTTCACGTTGAATGGCATACCGCAGGCTCTTTTGTTCAGCGGCCAGCTGACTGACCATGCGACTGAGTTTGTTCAACCGTTGCCAGGCGACGCGTTCGGCTTCCATCCGCTGCGTAGCTCGTCGGTACGCCAAGGAGGTGGCCTCCAGTTGCTTTGCGATGATGAGCCTGTGCTGTTGGAGTTCGTCGACTTGTTCGGTCAGCGCCTGCGATTCGGATTGAGTGCTGTTGAGTTCGGCTTTTGTCGCTTCGCGGTCGGCAACGGCAACGTTGTGCGCGCTTCGCGACACACATGCGCCCGTAGTGAGGGTCACGAGACAGAGCATCAAGGCTGTGGGGGTGTGGAGGTTCATACCTTTCCTCGTTGTGTTGTTCTGCATGTGATTGCTCAAAGGGCTGTATCCTCTGCGACTCATCGATTCATTGCGGCCAGAATAACCTGCAATTGCGTAGAAATCACGAGATTAGCGAAAATCGCACAAGGCTGGCTGGCCCACTTGGCTGAGTTGGTTTATCTGGTTGGTCTGGTTGGTGAAAAACAACGCACGGAGAGCGGGATGAACGGCGGGTGCCCGTTCTGCGGGCATGGAGGGCACCTGGCCGCTCCCTATTCTTCCAATTCCTGTTTCTTCTTCCCTATTTTGCTCTCCGTCCCCTTCCACAGCCTGACGATGTTATCCTTGTGCTTGAACCAGATCAGTGCGCTGACGAGCAGAGAAAAGATAAAAAACTCCTGTCGCTGTTCGTTCACGATCGTCACGATCGGAAAGCATGCGAAGGCTGCCAGCGCCCCACCGGATGAATAACGCCAGATCGCGACGGCTCCCAGCCAGATCAACAACAATAACAGTCCAATAGAGGGAGACAGACCCAGCACCACTCCCACGGCCGTCGCCACGCCTTTCCCTCCTTTAAAACCTAGAAACGGCGAGAAGATGTGCCCGAGGATCGGCGCGATCGCCACGACCATGATATAGGATTCGACAGTGAGCCAATGCATCGCAGCCCAGGCAAGCACCCACCCTTTGCCCAGGTCGCCAATAAGCGTGAGCACCCCTGCTTTCTTACCGGACACGCGCAGGACGTTGGTAAAGCCGACGTTCTTGCTCCCGGCGGTTCGTGGATCGGGCTGGCCCAGCGCCTTGGATACCACGATGCCGAACGGAACGGCCCCCAGCAAATAGCCGAGCACCGTCATGACCGCACAGAGGATCTCTTCATTCATGGATCAGGAGACTGAGGGGAGGTGCGCACACCGAACATATTCACAAGACTTCAGGATTGACGCCGGAGGCGGGCCAAACAAGGAGAAACATCCAATGCCGGTCCATGTCGCGCCTTTCTCGCATGTCTCGCGCGTCACGCGTGGATTCCTATAGTCCCTTGGCAACGACTTGCCTCCAGAAGCTCCACACATATTGACCGCCTGAGGCATAGCCGAGCACCAGCGATAGATAGAGCGTGCCGATACCGGCGAGATGCAGATTGCCGAGATCGGACAAGAATGTGTCCTCAAGAATCAACAGCACGATCGCCACGACTTGCAGCGCCATCTTGTACTTGCCCAACGTCTCAGCCACGATCACCATGCCTTCGCTTGCGGCAATCGCGCGAATGCCCGTGACCGCGACTTCTCGCGCGATGATCAAAATTGCGACCAAGGCGCTCACGCGATCGACGTTGACCAGGAGGATCAGCGCAGAGAGAACCAGCAACTTATCGGCGATAGGATCAAGCAGCTTCCCGAGTGTAGTCACTTGGCCGTTACGGCGGGCCAGATAGCCGTCCAGCAAATCGGTGATCGCCGCGACGACGAACACGACAGCCGCGATGAGGGATCGATCCTCGGTCGGCGTGACAAAGAACACCACGAACACCGGGATCAAGAGGATGCGGGTGAGCGTAATGAAGTTCGGCAGGTTGAGCGATTCCTGCCCGACCGATCTCCATGCCGCTATTACGCGATTCATCGGTAATCCACTCCGTTATTCGGTTTCGGATGACCTATAGTGGCATACCACACAGGAAAATCCCACAGGATGCTCAAAAAGTTCGATCGCAAGGCCGCAGGCGAATCGAAACCGGAGGCGTATCGTTCTCACCCGCTCACCCCCGAGTTGCCGAGACAGCTCGTTGCCCCGAGTCGGCTACGTTGAGGATTTCGATGATCCGAGAACGAAGCTCGCGAACATTTTCAGCATTCTGAACTAGACGATGCCATGTTTCAGCAAATCATGCAAATGCACAACCCCGACAATTCGCTTGGCGCTGTCCGCGACGACGAGCGTGGTAATGGCAAACCGCTCCATCATTTCGACCGCCTTGGCTGCCAACTCATCCGGTCCGATCAGTTTGGGACGGCGCGAGGCCAGCGACCCGGCGGTGACTTTGGCAAAGTCTCCTCCCTGCTGGACAAACCGCCGCAGGTCGCCGTCGGTAATCACACCCAGTAGCGAGCCGGCTCGTTCGACCACCGTTGTCATGCCGAGCTTTTTGGCCGACATCTCGAGAATGGCCTCCGAGGCGAGCGCCGTCTCCTGCACTTGCGGGATCTCCTGATCTTTATGCATCAGGTCCCGCACCTTCACCAACAAACGGCGCCCGAGCGTCCCACCTGGATGGAATTGCGCAAAATCCTGCTTCTTGAACCCACGCTTTTCGAGCAGCGCGACGGCCAAGGCATCGCCCATGGCGAGGGTTGCGGTCGTACTCGCCGTTGGCGCAAGTCCCATGGGGCACGCCTCTTCTGCGACGGACACATCGAGCGCGACCGTGCTGTTTTTGGCCAACGTCGAACTCATGCGGCCGACGATCGCCACTACAGGAATGCCCATGCGCTCCATGAATGGTAAGAGTTGCAAAATTTCCTGCGTCTCGCCGCTATTCGAAATTGCGATGAGGAGGTCCCGGCGCGCCAACATGCCGAGGTCACCGTGAAGCCCGTCAGCCGGATGGAGAAAGAATGACGGCGTCCCGGTGCTCGCCATCGTGGCGGCCACCTTCTGTCCAATCAATCCGGACTTGCCCATGCCCGAGACGACCACTTTACCTTTGCACTGATACAGCAATTCCACAGCTTGAGAGAACCCACCATCGAGACGTTGAACGAGGGCTTGAACGGCACGCGCTTCGATGCTCAGCACACGCCGGCCTACATCGAGACTGGTTCCACCCTTCGGCGAGACAGCTCGAATGCTCTTGGGCTTGGTTACTTTCGTGGTTGTGATGCGTCGCATATTCGCATGACTCGTTCCAGCAATGCTTTGAGCTGATGGAGCGGCACCATATTCGGTCCGTCCGATAAGGCCTCGTCGGGATTCGGGTGGACCTCCATGAAGAAGCCATCGACTCCGACACCGGCTGCCGCGCAGGCCAACGGCTCGACGAATTCACGCTGGCCACTGGACTTGGTTCCCCCGCCTCCCGGCAACTGCACGCTATGAGTCGCATCGAAGACCACCGGGTAGCCGAAACTCCGAAGAACCGGAAAAGACCGCATATCGACGACGAGATTATTGTAGCCGAACGATGATCCCCGTTCGGTCAGGACGATCCGCTGGTTTCCAGCTTCCTCCACTTTTTTCACCGCATTCCCCATTTCCTGGGGGGAGAGGAACTGGCCCTTCTTCACGTTCACCACTTTACCGGTCTTCGCCGCTGCGATGATCAAATCCGTCTGCCGGCAGAGGAATGCGGGAATCTGGAGCACATCCACGATCTTCCCCGCTTCGGTGGCCTGTTCTTCAGTGTGGACGTCCGTCAATACAGGAAGCCCCAGCTGCGCTTTCACGTGTTGCAGCACCGCCAGGCCTTTTTCGAGACCCGGCCCGCGGTACGAGTTGATGGAGGTCCGGTTCGCTTTATCGAAGGACGATTTGAAAATATAGGGCATGCCCAGAGATTTGGCAATCTCAGCGATGCGGCCCGCCGTCTCCAGTACAAGCTGCTCGCTCTCGATGACACAAGGCCCGGCAATCAAAAATGGCCGGTTCCCCACCCCGACTTTAAAATTCCCTATCTCAACTTCGTGTGCCATTGTTCTTAACTTTATCTGTTTCTGTTGGGATGCTCAAACAGGCTATCCAAGAAGGCCGCAGGCGAGTCGAAACCGGAGGCGTATCGTTCTCACCCGCCCACCCCCGAGCTGCCGAGACAGCTCGTTGACCCGAGTCGGCTACGTTGAGGATCTCGTCGAGCCGAGAACACAGTTGGGAACCTGTTCAGCATCCCAACTTAATGCCCGCACTTCCTTCTGAGAGCCGCTCCGACAAAGCCGCTGAAGAGCGGGTGCGGATGGTGCGGCCGCGAATTGTATTCCGGATGGAACTGTGTCGCGAGGAACCAGGGATGGTCCTTCAATTCAATGATCTCGGCCAGCCGGCCATCCGGCGAAAGGCCACTGAGCACGAACCCCTTGGCGAGCAATCGCTCCCGGTAGGCATTGTTGAACTCGTACCGATGCCGATGGCGCTCGCGCACTTCGCTCACTCCATACATCTTTTGAGCCAAGGTCCCCTCCCCAAGCACACAGACATAGGACCCTAACCGCATGGTCCCGCCCTTGTCGCTGACGGACTGCTGATCCGACATCAAATGAATGACGGGATTGGGAGAGGTTTCGTCGAATTCTGCGCTGTTGGCGCCGACCAGCCCGGCGACGTTGCGGGCAAACTCGATCGTTGCGCACTGCATGCCCAGACACAAACCGAGGAATGGAATCCGGTGCTCCCGGGCGTAGCGAATCGCGGCGATTTTTCCTTCGATCCCGCGCGCGCCGAACCCGCCGGGAACCAGGATGCCATCGACCTCGCGCAGAATACGCTCGGTCCCTTGCCGTTCGATCTCCTCCGATTCGATCCACTGTAGATTTACCCGCGTTTCATGGTCGATGCCGCCATGGACGAGCGATTCGGAGAGACTCTTGTAACATTCCTTCAAGCCCGCGTACTTGCCGACCAGGGCGACTGAGACTTCGTGCTTGGGATATTTGATCTTCTGGACCATCGCGTCCCATTCGCGCAAATTCAGCGGACCGGTCTTGAGTTGGAGCAGGCGCGCGATCAGTTCATCCAGCCCTTCTTTCCGGAACACGATCGGCACTTCATAAATCGTATCGACGTCCTTGGCCGTGATCACCGCATCTTTCTCGACGTTACAGAACATGGCGATCTTGCCCTTAAGTTCCGGCGGCAAATATCGATCGGTCCGGCAGAGAAGGATATGAGGCTGAATACCGATCTCCCGGAGCTTGTTGACAGAGTGCTGCGTCGGCTTCGTCTTTAGTTCACCAGCCGTGCCGATGTACGGCACCAGCGTCAGGTGAACGTAGAGGACGTTCTCGCGGCCTACGTCGTACGGCATCTGGCGAATCGCTTCGAGGAAGGGCAAGCTCTCGATGTCACCGACCGTGCCGCCGATCTCCACGATCGTCACGTCCATCCCCTGGGAGATGCGCATGATGCACTGTTTAATTTCGTCGGTGACGTGGGGCACTACCTGCACCGTTCCGCCAAGGTAGTCGCCGCGACGCTCTTTCGTGATGACCGCATGATAGATCCTGCCGGTCGTGTAGTTGTTTTCTTTGCTGAGGGTCAAGGACGTGTACCGTTCATAGTGGCCGAGATCCAGGTCTGTTTCCGCACCGTCCTCAGTCACGTAGACTTCCCCGTGCTGATAGGGATTCATCGTACCGGGATCGACGTTGATGTAGGGATCGAGCTTGAGGAACGTGATCTTTAACCCGCGATTCTCAAGCAGGTTGCCAATCGAAGCCGAAGCGAGCCCCTTCCCCAAGGAGGAGACAACTCCGCCCGTGACAAAAATGAACTTGCTCATGGTGGCCCCCATCTTGTCGGATCGTGTAAATCTGAGACGCATACCACCCCTACCTGAAAGGGGTGGCCTTGAGCGCGCCCAACTCTCGCTTGGTGGCGTCATACTGTTGAAGCTTTTCTGCCACCGACTCGACATCTTCCGGCGTATCCACCCGCAAAGAGGCATGTTCGGTTTCCCATACTCTGATCGGAATACCATACTCCAATGCGCGCAACTGCTCGAGCTTTTCCGCATCTTCCAGCCGTCCGGTGGGTAGGGACGCCAGCTTCAGCAACGTGTCGCGTCGATACATGTACAGACCGAGATGAATATAATGCAACCCTTCGATGGCATGGTGGCCGGCGTCGTCCCGCACCAAGGGGATCGGTGCGCGTGAGAAATAGATCGCATTGCCGACATGGTCCGTTACCACCTTCACCACCGAGGGATTGTGGACAGCTTCGGTTGAATCGATCGTACGCTTCAACGTACCCATTCCCGTGCTGCCCTTGATAAAC
>DATENE010000216.1:0-4657 GCA_035275205.1 Nitrospiraceae bacterium
GACCAGCAGGGTTCGGTCAGCTACAACCACAAGCTGGGACTGATGCGAGCTGAGAAAGTGAAAGAGTTTCTGGTCGGTCTTGGAGTCTCCGATCACGTTATCAAGGTGGTAAGTCTCGGCAAGGATGGCGCGCTCTGTCTCGACAACAGCGATGTCTGTCGGAACATGAATCGGCGGGTACATCTCGAAGTCCGCAAGATCGGCAAGGACCACATGATTCTTCCAACCGTCGCCACTGAGCCGAAGACCACCGGACCGACCCAATCAGCGAACGACCAGAACAGCAATACAGATGATCACGGCTCACTTGCCGACAATCTGCTGCCTTCCTTTGCCGATCCCTCGGCAACCGATCCGTCCCCACTGACGACAGAACCGGCTTCCGGCAGCTAAACCGGTGCTGAGTCTGATCCTGGGGGAGCTATGCGGCTCCTCCAGGAAGCGGCCTGGCCCTGGGCCGATACCTGGCTGATCGCTCGCTTGGTTGTGCCGAGTCTAGCTATTGACCAGATCGTGTTGGAAGGGACCTATGGACGAACACTGGCCTTTGGCCCTGGACACGTGGAATCGACAGGACCGCTGGAAGGATCTGACGCATCATCCTTACAGGCCACCGCGATATGCATTTCCGATTCTTGGGAAAGCTTCAGGCAGGCGAAATCATCCTCTTACAAGCTCAAACAGGATGGTGGCATCGTGTTGCGGTGCGAGATCGTCAGGCCGTCGATTCACGAAAGGCCAGGATATTCACACAGGAGGGCAAGAGGCAACTCATTCTCGTCACCTGCTACCCGTTCCATGCCATCGTAGCGGGAGGACCGCTACGGTATATGGTCATTGTAGAGATTGTGGAGAGGATGGCCGAGGACAAGCCGTGAGCGTCACTCGAACATCCGCGGACAGGTTCATGCCATTTTGGGAGAAGAGAAACAATACCTATTCCCACCCGCTTCTCTCGCACAGTCCATCGCAGCCTTCGCGCGAGCAAACAGGTCGTTCAGCTCCTGGCCATCGAGTGGGTACACCACTAGCCCGAGGCTCACCGTGACGGATATCTCCTGGTCCTCCATGGCCCAAGGTTGCGCGAACGCCTTTAGAATCCGGTCACCGACAATTTCCATATCGCCTCGGCTGTTGATCCCTTCGAGCAGGCAGGTGAACTCATCCCCGCTGAGACGCGCGGCCGTATCGACTTCTCGCAAACACTTCTTGAGGCGAGCGGCAGCCTCTTTCAATAAGAGATCCCCCGACTCCGCCACACATGTCCTATTGGTCTCTATGAAACGGTCCAGCCCGCACAGCATCAGACCGACCACATGTTTTTTACGCTTGGCCATGGCCACGGCATGGGTCATCCGGTCGCGGAACAGCACGCGATTCGCAAGGGTGGTCAGCGGATCGTGCTGCGCGAGGTAGCTCAGATTTTGCTCGGCCTTTTTTCGTTCAACGGCATGCCGGAGCGCACGAGTCAGCTGCTCCGCCGTAGACCCGTCTTTAATCACCACCTCCTGCGCGCCATGTTGGATCATTCGCCGATCCGCCGCTTCATCATCCTTTTCACCGAGCACCACGATCGGCATCCGGCCCAGCGCGGCCTGGATGAGATCCAACGTATCCAATCCATGAGTGTCGACGACGGCCCGATCCATGAGAATGGCGTCGAAAGACTCGCGACCAAGCCGATGCAGGGCGTTGCTGAGACGCTCCACATGGGTCACCTCAATCTGCCCCTTCTCTGTCTCATGCAGCAGATCAAGAGCAAGCTTCGCATCGTCTGGGTTATTCTCAACTAACAAGACCCGAATCATGGCAGCCCTCTCAGATGTCAGTCGTCGCCTCGGCGAAGTGCGTTCCTGGTGAAGCGTATCTCGCATCTCGCATGCGACGATACAGACACACTCTTTCCGTCCCGCGTTTCACGAACAACGCTTCCTGCGCAAGCGCGGCGGATGGCGATTGCAGCAGAAGCGCTCATGAACAATGCGGGCTAATTCGAATACTTCAGGCTGGTCTTCTTCGAGTCTTTCCATTTCCATGGCGGCACGGGATTGGAGTCGGCCCAGAGGCCCTTGTGCGATGCCCTGGCCAATTCTTCAACCACCTCGAGGCCGGCATCGCTGGAGGCCGATCGTCGCCACCAGGCCAAGCCTTCTTTCAACAGCTCGTGTCCCACATTACGTCCGTCCTGCAGCAACACCTCGGCAAACACTCGACCCTGCTTGTCTCGCTTGAGCCCTCGCACGACAACCTCGCGGTTGCCTATGTAGCCAGCGGTTGCGTGCTTTGCCTGCTTCCCATGGGGCTGCTTGAGTTCAGGACAGTCGATGTCTTTAAGATAGATCACTTCATTGCGTCCGTCGTGACGAATGGTCAATCGATCGCCCTCGTGGACGGTGACGACTTTCGCGACGAAGTCAGCCCATGAGAGAGTCGGACATATCGCCACAAGAGCGAGCACAAGACCAGCCATGATGTGATGCTTTACCATGATTCCGTATGCTAACGCCCCTTTGAGCATCCAGCTATCTTTTTCTCAATTTTTGGATAGCGAGGGAAGGCGAAAAATGTGAAAGACCGACGCTACTGAAGGCATGACATCTTGCAGCCGCAATGTGATCGAACACGGCAGCACGTATGACGACTCACGGAGGACGGCGAGAGGGAGCGGGGAGGCCTAGTGGGGTGCCCAATAAGCTTACGCGACCCGTGAAAGAACTCGCGGCGGACTATGGCCCCGCCTCCATTGCAAAACTCGTCCAATTACGCGATGGCGCGGAGAGTGAACAGGTCCAATTTGCTGCGGCCAAGGAGCTGCTCGATCGGGCGTATGGGAGACCACGACAAGAGATCGATCTGACCCGTGAAAAAACGGTGACCATCACGATCAACCGGAGTGCCCCACCACCGGCCCCAGCGTTAGATACACGGGCTATGATTGCGGATCAGTCCCGGGGTGACGGGGATGGGATAGAACGATCTTAATATCCGACGAGGGTCAATTACGCGACCTTCGAGAACGGGAGCTCTTTCGCGGGTTCATGTTCGTGACATGCGTGCTCTTCCCCCTGGTTCCCTTCCCAGATCCGGCACATCAGTGCCGTCACCGCTACCCCGAATCCGATCAGCGGACCGGCCACGACCAGTATGAAGATGATTTCGAGCAAGGGACCTCCTCTCGGTAACCCAATGAACTCTTTGAGAGAAGCGTACCACAAGAAAAATTGGCGTGAGGTTAAATCCGGAACTGGTTGAAATCCTGAATGTGCTTGCGAGCTTAAGAAATCCTACTTGCGCGGCCTGCGCATTGCTTCGAAGGCCAGGCTGATGGCAGCGTGGCGATTCTCCACCCCAAGCTTGAGATAAATGTGTTCTACATGTTTATGAATGGTGCGGACGCTGACGCTCAGATCGTGGCGATTTCGGGGTTGGATTTACCACGGGCAATCCAGCTTAGAATTTCTGTCTCCCGCCGACTCAAACCGATATGGGCGAGCTGTTCAGCAGGGACATCTACAGCATCCTCTTCCAGAAATAACAGGCAGTAGTCTCCCTCCGGCACGGCACATTTCAGCTGGAACCGTGATAGGAACCGGAAAGACAGTTATTTGTGAAGCAGAGGCGAGCCTAGAAGTCCTTGAGAAATAATGGAGCCGGCGATCCGGATTGAACGGACGACCTGCGGTTTACGAAACCGCTGCTCTACCAACTGAGCTACGCCGGCTCTCATGTAAGAGCCCACAACTTACACGGGTTTTTTCCCAGCCTCAAGGGGTTTCTCGTGCAGCAACTGAGGACGGATGAGAAACAAGACTCTCCACGCCCAACACTCTGGCGGCCTGGTCAACTGTTGTGGCCATGATTATTTATGAATGGTCTGAGCCGGTACCAATGGCTATTATTTGAACTGCGCAACAGGCTGTAGCCTGACCAAGGCCCCCTGGCCTGGTCCGGGGAGGCAGAGGGGCTCCTGTTCGTTGCCATACTGCTCGCGAGCCATCTTGAGCACCTGCCCCTTGGTATAGGTACAGAGTTCACCCGTAAAGATGGTGCCGTTCTTATCGAGGTCTGCGGCGCCGCCAAGGCCTTTGAGCAATTGATAGGTAAATAGCCCATGCCGTCCCTGGTCATAACTATGGGCCTCCTGAACCGCCCGGTTGCCGATCATCCACATAATTTTCTCTTTCCCACTGCTCTCCTGTTCCCACAGCGGGGTGATTCCGCCTGCTGGCTCTTTGCCAGGCGCCAGTTCAAGCGAGAGATCAAGCATCACGACGGCACGCTGAATCGGCAATTTCGCCAAGGATTCCTGTAGCCGACGAAGCGAGTAGAGACGCGCGCCCGACGTGACCGAACTGTCGAATAACAGGATCGATACGGTACCGGTGGCAGGCTCAACCACTCCACGCCCCGTGATCGACACATACACGACGGTGGTAGCGTCCACCAGCTCAGGCAACCACTCTTCAAACACCTCAGCCAGGTCGCTCTTGAGAGCATGGGCATCGACGAGGGTGCGCACACGTTCGGAGGGAATTCCTCCGATCGATCTGAGGTACGTGGCCATGACCACGGCATCGCGGGCGGCATACTTGACCCTGGCTATGCTGTTCTCCTGAAACCGCCCCACGCCGATGGCAATGCCTACGGCCTTCGGCTG
>DATENE010000217.1:0-3031 GCA_035275205.1 Nitrospiraceae bacterium
ATACGATGAACATTACTACGAGAAGGCGCCCTATCGTGATCCCAAAGGGCCGGACCGTGCGGATTTGAAAGTTGTGCGCGGAGGGTCGTGGCGGGAAACCGAGCATAATGCGCGGCTCTCCAAACGATTTGCCGCGAAAGCCTGGCGGACGGATATTACGATCGGGTTTCGTTGTGCGAGCGATGATGTGGAGGCGAATGAGAGCCCCTCGGCGTCGTAATCGGCATGCTCGAAACCAAATTCAAGGTTCTGTTTCTTTTGGCTGTCCTTGCCTTTGCTGCGATCCCCATCATGGGAATACTCAGGGGCACCACGCTGACCCCCTTTGAAACCTCTTCTGTCGATTCCACAGATTCATCTCCATCGGTGCTGCCCAATCCTGACGGAGTTTCCCATGAAGAGCCGGTCCCGGAAGAAATGGTTTCGATTCCAGCAGGGCCCTTTATCCGCGGGACCGAGCATGGCGGGTTCGATGAGCGGCCCCAGCGCACGCTGATGTTGGCTGCGTTTGCCATTGATCGCTACGAGGTGACGAACCATCAATATCAACAATTTGTCGATGCGACGGGACATCGTAAGTCCGGCCCTCCTGCCCGCTACGCCAAGAACATGAGCAAGATGCTGAGCATCAATCAGCCTGTGGTTTACGTGTCGTGGGACGATGCGGAAGCCTATTGCAGTTGGAAAGGGAGACGGCTTCCAACTGAGGCAGAGTGGGAAAAAGCCATGCGCGGTTCTGATGGACGTCTCTGGCCTTGGGGTAACACAGAGCAGGCTAACGGAGCGAATTGGGCCAGAGTGCAGGATGGACATGAGGTCTCCGCAATTGTCGGTACGGTTCCAACCGACAAAAGTCCATATGGCGTGATGGATGGGGCCGGTAACGTGATGGAGTGGGTTGATGATTGGTATGGAGAGCGATACTTCGAAGAGGCTCCGGAGCAGAGCCCGCCGGGTCCGGATCACGGCGTATTTAGGGTGCTTCGTGGGGGAGGTTATTCGACCACGGGAGCGGATGTTCGTATCACGAGCCGGAGCAAAATGGTTCAGGATTTTCGTGATGAAACGATCGGGTTTCGCTGTGCGGTTTCCGGTGCAAACTCAGAGAAAAACTGAAGCGAGAGACCTTGCGAAACTTACAAGAAATCAAAGTAGTAGAGAATAAGAAACACGGCCAAAAGTATATTGACAACCATTCCAGCCAAAACTATAATGTCGAACACTTTTGATTTTTTTTTCATCGAGTTTCCTCTGATTTTTCGCGTTCTGCAAGGAATTTTGAATAACACACGGATAGCTGTGTGTCAAGAAAGTCGCTGAGCTGATTCGGGAAGGATTGATTGCATCAAGAGAGAAGGAGACGCAATGGCAGTAGCAACACCTGATAGTGCAATAAAGAAACCTGAAAGTGAGTTAAAGGTCAGAGTTGGCAAGATGATTTTTTACATCACCTGTGCCGTAGGTTTGTGGTTCTTTTATTGGTTCGCTGGGATTCAGTGCCCCTGCTAAGCAGGGCCGCTGCAACGCTAGGACTTTTTGAACGTCCAAGAGATTGAGGGAGGGAGTGCGATGGGTATGACGATTGTTTATGTGTTGGTGTCATTGGTCATTTGCATCGCGTATTTTACAGCGGTTGACCACTTTTTAATGGAGTCGCAGGGGCTGGACTACTGGTACCTCTTCCGAAAGTAGGACCTGATTGTTCTGTCGCTCCGATTCAGACTTGCGCGTATAAAAAGAATATGAATATTTTTCAGAATGCATCAAGGAGGTATCTCATGGGACGTGTGGCTGGGAAGAAGCTGTTTTCAATCATGGCGCTGTGCGCGATGGTTGGCCTTCTCCTGCTCCCCATCGCCGTGTCGCTCCCGTCACTAGCTATGGGCGCGGATGAGCCCGATGCGGTGAAAAAGGAGGGTGAGGCGAAAGTCGAGAAGGGGCGAGACGTCTATTATAAGACGGAAGGCATCGTCGTTGGCGCCCCTGCTCCAAAGACCGTCGATGGGCCAAAAGATTACCCGCGTTACAACTTCGAAAGCCGTGTCTTGCTCTGGTTTGCAAACCAGCAGCATCTCTATTACGGAAGCTTCGTACTCGCGGTGCCGATCTTCTGCATGGTCATCGAGTTCATGGGAGTCGTGACAAAGGATAAGGCGATGGCGAAGAAGTATGACCACCTCGCCTATGACTTCATCAAGATCAGTTTGACAGCCTATTCGTTGACCGCGATTCTGGGCGGTATCTTGATCTTCACCTTCCTGACGCTCTACCCGGCATTTTTCGGCTACTTATCCGGCATCTTCCGCCCGGTCATGCATATCTATGCCCTGATGTTTGTGGCAGAGAGCGGAACCCTCTACATCTATTATTACGGCTGGGACAAGATGAAAGAAGGGTTCCTCAAGTGGATTCACTTGAGCATGTCCGTGATCTTGAATGTGATCGGCACATTGCTCATGTTCCTGGCGAACTCCTGGATCGGTTTCATGATGTCGCCGGCTGGCGTTGATGAGCAGGGCCGGTACCTTGGGAACATCTGGCACGTCATTCATACCGCGCTCTGGAATCCGCTCAACGTGCATCGCATTTTGGGGAATATGGCGTTTGGTGGTGGTGTGGTGGCCGCGTACGCAGCGTACAAGTTCTTGGCTGCCAAGACAGATGAGGATCGTGCACACTACGACTGGATGGGATATATCGCCATGGCCCTCGGCGTGGCGTTCTTGATTCCCTTGCCGTTTGCGGGCTACTGGCTCATGCGTGAGGTGTATGCCTATCGTCAACAGATGGGCATTACGCTCATGGGTGGTCTCTTGGCCTGGCTCTTCATTATTCAAGCCACCATGATCGGTATTCTCTTCTTAAGCACGAACTATTATCTCTGGCAGGCGCTTGGTCGGATGAGAGGCGCAGAGAAATATCAACGGTACATTAAGTATCTCGTGTTCGTCCTCTGTTGCGGGTACCTCGTGTTTATTACCCCTCATACAATCGTCATGACTCCGGCTGAGCTTAAGGCCATGGGCGGCCA
>DATENE010000218.1:0-4277 GCA_035275205.1 Nitrospiraceae bacterium
CAGCATGCTATCCTTGCCATTCCTCCCAGCAGTACAGGGAAGAACCCCACCAGCGCCGGTTTTCTGGCATTGAAGACGTTCGAGACCCCAACCGCTTGGGCGATCAGCAGCTTGAATCGTCTCGGACCAGAAACTGTTGAACGTCAATACGCTTCTTTGCAGGGTCCCTTTGTGGGCAGGTGTTGTGGCTTGGGAATAGTGTTTTGCCTGCCACAATATCGTTGTTGACAAATATAAACCGTCACAATAAACTGCGGCCCGTTGCTGGTTCTCTGAGGTTTTTTCAGGGAAAAAAAGATGGGAACCCGGTGTAACTCCGGGGCTGCCCCGCAGCGGTGAGCGAGAACGAATCCACGACAGGCACTGGCTCCTTGGAGCCGGGAAGCAGTGGGTAGTAGGAATACGGCGAAAGCCGAAGCGCTCGCGAGCCTGAAGACCTGCCAGCATCCGGCGAAGGAGAGACAACCTGAGCCGGGTTTCGACCTGGAAGCCTCGAGGGAGGTTAGTAGGTCTGAGCAGGGTTCGGAGTCAGCCCCCTCTTCCGTCCTCGTTCACGACCACCCTCTGACACGGTTTTTTGGCACCCGAGAGGGTGAAGGTCGGTTCGAGATACGTTTGTATCCACATGCGCGTGTAGACTGCCATCTTTTCCTCGCGGTGCTCTGCAATGGAGGAATTCCTTTGCAAACCCGTCGAGGGAGGAGCATGTTAATGCTGAGCAAACCCGTTGTGGGATTCACGAGTCACTCCACCACGCCGGAAACTGTCCCTCCCCAAGATTTCCAAACAAGCGTCAACCATCCGCAGCACACTATGCGATTCAGGAAGTGCCACGGCTTCGCGGAACCGGTCGATGTCACCAAGGCCGTGCCCGCCCATCAGAGCGCTCTATGGAATGGAGCGAAAGACAGCATGCCCTCCCGCCACGCCGGAGTGGGTGACTATTCGTAGAAAAGTAGTTGCAGCGAGGGTTGCTCTGTGACGACCGGTGGTGTGACTGAAGGCGCGACGATTTTGGGATGAACGGGATGGTCCATCATACCGACGCTACCCTCTCACGCAAATCCTGGAAGGATTTTGTTCAGCATTGGGATGTCATTCCATTTCTGAGCATCCATCTGCTGTGCCTCTTGGCCTTTCAGACCGGGATTAAGTGGGAATGGGTTCTGCTAGCTGTCGGCAGCTATTATCTGAGAATGATTGCCGTAACGGCGGGGTACCACCGCTATTTTTCCCACCGCTCGTTCAAGACCAGCCGGGTCTTCCAGTTTATCCTGGCGTTCCTCGCAATGACATCCGCACAGAAAGGCGTGTTGTGGTGGGCAGCCCACCATCGGCATCACCATAAGTACTCAGATCAGGAAGAGGATGTGCATTCCCCACTGCAAAGAGGCTGGTGGTTTTCTCACGTCGGGTGGATACTCTCTCCAGAGTACATAAAAACCGATCTGAATCTCGTGAGAGACTTTCGTCGAAATCCTGAAATCTGTTTCCTCAACCGGTTCTACTGGATCCCACCCTTATGCTATGCGGTGCTCATCTATGGCATCTGGGGCTTCCCGGGTCTTGTCTGGGGTGTGTTTATTTCGACGACCGCGCTGTATCATTGTACGTTTTTCATTAATTCCCTCGCACATCTGATCGGTCGAGTCAGGTACAAATCCAACGACGGGAGTAGGAACAGTTTGATTCTTGCCTTACTCTGCTGTGGAGAAGGTTGGCACAACAACCACCATCACTATCAGTCGGCCGCGAATCAAGGATGGTTTTGGTGGGAAGTGGATGTCTCCTACTACATCTTACGGGTGCTGTCTTGGTTCGGAATCGTGTGGGACCTGAGAACGCCTCCCGAACATATCAAAACCAGAACGATTGCCGTCGAGAGTGGATCCCACATGGGGCCCGCCGCACCAACCCACAGTCCAGAACCTTCGTAAGTTCTCCACTGCACGGACTCGATCGAGGAACAAGGAAGCGATGAGTCACAAACAGGTTATTCAACAATTGCTCGACAAGGCCAAGATCCAAATCAACGGCACGAAGCCGGGAGATATTCTCGTCCATGATGAGAAACTCTATGGCCGCGTTCTGGCAGAGGGATCATTGGGGCTCGGCGAGTCGTATATGGACGGCTGGTGGGATTCCGAGCAGTTGGACGAATTCTTTTCAAAACTTCACATGGCTCAGCTCGACAAAGAGGTCGTCGATAAGCGGCTCATTGTGAATGCGGTCAAAGCGCGCCTCTTCAATATCCAGAACAAGCAACGCTCGAAGAGAGTGGCGCAGCAGCATTACGATCTGGACAATGACTTTTACGAAAAGATGCTGGACCCGCATATGCAATACACCTGCGCCTACTGGAAGGGCGTGCATACTCTGGCTGACGCGCAAGTGCAGAAGCTGGAGTTGATCTGTCGGAAATTGCAGCTTCGCAAAGGCGATCGCATCCTCGAACTCGGGTGCGGATGGGGAGGCTTTGCTCAGTATGCGGCCAGCACGTATGGCTGTTCGGTGGTGGCGCACAATATTTCTTCGGAGCAGGTCGCCTTCGCGCGCCGATGGTGCGCGGACCTTCCCGTTGAAGTCGTTCATGGCGACTATCGGGAAGCGACCGGCGAATTCGACAAGGTTGCCGCCATCGGTCTGACGGAACATGTGGGATATAAGAATTACCGGACATTGATGGAAATGGCGTACAACCGATTGAAGCCGCACGGCCTCTTCTTGCTCCACACCATCGGGAACAATGCCTCAGTCACGACCTCCGATCCATGGTTCGACAAGTATATTTTCCCGGGCGGCATGCTCCCGTCTGTGGCCCAGCTCAGCGCCGCAATGGATGGACTGCTTGTGATGGAAGACTGGCACAATTTCGGACCCGATTACGACAAAACGCTCGTGGCCTGGAAGAACAATGTGGACAAGCACCGGGGGGACTTTAAGGCCAAGTTCGACGAGCGATTCCATCGAATGTGGAGCTACTATCTGTTATCCCTCGCAGGGTCGTTCCGTGCCCGGAAGATTCATCTCTGGCAAATTGTGATGTCCAAACAGGGCGTACTGGGCGGATATGAATCGGTGCGATAACCGGCATGATTTCACAGGAAGAATACGCCGGCAAGCGAGCGCGTGCGGTGGCAGCCATTCGCTCGATGAATGCGGCCAATTCTCTCGCACTTGAAAAATCCACATCCAATCTCTTTCGACAGCGTGTGCAGGAGCGCGTGCACCGGCTGGATCTGCACGATTTCAATCATGTCATCCAGGTGGACGAGCACGGACAGTTTGCAGAAGTCGAAGGCTTGACGACCTATGAAGAACTGGTCAGGGAGACTCTCCCGTTTCAGCTCATGCCTACCGTGGTCCCGCAGCTCAAGTCGATTACCATCGGGGGGGCCATCGCGGGGATCGGGATTGAATCCTCTTCATTCAAATGTGGCTTCGTGCACGAAACGGTGCTGGAACTCGAAATTCTTCTTCCGGATGGAAGAGTCGTGGTCGCGACGCCATCGAATGAATACAGTGACCTGTTTTTCGGATTTCCGAATTCCTATGGCACGCTCGGGTATGTCCTCAAGCTCAAGGTCAAGCTCCTTCCTGTCAAGCCGTTCGTCAAGCTGACTCATCACCGGTATTCGGACTGGAACGAGTATTTTCACGCGATTGAACAGGTGTGCCGCGAACGGTCAGTGGATTTCGTGGACGGGACGATGTTCACCGACAAGGAACTCTATATCACTACTGGTGAATTTATCGATCGCGCCGAACGCCTCAGCGACTATACCTATCTCCAGATCTACTACCAATCGATCCGGCAAAGGAAGACCGACTATCTTACGGCACACGACTATCTCTGGCGTTGGGACACGGATTGGTTTTGGTGCTCCAAACATTTTTTCCTGCAGTACCCCGTGGTGCGGTGGCTCTGGGGCAAAGAACGTCTTCATTCTGCCGTGTATTGGAAATTACTGAAGTGGTCTCGTCGTTCCCCCGTGGCGCAATGGATCTCCAAGGCCATTGAGGACCGGCAAGAAGCCGTCATTCAGGATGTTGAAATCCCCATCGAGCACGCCCCTGAATTTGCACAGTTCCTTCACGAGGAGATCGGGATCAAGCCGGTCTGGATTTGCCCTGTGACGGCCTATGATCCGTCGGTCTCGTATTCGCTCTATTCCATGAAGCCCAACAAGCTGTATGTCAATTTTGGATTCTGGGATGCGGTGAAGACCAATTTCGAAGAGGGATATTTCAATAAGGCCATAGAAGCCAAGGTGCGG
>DATENE010000219.1:0-3330 GCA_035275205.1 Nitrospiraceae bacterium
CGCGGTGAGTGGATTCGCGCGGAAGCCACCCGCCCAGATCACGGTCGCGCTCTCGATGGACTGCCCGTCGCTCAGGGTGACGCCGCTCTCGGTCAGCGCCGAGACGCCCACGCCGAGCCTGGTTTCCACGCCGGCCTCGCGCAGCCCCCTCTCGATCAGCGGACGAGGATCGGAGCCCATCGCCGGCGCGATGGCTTCGTTGCGGTCGACGATGATGACGCGGACGTTTGCCATTGGCCCGAGGATGGAGCGCAGGCGCGATGGCATTTCTGTCGCCACCTCGATGCCGGTGAAGCCGCCGCCGCAGACGACCACCGTGTCGCGGGCGGCAGAGGATGGCCTGTTCGCCAAGGCGTTGAGGTGGTGGTCGAGCGCGATCGCGTCGTCGAGCTGATCGACGGTGAAGCCGTACTTGGCGAGGCCTGGGATGTCCGGCTTGGCCCCTTGACTGCCGGCCGCCAGCACCAGACGGTCGTACTGCAGCGAGCGTCGGATCCCATTGGGCCCGACGATCACGGCCGACTTGCTGGCGGAGTCGATGACGTCGACCCGGCCCTGTTCGTATCGGACGTCGACGGCTTGGAACAGTTCCGCCAGCGGTGCCACCATGGTCTCTGGCGCACGCTCGTAGAGGCGGGGACGGATCACCAGCCGCGGCTCCGGCGCAACGACGACAATCTCGAGAGTATCGGACGAGACGCCTTGCTCGTCGCGTAGGCGGGCAGCGGAGAGGGCTGCATACATGCCGGCGAAGCCGGCACCGACGATTAATATGCGCTTCATGGTCGGATACCTCCTATTGAGTTGGTCGAGGGAAGAAAAAGGTGTCAGAACCGTTTCCAGCCTTCGATTAAGGTTCCTAAAATTGTTTGTTGTACCTGTCCGACTCAATCAGATGCACTGCGCAGCTGTGATCAAAACAGGCGTTGGAGCGGCGGAGACTGGAGAATCGATCGCGCGGGATACACTTAGGAAGCGCGAGGGATAAACCGTCAGCGGAGCAGAAACGTCTTAGTTAGAGGCTAGGCGCATGCAGAAGCGTAGTCAAGCGGTAATCTCAGTGTGCTCCAATTTGTGAGCGATTAGAAATTGCAACTAACCCCCCCGCCCTTTCGTGCTCATTGTCAAGGGACAGCGAGCGAACACACCACAGGTCGGTGATTACTGTGATTGGGCTTGAATCATTGAACCATCGCAGCAGATAATAGCACCCGACCAACCGGTCCTTTTGGGCGCTGCAAATTCATCTATTTTTTTGGTGAGAAGAAGGAGGCGAACGTCATGTCATTGCTGATTACCGCCGAATGTATTAACTGCGGAGCCTGCCTGCCGGAATGTCCGAACGAGGCTATCTTCGAAACTCGCGGCGACGCGGAAGCGAAGGGAAATCATGTGGGCGACGGCCAGGGAGAGTCAAACGATATCTATGTGATTACGCATGACCGCTGTACCGAGTGTGCCGGCCATTTTGACGAACCTCAATGCGCGGCGGTCTGTCCGGTCGACAATTGCTGTATTGCGGACCCTGCCTATCCGGAAACGACGGAAGTCCTGCTGGACAAGGCGAGGAAACTCAATCCTGACAAGACTATCGACCCGGCAAAAGTATGGGGTGGCATACGGAACTGATCGGGGCTGAAGTACGAAGTGAAGTACGTATGCCTCTGTGTACCTTGGTATAACCGAAACCATCAGTCATGGCTGGTAAAATCCCGAAAGCCATCTCGAACGCAACTGTCATAAAGGCCTTAGCTAAAGTTTTTGCTTTCCAAGCCATCGAGATCAGCCTCTTGCGGTCACAGGCCGGAATATCCGATGCCAATTGGAAAGCCCTCAAGACCGAAGCCTTTAAGAAAACCTACGCCAAGCAACGCTCTTTTTATGAAGATCGCTTGACGGGTGCGTTCGCTTTGGAGCGCCTATCCCAGTCTGAACGCGAGACGAGGCTTCTTGAACTCTGGCTCAAACAGAGTGAGGATTTCCCCAAAGACAAACCCTGACGCGTGGCGGGCCGGCGCATTCACGCCCCCGCCCCCTGACCGATCCATCCTTAAGGCTCTTCCACCTCGCCATAGATCTGTCCCCTCCGAAAAAGTACAATGCCGCCGTTCTTCGCTTTTTTAAGGGCACGAGACCTGAGGAGGGTGCGATGCATCGCCATGCCGTATTTCTTGTCGCCGTGCTATTAGGCGGTTGCATCACGCCGTATCAATCGGTTGAATCCGGTCCCCGTGCGAAAGTCACTCTCACGAAGATCAGCACAAACTCACCAAGCATTCCCGAATATAAGAACAGTCCGGCTTTGAGTATCTACGTCTATGAGGCAGATGGGGAATGCAAGAAGCACTTCAAAGGGAGGGTAATGGTCGAAGACGAAGAACGGTCCCGGGCCGTGTTCTTGCCGGCTGGGCGGACGTACTTGGTCGTTGGGCTTCGGTTGCCAGGGTATTTTACCCCTGATGACGCAGAGGTGTCGTTTGTCCTTGAGCCACCGCAAGAGTATACGATTCTCTATGAAAACAAGGGCAGGAGCTCGACTTATATGGGAGACCTTCAGTACAAGCTGAGTTATCTTCGCGGATCGGGGGCTGCGGCAGAATCGATCGCAGTGGATCAATGGTCTATATGTCAACAGGAGAAAGGCACCATCAAGAAGTGACCGGTTGATCAAAAGATGTCAGTCTGTTCCACCCACCCTCTTTGCCTTGCTATCTTACAGTCCCTGAGACAGGTGCATGACAGCGGCTTCTGCGTGTTTCGTGGCTACGTCAGCATGACCTGCTTTCGCATGCTCAATGGCTTCTTTCAGATGTGTGATCCCTTCGCCCACATGCGGATAATCCTTGCCTCCCTGCAGGGCAAGCTGCAGCGCAGCTTCCGCATGTGTCAGGAGTACATCAGCATGACCCTGTTTGCCATGGTCCACCGCTTCTTTTGCGTGATCGATGGCGTCCATAAGGTTCTGCCTTTCTTGACGCACAACGTCGCGCCGCGCCCCGCCCTCGCCGAATACCGGTTGCAAAGGCAGCACTGTGGTGGCAACTAAGGCTAGGACTCCGGCCAGCGTGACAGCGAGTTGCGTTATCGATCGTCCCATCGGCATTCTCCCTTTCTCAAGAGAAGTGAACAGACCTCCATTGCCCACCGGATAGCACCTTCCGTCTTTTGGGAGGTGTCATTTTACCACCACCCCTTGCCTGTGGGGAAAGAAAACGGGGACATTCTGAATTTTCCTGCGGTGGCAGGATGGCAGCTAAGCGTTTGGGAGTGCTTTATACATGACGTCGGTGCGGAGCACATACTTTGTTCCGCTCTGCACCACGACACCCT
>DATENE010000220.1:0-11323 GCA_035275205.1 Nitrospiraceae bacterium
GGCGATGGGCCTGTGAAGGGGACAGGATGTTGAGCTTTACGGATCAATGGATAGGCTACGTGGCTTTGGCGGTTTTTCTGGCCGCTTATGTGTTGGTTATTGTCGAAGAAAGTCTTGATCTGCGGAAATCAAAACCCGTCATGGTGGCGGCAGGCGTGATTTGGATCCTGACGGCGATCGCATACGCCTCTCAAAGCCAATCCCACGCCGTCGCTGAGATCCTGCGCCATAACCTGCTTGAATATGCCGAACTGCTGCTGTTTCTTTTGTCCGCTATGACGTTCATCAATACGATGAGTGAACGCAACATCTTTGAGGCCTTGCGGGCGCGCCTGGTTTCATCGGGATTGTCCCTCCGCTCGGTGTTCTGGCTGACCGGCCTGCTGGCGTTCTTCATCTCCCCTGTCGCGGATAATTTGACGACCGCGCTGGTAATGGGAGCCGTGGTGATGGCGATGGGAGGAGGCAACGGACGGTTTATCGCCGCCGGCTGCATCAACGTGGTGATCGCTGCCAATGCAGGTGGGGCCTTTAGTCCCTTTGGCGACATCACGACCCTCATGGTCTGGCAAAAAGGCGTCGTGCATTTCGGCGATTTTTTCACGCTGTTCGTTCCCTCTCTCATCAATTGGATTGTTCCGGCTGCCCTGATCTCCATGACGATCTCACGCGAAAAGCCGTCAGCCAGAACAGAGCGTGTGCCGGTCAAGCATGGCGGCTATTTCATTGTCATCTTGTTTCTCGTCACCATAGCCGGAACCGTTCTCATGCATCATTTTCTTGAAATCCCCCCGTTTCTCGGCATGATGACCGGCCTAGGCGCTCTTAAATCCTTTGGTTATTTTCTCCGGCGCAAGGAACTGGACGAGTGGGCGGAACTTCCGGCACTTGAAGGCGAGAAGCCCATAGGCTCCCGCGCATTGCTCAAACCGGCGGTCAAACCCTTCGATGTGTTCATCAGTATGAAGCGTGTGGAATGGGATACGCTGATGTTCTTTTACGGCATCATGCTCTGCGTCGGCGGGCTCGGCGCACTGGGGTACCTGGCCGCACTCTCAGGCTTTCTCTATGGGAATATGGGCGCAACGACAGCGAATATTCTTATCGGAGTTCTGTCAGCGGTCATCGACAACATTCCCGTCATGTTTGCCGTATTGAGCATGAACCCGGATATGAGTCTCGGCCAATGGCTGTTGGTGACATTAACCACCGGTGTCGGCGGATCGCTGTTATCCATCGGATCGGCGGCGGGCGTGGCCCTCATGGGCCAGGCCCGGGGGATCTATACCTTCTCTGCCCATCTGAAATGGATATGGGCTATCGCGCTAGGCTATGCCGCAAGTATTGCCGTTCATATCGTGATGAATGGCGATCTCTTTAGTCCATAAAGTGTAGGAGAGAGAAAGGCATGAAAGACCGACCGGCATTTCGCCGATCTCTCGACGAACCGCCTGTGTCATGCGGGATCACAGTTTTTCTTGTAACCGGGGCTTAGAGAAGCGTACTATGGGATTGGATGTATTAGCTGCGCCTCAACGGTCAAGGGAGCAGCGAACACATTTCCATAGACAGATTGACGATCTCTTTCACATTCATAGTTTAAAGGTGCTGTGACAACGGTCCGTTCATTTTTCTCCCTGCTCGTCTTCGTTGCCGTGCTTCTGTGCACCCTGTTCCTGGCCGCGCAGATCGGGTGGTCTTCCGATATCCTGTGTGGCTCGACCGCCGATACCGGGAGCGGAGAAGCCTGTGAGTTCAGTGACGCCATGGAGGCGACCGATTCAGAAGATGATTCGTCACAAGAAGCGGTGGAGGACTGCGTTGCTTCTCGAGTGAGTGTGTCAGATTGCGCATCAAGCCGTCTGTATGTCTTGATGAAAGAAGTTCCTCCGTCCACCATTCTGGTCTCCCAACTGCTACATCCTCCGACCGCACACTGATCGCGCAGTACCGCCGATCTGTTTTATTCTTGATTTCGATCGAACAGCCTCATAGTGATTCCGAAGGAGGCAGCACATGTCGGCTCGGCTTTGGAACTATGTCGTATTGCTGACCGTGATGACGGCGGGGATAAATGGGACGCTGATGTCGTCCTTTGCACAAGCGAAAGACCAACAACTGCCCACGTTCGAGCTCGACCGTATCATCGAATTGGCGCTTGAGCGGAACCCGGCGATCGCAAGCGCCCGGAGCGTGATCGAACAAAATGAGGGCCGGCAGATCCAAGCGGGCGCCTATCCCAACCCTACGATCGGCGCCCAAACGGCGAATGGTGCCGTTCGAGATCCTAGCACCGGGACGTCTTTGACCGAGTATGGCTTGACGTTGCAGCAGACAGTGGAGTGGCCGGGCATGCGGGCGGCCCGTAAGGACGCGGCAGGCGCCGGGCTAGTTAGCGCGACGGTTGGTCTCGATGAAGCCAAGCTCAATCTCATCGCGGAGGTCAAGCAGGGATTCTACGAACTGCTGTTGGCGGAACGGACGGTGGATGTTCTTCAGCAAAATCTGGAAACCGTCCAGGAAGTGGTGCGCCTTGTCAAGGCTCGCGTCCGAACCGGCGAAGGCCCCCAGTTCGAATTGGTGAAGGCGGAAGTGGAGGTGCTCAAAGCCAAGCAAGAGGTGACGAAAGCCAAGAATTCCGTACGCGTGAAACTCGTCGGATTGGACACCTTGACGTCGGGAGCCTTGGGGATTCGGTACAAGGTGCAAGGCGATTTCCGGATGCTTCGAGAGCATCTGGCCTACGAGCAGATGGTATCGAGAGACCCATCGCAACATCCCACCCTCAGACGCCGGGGAAAACTGGTGGAGCAGGCTGAATTGAACGTCACCAAGGAGCGTCAGGGCCGTGTGCCGAACGTGAGCTTCTTTGGCGCGTATGCCAGAGAGGTGGGTCGCGAGGCGCTGGTGGGGGGCGTGACTGTGCCGACGCCCATATGGTATCTGCAGCAAGGGCACATTGCCACGGCGCTCGGTACTCAGCGACAAGAAGAGGCAGAGTTTATTCGCGCCAGGAACGACCTGGTTCGCGCCATCAATCAACACGCTCGAGAGGCGGAAACCGCACAAGAACTAATTCTCGTCTACGAGGAAGGGCTCATCAAGCAAGCGCAGGAAGCGCTTCGCATCGCCCAATTGAGCTTCCGCCAGGGCGCCTCCAGCCTTCTAGAGGTCCTCGATGCCCAACGGGTTCAACGTCAGATCACTGTGGATTACAATCAGGCGCGCTTTGAACTTTCCCTGGCGCTCACGCGGTTTGAGCGCGCCGTGGGCGGTCCACTGTAAATGCGAAAAGGATCGATGAGGGGCATGGTCATTTCTTCTGGCCGAGGTACACATCGATGCGAGCGTCATGCGAGTGCGCGAAGCCGACTGAGCGCAGTGTGTGGGGTCATCTTCGGCATGCTGCTGCTGGTGTCCCCCATGGGCTGTGACCGTGCGCCGGCCCCGGCCGCGGAGAGCGGGCCGAAGCGTTCACCGGACGAGGTTGGCCTTGTTCGGCTCCCGCCGGAAAAACTCACCCAGTCGGGCGTGACGGTGGAGCCGGTCGGACGAACGGCATTTCGCACCTACCGTACCTTCCCCGGTGTCGTACGGCCGAACGAAAACGCGCTGGCGAACATTACGACCCTCGTGCGCGGGCGCGTGGCCGAGGTGCATGCCGATTTGGGACAGATGGTCGAGCCCAAGCAGGTATTGGCAGTGCTCCATAGCGGCGATCTCGGACTCGCCCAGTCTGCGTACCTCAAGGCCCGAGCACGGCGACACGTGGCGGAGCAGGCTTATCAGCGGGCGGAGTATCTTTACAAAGAGAAAGTCATCGGCCAGGCGGAGGCGCAGCGCCGCGAAGGGGAGATGATCAGTATCCGCGCCGAGGCTCAGGAGGCTCGCGAAGGGCTCCGGCTGTTAGGTATGAACGACAAAGAGGTCGAAGCCCTCGAGCGGACCCAAAAGATCCGCTCGCAGGTTCCCATTGTGGCGCCCTTTGCCGGTAGGGTGATCGCGCGTGACCTCACCAAAGGCGAGCTGGTCGAAACCACCCATAAATTGTTTGCGGTGGCCGATCTGTCGACGGTTTGGGTGGTGGCGAATGTATCGGAAAAAGATGTTTCCTATGTGCAGCGCGCAACCGTCGTCCCGAATCAGCCGGTCGAGGTCCACGTGACTGCGTATCCCGATAAAGTGTTCCAGGGTACCGTCTTGTATGTCGGTGACGTCCTCGATACCGCGACGCGAACCATGCAGGTGCGCCTTGGCTTGGAGAATTCCAAGGGCCTTCTGAAGCCTGAAATGTTCGCAACGATTCGGGTCTCGTCCGAACCTGCCTCGGATATCCTAGTGGTTCCCGAAGCCGCTGTTCAAAATGATCAGACCCGCAGCTTCGTGTTTGTGCAGCAGGAAGCCGGGGTTTTTGAAGCGCGGACGGTCAGGTTGGGTGACAAAAACGGAACCTTCGCCGAGGTCCTCGAAGGGGTACGGGAAGGAGAAATGATCGTTAAGGAAGGAGCCTTTATCTTGAAATCCGAGCTGTTGAAGCCCAAAGATTGAGCATGGTCGACAAACTCATTGAGTTCTCTCTGCGCCGCCCCTTATTGATCCTCGCGTTCGCCGGCCTTCTGACTCTTCTGGGGGGCTATGCCTTCCGCACAATCTCGATCGACGCATTTCCCGATGTGACAAGCGTGCTTGTGCAAATCGTGACGAAAGCTCCTGGCCTATCCCCCGAAGAAATGGAACGGCTGGTGACCTTCCCCATCGAACAACAAGTCACCGGGGTTCCGCATCTGACGGATCTACGCTCGCTCACCAAAGTAGGATTGTCGTTGATTACGGTGGTGTTCGACGATCAGATGGATATTAACCTGGCCCGCCAACTCGTGCTCGAACGGCTGATCGAAGTACGGGAGAATTTGCCACCCGGGTCTGAACCGATGATGGCCCCGAACAGCACCGGATTGGGAGAGGTGTATCAGTACTATCTGGAAGGTCCTCACCATGCCGGTCTGGATGCCGCCGCAGTGGAACAAGAATTGATCGAGCAGCGAATTGCGTTGGATTGGATCGTCCGGCCATTGATCAAGGGCGTTCCCGGAGTAATCGACGTCAATTCGCAGGGAGGATATGTCAAACAGTACCAGGTGCTCGTCGAACCTGAACTGTTGCGCAAATACGATCTCTCGCTGAGCGAGGTGTTCGCCGCCGTAGAAAGCAACAACACGAATGCCTCAGGCAATGTGCTGGAGAGCCATGCTGAAAAATACATTGTTCGCGGCGTGGGGATGATCCGGAAACTGAGCGACATCGAGGATATCGTCGTCAAGGAAGCGGGCGGCACTCCCGTGCACATCCGCGACGTCGCCCATGTACAGATCGGCCATGCTATTCGCCATGGTGCTGTCGTTTTGAACGGTGAGCGCGAGGTGGCGGCAGGGATTGTGCTCATGCTGCGTGGTGGAAACGCCCGCGACGTCGTGGAGGGCATCAAAGCCAAGATCGCCGAGATACAGGAGAAGAGGCTGCTGCCGGCAGGTTGGCAGATTGTTCCATTTTATGACCGTATCGAATTGATCTCCGCGGCGTTGAAGACCGTCTATAAAGCGCTGGGCGAGGGGATTCTCTTGGTGGTGGTCGTGCTGTTCCTGTTTCTGGGCGATACCAGGAGCGCCTTGATCGTGACGGCGACGCTCATCTTGACGCCGCTCGTGACGTTCTCCGTGATGGATCGGTTCGAGCTCACGGCCAATCTGATGTCCTTGGGTGGGTTGGCCATCGCCATTGGCATGATGGTCGACGCTTCTGTGGTGCTGGTGGAAAATATCCACCGGCACCTGTCGGACCCTCGTCATCAAGGTCTTCCCCGGCTGTCCGTCATTCTCAATGCCGCTCGGGAGGTCGCCCGTCCCGTGGTCTTCGGCATTATCATCATTATCATCGTCTTTATGCCGATCCTCTCGTTCCAAGGCATGGAAGGCAAAATGTTCAAGCCGATGGCCTATACCATCATGATCGCCCTGACGGTGTCTCTTATTCTGTCGATCACCCTGTCACCGGTCCTGTGTTTGCTGACTTTGCGGGCAGGGCACGCCGACGTCGATCCCTCCATACTTCGATGGGCCAAGCGCGCGTATCTTCCTGTGCTGCGCTGGGCGTTAGGACATCGGGCGGTGGTCCTGACCTCCACCGGGCTCATGCTGACCGGCAGTATTGCGCTCTTTCCATTTTTGGGGTCGGAGTTCGTCCCCATTTTGAACGAGGGCACGATGGCTCCCCTCACGATCCGCTTGCCGAGCGTGTCGTTGGAGCAATCGATCAAGATCGAACAGGAGGTGCAGAAGGCGGTGATGGAGTTTCCTGAAGTGCAGATGATGGTGTCTAAAATCGGGCGTACGGAATTGGCGAACGACCCGCAAGAACCGAACGAAAGCGATTCCGTTGCGATGCTGCAGCCGATTGATACCTGGACGACCGCATCCACCATGGCGGAGTTGAAAGAGAAAGTCCGCGAGCGGTTGGCAAAGGTGCCAGGCGCCAACTATTTGATCAGCCAGCCAATTCAGCAACGAGTGGACGAATTGATTTCGGGGGTGCGCGCAGAGGTGACCGTCAAACTGTTCGGGCATGACCTGGAGGAGCTGCGTGGCACGGGGAACGAGATTGCCGCTGTTCTCAGCACGATTCGAGGCGTCAAGGATCTGAAGATAGAACAACTCTTTGGCCAGCCCTACATTACGATCGATATCGATCGAGCTAAGATCGCCCGGCACGGCATCAACGTCTCGGATGTGCGAGAGGTTATCGCAACCGCAATCGGCGGAGAAGCCGCAACCAGGGTGTATGAAGAGAATCGCCGGTTCAATTTGGTCGTGCGGTTTCCGGAACAGTATCGGAACAACATCGAGACGATCGGGAATATTCGATTGACGGACGGCAGGGGGGCCTTCATTCCTCTCAGCGACCTCGGGACTATCCGAATGCACGAGGGGCCGGGACGTATCAACCGCGAGCATCTCCAGCGGTATCTGCCGGTTAGCTTCAATACCCACGGACGGGACATCGGAAGCATTGTGGCTGAGGCGCAGCAGCGGATGGCCCGGGAGGTCCGGCTTCCGGAAGGGTTCCATGTCGTCTGGGGCGGATCGTTCGAAAACATGGAGCGGGCGCTGGGCCTTTTCAAGATCATTGTCCCAATCACCATTGCCTTAATCTTCTTCCTCCTGTTCTCATCGTTCTCTTCGCTCAAACAGGCGGCGCTGATCATTTGCAATCTCCCGTTCGCGCTCATCGGCGGAATTGTCGCCTTATGGGTGACGGGAGAATATCTGAGCGTGCCGGCCTCGGTCGGATTCATCAATCTCTTCGGTGTGGCGGTGTTGAACGGCATCGTATTGGTGTCTTATATGAATGCGCTTCGCCGGCAGGAGGGGATGAGCATCGAGCAGGCGGTGTTGTCCGGCTGCGTCCTGCGTCTCCGGCCTGTCTTGATGACGGCACTGGTCGCGCTACTCGGATTGGTGCCCCTCGCCCTTTCCACCGGGATCGGATCGGAAGTTCAGCGGCCTTTGGCCGTCGTGGTGATCGGTGGACTCGTCAGTTCGACATTCCTGACGCTGGTGGTACTGCCGGTGCTCTACCAATGGATCGAAGAGCGATTTGTCGCCCGGAACCCTTCAAAGAGCGTCACACAGAGCATCACACACGGTCATTGATCAATAGGGCTGAGCGGCACGAACCATCCCGCCGGCGCCTGTATGAAACGCGGCATGGAAGCGCAGGGTCGGGCGGTCGCCGAGCGGTGAAGCCGATGATGCTGCTGCAAACTGCGGAAGAACCATCCCAGCACAACGGCGCTTCGCCGGTCGAAGTTCCAGATTTTCGAGCCCCAAACCCCGAACGTCGAACTTCTGATCGCGGATTTCTTGCATGTCTCGTGCTTCACGCGCCACCGGTTGTGGCGCTGGAGGACTTTTCAGTACTCTGGTAAGTGGCGGTTGATGGTTTCCACAGAGGATTCTGCGGATGTCGGAGCATCGGGTTGAGCCTCACGTGTTTGTCATCATCGGCGCGACCGGCGATCTGACGCGCCGGAAGCTCCTGCCCGCGCTGTATCATTTACGGGACCAGGGAATCCTGGAAACACGCAACACGCAGATCATCGGCGCGGCCTTGCCTGATATGGGTGAAGAGGGGTTTCGGCTCTGGGCCTTCGAAGGTCTGAGTCAAGCGGGTTGGCACAATGAAACAGAATTGCGCCTCTGGTGCGAGGAGTGCCTCCATTACCAGCCCCTGCATGAAGGGAAGCCGAAAGATTATGAAGCGTTGGCCGCATACATCCGACGGTTGGAGCATACACACAGTATGCCGGAGAACCGGGTGTTTTATCTGGCGTTGCCACCGGACACCGTGCTTGCCGCGATGGAACGATTGGACGAAGCGGGGCTCCTCAAGAGTCGCGGATGGGTTCGCGTCGTGTTCGAAAAACCATTTGGCCGTGACTTTCAGTCGGCGCGCAGCTTGAATACGACCCTGCATCGCTATATCGAGGAGTCTCAGATCTACCGCATCGATCATTACCTCGGCAAAGAGACGGTGCAGAATCTCCTGGCATTCCGCTTCGCGAATCCAATTTTTGAATCGCTCTGGAATCGTGACACCATCGAACACGTTCAGATTACCGTTGCCGAAGATCTCGGGGTCGAGCATCGCGGGGCCTACTATCAGCAGGCAGGAGCGCTCCGCGACATGGTGCAGAACCATCTCACCCAACTCATGACTGTCGTGGCAATGGAAGTACCGGTGTCCTTCAATGCCGCTGCGCTTCAGAGCGAAAGGCTCAAAGTGCTCCACTCCATTGCGCCGATGACTTCTGAAGACATTGTCTTTGGCCAGTACACGTCTTGGCAGATCGCAGACCAGACGATTCATGGCTATCGCGAGGAACAGGGGGTTCCAAGAGATTCGACCACGGAGACCTATGTTGCTCTGAAAGCAGAGATTCACAACTGGCGATGGGAAGGCGTGCCGTTCTATCTCAGGACGGGCAAACGCCTTCCACGCAAGCTGACCCAGATTGCGGTGACCTTTCGTGAGGCTCCCACCCACGTGTTTCGATCCCTCGATCCCGGCAGCATTCCGCCCAACATGCTGCTGATCACGCTCCAGCCCAGTGAAGGGTTCTCACTCTGTTTCTCCGTAAAGAGTCCGGGGAGACCGTTCCGACTGAGTGACCATGCATTGCAGTTCGATTATGAAACAGCATTTGGCCGGCTCCCCGAAGCCTACGAGACGCTGCTCCTCGATGTCATGATCGGCGATCAGACTCTTTTCGTCAGCGCGGAATTCACCGAAACGGCGTGGCGTCTCTATGCCCCGCTGTTGACTGGCGAGAAATCCGTGCACTTATATACGGCTGGGAGCTGGGGACCAAGCGAAGGGGATGCGCTGTTGAAAAAGAATGGGCATCGGTGGGCATTGGGGTGGTAGGGGAGGAGAGTAGCCTGGTCGTCCTCCTGCTCGCGTAACGCGCACGCTCAGAAGGTGCTCGTTCGACGCGCGCACTCGAGGATCGACCAGACCACCCTCCTAAGGGAAAAACGAGCAAGCTTGGAAGGATCATTAGAAGGAGGAGCGCCGCTCGATGCGCGCAGTGAAGGACAGTCTGGCCACTCCCTTTAAGAGAGATATAGAGAATTTGGAGGGAGCATTGCTGACTGCAATCATTCAGTGATTGCTGAGGTGGGCGATGATGAGTCTCGCGTCTGCGACCGGGTCTGTTGTGAAGGGGACTGCGTGCTGACGGGTCACGGAGGTACTCAATCGCTCGGCGGCCTGACGGATAGGAAGAGGGAAGGATGCGTCCTGCTGAATGTGTCGGAGATGTGCCATCGCATCTCCATGCCATGCTGAGGCAGGGAGTTGCGCCATCCACGCCTCGGTGGCGCGGGCCACGGCGCGTCGAGCACAGACTCGCGCCTTCCCGTCGTTGCCGTTCTGCTGCGCGGCCTGGGCTGCCTCCAACTCCTGTTCAATTAGCGCTGCCGGTGTCATGAGGCGAGGTCCTCCCGAGATCTGAATCCCTACAGGGTGAGCTGCTGGCCATTGTGATCAATTGAGGATAAAATCCGCAAGCTACCGCCTGCACACTCACGAGGGTTCGTTGGTGACTCAACGGAATAGCTGAGTGAGACTGATGGGACGGGCGGACGAGGGGAAAATCCAATCCTCCCACATCGCGCCGTCCTCCAACTTCTCGCGTTTCAAGCGCCAGGGTCTGTGTGGCAGGCGGACTTTTTGCCGTCGTATAACGGTTCAATGTACTGAGAGGAGCGTAAAGAAGACATGGCAAACCGCGTGATCAGAGGGCAGCGAACGAGCGCTGCCACGCACAAGAAGTCGACGTCGGTGCGTCGGGTGAAGAAGTCCAAGGCGACATCCGCCGTGGTCCTGGTCCTGTACGGCTCCACGGCGCTCCGCCGAAGGAAGTCTGCCGAAACGCTGGCCGAATCCCTACAAGTAGATTTGTTCAGGGTGGATTTGTCGGCGGTCGTGAGTCAATACATCGGTGAGACGGAGAAAAATCTGAATGACGTATTTGACAAAGCAGAAGCCAGCGGCGCAATCCTCTTTTTCGATGAAGCAGATGCGTTGTTCGGGGCACGGGATACAGTCAACGATGCCCATGACCGATACGCGAATGCGGAGACGGCCCATTTTCTCCAGCGCATTGAAAGTCACAGCGGGATTGTCATTCTCACGACCGATGGAAAGCGACGCATCGAGCAGGCATTTTCTCCTCAGACGAAGGTGGTCGTCATGGTAGGGACGACTGGAACCCGGCGGATGAAGAAAAAGTGAACACGAGGGATTCCAGCGCGACAAATGGGACAGGCGAAACTGGCGGGGCAGGTTGATCCGGTTCGTTCAGACTAAATACACCAACTAAATAAACAAGAGAAACAAGCCAGTTCTCGCGCGTCACACGCCACGGTCCGAGGGGCGAGCCCGACGGCCGAAGGCTCGTCGCAGGAGCGCTCATAAATAATGTGGGCTAAGCGCGAGTTCGGCGTTTCTGATTTCCATATGCCAGCCACGCGCCGACCATTGCGCCGAAGATAATGCTCAGCATGTCCAGAATATGTTTATACCAGCCGTCCGGAGTGAGGCCGGGATCTGTCGTTGCGGCTTGAAACAAGCCGAAGCTCAAGAGGCCTATGGCGGCGGCGGATACAAAAGAGACCGTGATGATCGCGACCTGCTTGTGATGCTGCGGCACGATGTACATGATCATTCCCACAAGAGATGCAGCGGCAACAGTCCTCGTGATAAA
>DATENE010000221.1:0-18610 GCA_035275205.1 Nitrospiraceae bacterium
TGGCCGCCATAAAAGGCATAGTCGGTATCGCACCAGGTGCAACGAAGCGGGCATCCAGTCAGTCGAACAAACACACAAGGCTGTCCGGCGTAGCTCGACTCACCTTGAATGCTATGGAAGATCTCGGTCACTCGCATAGAATGCTCATGTCATACGTCGTACAGTCTTAAAGTCATCAAGTCTGAACGTCGAAAGTCTTGGACCTGATGACCTCAAACAGTCAGGCTCACTTCCAGGTCGTAACAGGCCAGCCGAGACGTTGCGCGGTGCGTGCCATGCCCCGGATTGGGTTGACTACCAGGGGGTATCCAACCAATTCGAGAATGTCGCGATCGCCGGGGCTGTCTCCATAGGCATAGGAGGCGGCCAGATCGAAGCCCATTCCCCGAGCGTGGGCGAGGACGAGTTCTCGCTTGCCACGGCCATAGGGCAACGGGGGAATCAATGCGCCAGTATAGACGGAGTCCTGTTGCTCTGGCTTCGCCGCGAAGACCGTCGGCACATCCAAGAATTCCGCAAGGGGTACGATCAAAAAGTCAGGCGCGCCCGTCACAAGAATCAGCTGATGCCCCGCCTGTCGATGCGCATCCAGCCTGGCGCGACCCTCCACAGACAGTTTGCCGATCATCTCAGTCTGACAGAACTCCCTCGCATGCGATTCAATGTCTGCCGGGCGCTTGCCCGTGAGATACACTTTTCGTTCTCGGAGCGAGTGCAGCGAGAACGGGGGCATGTGTCCAGCCAGCCAGGCCACACTTCGGCTTAACTCGCTCCACCCTACCAGGCCACGCCGCCACAGAAACCTGAAAAATCGTACCTCGCTGGCCTCTCCAGGCAGGAGCGTGTTGTCGACGTCGAACAATGCAGCGACGGACCCCTGTGCCCGTCGTTCAACGACATCATCGAGCGTGGACGTGAGGCTGGGGTGACGTTGCACAACGTTGGAGGACCCGGTGAGCATGAGCCGCCCGATTCTACCGGAGCGTCCATTGATTGACAAGGATTTTGGCCCACTTCTATAATGCGGCTCCCTCTGGCTGGTCGTTCGTGAATTGTGAGCGGGACAAGCAAGACGTGCGCGACAGGCGCGACTCGCGAAGATGAAACTTCCGACTCGCCCCGCTTGTCTCACGAGTGCCGCGCGAATAACGAGAGACGCTTCAGAGATTGAGTCGCCGAAGTGGTGAAATGGCAGACACGCACGTTTGAGGGGCGTGTGGCGCAAGCCGTGCGGGTTCAAGTCCCGCCTTCGGCACCAAACTCAATATCCTAGCTTTTCCTCTGGTGTGACCGCTATCCGTTCTGGCCCACTCGGTATCCCTGATACCCGCCGCCTCATTGAGCCACCCGTAGACCCATTCGGACCTAGACATCCGGTGGCCATCCGTAGGACACTCAGGCCTCCCGCGCCACTGTTCAGGACCACCAGCGAGGGCCTGCGCGCATGCGGTTCTTGCAATCTGGTCTGTACCCAATAGGCACGCGGTCATTGTGCTTCATGGAATTGCATAGCGAGCGTTTGTGTTTCCCTTCCCGTCACTCCCTCCCGGCTAAGCAGCGTAGGAACCCATCTGGCATGGACCGTTCTCCTGCGACGAACGGCAATGTCGGACGGACTTCTCGTGAACCCTCAGTATATGATGTGACGGCGGATCCCCAGTCTCACCGTCGGCACCTGCATTCAGCCATCTCACGTGGCTCTTGCACGTGGCAAGGAGTTGTATCATGAACAGTACCGATCATCTGTCGGAACTCGAATCCCTGCGATCGCAGGTCGCTGACCTCACGCGCGCACTTGCCGAGCGAGATGTGTCGATGCGGGATCTTCGCGAGCAATCGAATCTCCTGCGCACCATTATCGAAGGTACAGCGGCCGAGACTGGGGATGAATTCTTCGCCTCACTCGTCACTCATTTGACCTCGACGTTGCATGTGCAATATGCGGTCATCGGTGAAGTGTGTGAAGGCCGGCTCAAGAAAATCCGCACTCTCGCGGTCGCGACTGGCGGTACCCTCGTCGACAACTTCGAATATGAGCTTGCCCATACGCCCTGTGCCACCACGCTGACACAGGGTTTCGCCTGTTTCGACCGGGATCTTCAGGCCACGTTTCCTCAATTCCAGCGCTTGGCAGACTTCGGAGCTGAGAGCTATTGTGCGGTGTCGCTCCGGGCGAATAACGCAGCAGTCATTGGAGTGCTCGTCGTGATGGATACAAAGCCGTTGCAACACGGCGACGATCTGCAATCCCTGTTGGGCGTCTTTGCCCCGCGTATTGCGGCGGAGTTCGAGAGGAAGCGAGCTCAGCAGGAACGCGCGCAAGCTCTCGCCGATTTACACAATGTCATAGAAACGATCCCCGATATCGTGTTTGCCCTTGACACCCAAGGTAACTTGGTGAAATGGAATCGGCGCCTCGGGGACGTCACGGGATATAGCCCCGAGGAATTGTTGAACAAGCCTGCCTTGGCCTTCGTCCCTCTGGAAGAACAGACCCGCACCGCCGCTGCCATCCAACGGGTCTTCACAGAAGGGTATGCCGAGCTCGACGGTCAGATGCTCACCAAAGACCTCCGGACCATTCCCTATCATTGGACCGGCGCCCTGCTCAAGAATGCACAGGGCGAGCCGATCGGCATTACCGGTGTGGGGCGCGACGTGTCCGAGAAGAAAAAGTCGGAAGAAGAACTGACACAACAACGGCGGCACCTCGTTGATGCGCAGGCCTTGGCTCATCTGGGGAGTTGGGGCTGGGATATCGAGACGGGTGAAGTCCAGTGGTCGGACGAACTATTCAGGATCTTCGGCCAGGAGCCCGGCTCCATCCATGTCATGCATGACACGTTCCTGGCCGCCCTGCTTCCCGACGATCATGACCGCGTCTTGGCGGCAATCAACGCCGCGCTGGCAGGAAAGATGTCCTACGATATCGAATATCGTATCGTCCGTCCGAACAGTGAAGTCCGATCCATCCATGCCCGTGGCGATGTGTATCGGGATGCGACTGGACATCCCCTCAGCATGGCCGGCACCGCTCTCGACATCACCGAACGGAAGCGGATCGAAGACGCGCTTCGCACCAGCGAAGAACGGTATCGGTCGCTGTACGACGATACCCCGACCATGTACTTCACGCTGGCAACGAATGGGACGGTGCTCTCCGTCAACCGTTTCGGAGCGGATCAGCTTGGGTATCGGGTGGAAGAATTAGTCGGGAAATCTGTGCTCGGTATCTTTCACAAAGACGATCAAGAAGTCGCTGTCGCCTGCCTTTCCGGATGTCTTGTGACACCGGAGAAGACGAGAAACTGGGAATTTCGGAAGGTGCGGAAAGATGGGCGCATCATTTGGGTACGGGAAACGGCCCACGTGAGTCAGTCTTCTGGCGGAGCGACCGTCGTGTTGGTGACGTGCGAAGATATCACCGCCCGCAAGTGGATGGAAGACGCGCTACGCCAACGAGAGGGCGATCTGCGCGCTGCGATCGAAGAACGCGAACGGATCAGCCAAGACCTGCATGACGGTATCTTACAGTCGCTCTTTGCCGTGGGCCTCACCCTCGAAGCGTCCAAATCGATGATGTCTCCAGGGAATCGCAAGACGGCAGGCCCACCACTCGATCAGGCTATTAGTCAGTTGAACTGTGTCATGCGTGAGATTCGGAATTTCATTGCGGGGTTGGGATCGGACTTGCTCAAAGGGAAGGACTTGCAGTCGGCGCTGCAGCACATGCTAGATTCGCTGACGCAGAACCAGGCCACGCACGTGCGCCTCGCGGTCGAGGACCGTGCTGCGCAAGCCGTGTCGGTTGAACAGTCCCTGCACCTGCTCCTCGTCATCCAAGAAGCGGTGAGCAATTGCATCCGACACGGTTGCGCGCAAGAGGCCACGGTATCGCTCAAGATGCTGAAGCAGGGTATCCGACTGAGTGTTCGTGACAATGGCCGTGGATTCAACCCGAAGGCTGCCACGGGGACCGGGCATGGATTGGCCAATATGGCTGTTCGTGCGAGAAAGATAGGAGGACGGTTTACCGTCTTGTCCAAGGTGAACGAAGGGACACGCATCGTACTCGATTTGCCGAAAGAGGCTTCGGATGTCCTCCGCTAGGGCCAACCCGATTCGCGTCCTCTTGGTCGACGATCATGAAGTAGTTCGTGTCGGCCTGCGAACTGTGTTGCACAACCGTCACGGTGTTGCCGTCGTCGGTAACGCAGGGACCAAAGCTGCTGCAGTGCGGGCGGTCAAACGACTTCGACCGGACATCGTCCTGATGGACGTTCGACTCCCGGATGGTTCCGGGGTCGAAGCCTGCCGCGATATTCTTGCCAGTCATCCCATGACACGCATCATCTTTCTTACATCGTATGCCGACGATGAGTCCGTTCTGGCGGCCGTGTTGGCCGGCGCACACGGATACGTTCTCAAGAATATCGACTCCAGTCTGCTGGTTCGATCGATTCGTGCCGTCTTCAATGGTCAATCGATTCTCAATCCGGCCCTCACCCAGCGAGCGTTGAATTGGATTAAAACCTGGCCGGAACAGAACGGTTCGGTACGGGGACAATCTCTTTCCCCTCAAGAAGAACGCGTGCTGGCGTTGGTGGCGGAAGGTTTGACGAACAAGGAAATTGCGGCCACAATGCAACTCAGTGACAAGACGGTCAAGAACTATCTCGCCAACATGTTTCAAAAACTGCATATCTCACGACGCGCACAAGCCGCGTCCTTCTTTGTCAGGCGTCAGGGTTGACGACACGCTGAGGCCACAGACTCTGAAGCGTTTCAAGTTGCAAATTTCTAGTTTCATGTTTGATGGTTCAGATATTCGGATCTGTTTCCGGACAATCTAGAACTTGAAACATGCGCGAGAAATCAGACACGCACAGTCCGAAACCGAGAGAGCCAAACGACCCGATACAACTCTGATTAGGGCGCGGTACAGGTCTTTGCGTTGCTGTCGATAGGTCATCGCACGGACGATGACCTATTGTTTGTTTGCCCGTTGAAAAAGGAGATGGTACAGTCCGGAAAATATTTTCCGGAAGACACAAGGCGCGGGGAACCAAAGTCTGGAGTCATTCACCGAAGCCGAGGTGCAGGATGTCATCTATTCTTGTCGTCGACGACGAAGACCAAATCCGCCATTTGATTCGCAAAACATTGGAGCAGGCCGGCTATCACATCACAGAAGCGTGTGATGGGAAGGAGGCTCTCCAGCAGTATCGGCTGGCCCCAGCGGATCTGGTCATTATGGACATTCTCATGCCCAATCAGGATGGCCTGGAGACCACTGTCGCCTTGCGACGGGAATTCCCCGACGTGAAAGTCATTGTGATCACCGGTGGTAGTGACATGATCGGCATGCTCAATTTTCTCGACGTCGCCAAAATGCTGGGCGCCCACAGCACGCTTCAAAAGCCCTTTGAGATGAAGACTCTCCTCGACACAGTCCAAGCTGAATTGCAGAATTCGTAGGCTGCTGAAAACGTAGTGCTGCTGACCCGCCAAACCATTGCTGGAAGAGAGGGGGGCAGCTTGACCATCAGTCAGGGAATCGCTAAGGTGGGGGCTCCGTTGAGAGCCATGGGAGAAAGGCCTGCGCGAATATGCCTCGTCTTAGTAGAGGACCACAATCACGGCGGCGCGGAACGGTTCGCCCGCATCCCTTGGTCGGGGTGTTGGGCGGAAGCAAATCCGATTTCCCAATCTTAGAAAAGGCCGTGGCAATTCTGACGGAACTCGGGATCCCACACGAATTGATGGTCGTCTCTGCGCACCGGACTCCGGATCGCTTGTTCGCTTATGCTGAGCAGGCTCCAGCCCGCGGGATCGAAGTCATTATTGCCGGTGCCGGCGGGGCTGCCCATCTTCCCGGAATGTTGGCTGCGAAGACGCATCTGCCGGTCATCGGGGTGCCGATTCCGACGGAGAATCTTCGCGGACTTGATTCGCTCCTCTCTATCGTGCAAATGCCGAAGGGGATTCCCGTCGCCACTGTGGCTATTGGAGGGGCGGAGAATGCCGGTTTGCTTGCGGCGCAAATTCTGGCGGGCCGTTATCCAACGATTGCCGCTCGCGTGAAGTTATTCCGTCAGACACAAACGGATGGCGTGCTTCAGTCTCCCGAAGCGAAGGGCCTGGTGACCGGAACGAAAGGTTCCGGCCGTCCGAGTCGTAGATCGTGAAGGCAGTCGTCATTGAACCAGGGCATGTCCTGGGTGTCTTGGGCGGGGGACAATTGGGCGCCATGTTCACCATGGCGGCATGTCGTCTCGGGTACCACGTCGCTGTCTGGGATCCTGATCCGGAAGCGCCCGCTCATCGTGTTGCCTCGCACAGCTTTCCTGTTCCATTCACCGACCAGCACACCCTTGCGCGTTTTGCCGACCTGGTCAGCGTTGTGACCTATGAATGGGAAAACATCCCGGCGGAGCTCTGTCGAGCTCTGGAGCAGCGGAAGCCGGTTCGTCCGTCGAGTGCCGTTTTGAGCGTAATTCAGGACCGTCTCGAACAAAAGGGATTCTTGGCTTCCCACGGGTTTCCCATTCCTCCCTTTGTCGGTCTGTCGGCTCCCGATCAGTTGGCAACCACCCTCAGGCAGGTCGGGTACCCCGCCCTCTGTAAGACGGCAACGGCTGGTTATGACGGCAAAGGACAGTGGAGAATTCACCGAGAATCTGATGCCCGGGAGGTGGAGCGAGCATTATCGGAATCCGTTCGTCCCGGCATGAGGTGGATTGTGGAGTCCTTGGTGCCGTTTGAACGGGAACTCTCGATTCTGGTCGTTCGTGGAGCCGACGGACAGAGTTGCACCTATCCCTTGGCCGAGAATGAGCATGAAGAGGGAATTCTTCGAACCACTAAAGTGCCGGCCCCAGGATCTTCAGCCATAGCCGAGCGAGCGGCCGCTCTTGGGCGTCAAGTAGTGGATCGTCTGGATGGGGTCGGGGTATTTTGTCTCGAACTGTTTCAATTGCCCAGCGGGGAACTTCTCATCAACGAGATTGCCCCGCGGCCACATAACTCAGGCCATTACACGCTCGATGCCTGCAGCGTATCCCAGTTTGAGCAACAGGTTCGTGCCATCTGCGGGGTGCCGCTTGGTGAAGTGCGTCTGCTGAGCCCAGCCGTCATGGTGAATCTCATTGGAGGCGATGCCGCGATTGTTATGAAGGGCACAGGCGGTCGAACTTTGATGGATATTCCTGGTGCGATCGTCCATCTCTACGGCAAGCGTGCAATTCGTCCCCGTCGCAAGATGGGACATGTCACGTTTCTCGGGGAGACGCTCAGTTTCGCCCTCGATCATGCCAAGCAATTTCGTGACGGCCTCGCGAATGGTCCTATTCTGCCTACATAGTCCCCTCTAATCGATCGTATCGCTCATACCCGGTATCAACCGACAAGATGTCGTGAACGAATCGACCGTCTCGTTCGCCGTACTACCCGGGTAAACTCAATCTGTGAGCCGTTTTTTGGCTCTCTCACTTCGTTCTATTTTGTGACTTTCCGTAGGAAGATGGATCAAGCGGTTCACCTCCTCAGGGCATAGCCTACTGGAAAAACATAGTTCTGCCCTATCGGGGTATCGGTATAGTACTTGCTGCACTCCTAGTCCTTAGCAGCCCAACCAGGAGATCACACCGATGAGTAGTCTTGCCATCCCCTCTGAGAATCAAGTCGAGCAGCCTTTGGCGGATTCGTATCCAGACAGTACGATTTCGCGCCCACGATATGTTGTGCTTCAGTCTCTGGTCGGCGTGATGTTGGCCTATCAGTTATTGTCGGGAGCGGGGCTGATCGCTAGCCGCCCAACGATCGGAGTGATTGTCGTTGGGTTGGTGGCGATGGTCCTCAGCCTGTGGTATGTGCCGACCTCGATCCTACAGGCCGCGTGGTTCAGTGGGGCCCTGATCGGGATCGATACGATTCTCGTGACCTCGACAATCTATCTCTCGGGTAATGCTCGGTCAGAACTCTATCTATCGTACTTCGTGCTCATGCTCATCGCCGCCTCGGTGCGCCGCCTCTCCCATATCATTGGGTTATCTCTGTTGCTCTGTGTTGGATACGGCATCATTCTGTATCAAGGGGTTGTGCAGACTGGTTCTTTGGCGCCTGGGCATCTGCTGGGAGTGCCGGTCTTGTTGGTGATGGCAACGTTCTATGGGCTCGCGCTGCAAACGATCGGAGTTGAACGGAGACAGAAAACGTTGTTGCTGGGGAGTATCGAAGCGTTGAAAGAGACTGAACAGGTGTTGCAAGCGTCGCGGGATCAGTTGGAGGCCCGTATCAAGGGTCTCAAGAACGATCTCTCACGAGCGAGCGAGCATGTCCGTCAAGAGAAGAAAGAGCGACAAGGCCTCGAGCAGCAACTGCAAGAGGCGCAAAAGATGGAAGCGGTCGGTCGGATTGCCGTGGGGATTGCCAGCGAACTCAGCCATCTTGTGTCGGTGATCGGGAGGCAGACAGGTGTGGTTCTGTCTCGCCTCAAACCGGAGGATCCACTCTATGGGCCGGTCGATGACATCTTTCGAAGCGGGGGGCAGGCCGCAGCCGTGACCGCTCAATTGGCGGGGTTAGGCCTCCACGATGGTCATGTCCGACAGGTGCTCTCGATCAAGGCCGTACTGGAGGATATCCGTGGAGTGCTGAGAGGATTGCTGCCTGAATCCATCGATCTAAGCATAGCCATTGAGGATACGCCGATGGATGTCGAGGTCGATCGTGAAGGACTCGAACAGGTTCTGCTTCATCTTGCGGTGAATGCGCGGGATGCTATGCCCAATGGTGGTCGGCTCCGAATTGAAGCGAAGCAGGCGTTTCGTGAGCATGCGAGTGGGGCTGTGAGTGGAAGGGGAGGGCATCTATCCAAGGTGCTGATTCAAGTAAGCGATACCGGAAGCGGAATGAGTTCAGAGACTCAGTCGCACATGTTTGAACCCTTTTTCTCCACAAAAGAAATGAATGTGGGACTGGGACTCACTGCGGTTTATGGCATCGTGAAACAGAGCGCAGGTCAGGTCGAGGTTGTCAGCCAACCTGGCCAAGGCACTGTGGTAAGAGTGGCGCTTCCTCTCGCAGGACAGGGCCGGTCACCTGCACCATCTAACCTGGCTCGCGTTTCAGCTAAAGGTCAGGAAACGGTTCTACTGGTGGAGCCGAATGAAATCGAACGTAAGCTCGCCCTCTCGACGTTGTTGAGGCATCGCTATCAGGTCTTGGAGGCGACCTCGTCCGTTGAAGCCTTGCTGCTCATGCAGCAACATCCTGGAGCTGTCCATGTGGCCGTCAGCGACCTCATCATGCCGGAGATCGGTGGACGTGATCTAGCCAAACGGTTGCTGGAGCACCATCCGACGATGAAACCGCTCTTTGTTTCTGGGTATGACGATGAGACGATGTTGTCACATCGCCTGAATCCGCGGTATCTCCTGAGGCGTCCCTATCGACAATCTGGGCTGGTGGAAAAAGTGCGCGAGTTGCTGGATGCGTGAAAACCAGATCAACCGGGCTAGCCATCCCATCGGCCTCTTCGGCTTGGCGCAAAGAATGGCACGTCCGGGCGTTTGAACAAACCGATCAGTGCCATCCCGGCAACAAACCCGCCGATATGGGCGAAGAATGCGACGCCTCCGCCTTGACTGCCAATGCTCATCCCCCCACTCAACAGCTGCATCACGAACCACATTCCGAGGACGACACCCGCCGCCACCCTCGTTGTGCCTAAGCCGGGCATTATCACCAGCACGCTGGCCCGTGGAAACAGCAATATATAGGCGCCTAAGACGCCGGAAATAGCGCCGCTTGCTCCGACCATGGGGATAGACGAGGATGGATCGGTCAGAGCGTGGCTCAAAGCAGCCAGAATGCCGCATGTAAGGTAGAATGCGACATACTTCGCATGCCCCATGACATCTTCGATGTTGTTCCCAAAGACCCAGAGATACAGCATATTTCCAATGAGATGCATCCATCCGCCATGGAGGAACATACTCGTGATCAATGTGGCGTAGGCGGGAATGGCTACGCCCATCTCAGGGGGGTCGGCTTCGCCGAACACGAGGGCCGGTATCGCCCCGTATTGAAAGACGAACGTGTCTCCTGAGCCGGCAGGAAGGCTGGCCTGATATAAAAAGACAAGAACACAGGTCGCGATGAAAGCGATCGTGATGACCGGCGTCCGTTCGGTCGGGTTGTCGTCATGGAGAGGAATCATGGCGCGCTCACTGAGAAGGAGTACGGCGTCGGTCGATGACCGATCGAGGGAGTGCCGGGTTATCCGGCAAGGAGCCATCAGGTCCAAGGGGGACTGAAAACCCTGCAGCGTGCGTATGACCTCCACCACCGAATGACGCGGCGATCGCCCCTACGTCGGTCCCATCCTCTCGCGAGCGCATACTGTAATAGCGGCGCCCATCGCGATCGTGCCAAATGACACAAAACGGATGCTCCAGGGAGAGGCGTTCGCCGATCTGACTCGTCAAGACCGCACTTTGGACCGACGGAACGACGGCTCCGTGAAACTCGACCAACATCGCTTGGGCTGCCAGTTTGCTTACGATCTCGCCTTCATAACGCAGGATGGCTCGGCCTTCCTGCTCCAATTCCCTCTGCTTAAAATGACTCCAGAGGTGATAATCGAATGGATAGGAGGCAACGGCTGCATTAATTTCCCGGCTGGAAGGGAGCGCCCAAGTCCAGAGGTCTTTGTCTTGGATATAGTCGAGGAGCCACGGAGTCGGCTGATCGTGTGCCCATTCCCAGGCCAGGACGGCTCCAGACTTCTTCATGTCAAAGTAGGCATAGGGAAGGCCGGCGAGGGCTTTCTCTGCCGTGATGTGATGATCGAGTACGAGGAGCGCCTGCGTCTGAGCGGCCATGGTTTCCAGCGTCTCGCGGGCATAGCTGAAATCCACAATGATCACTCGTTGGTCCTGTAGCTCTGCGGGAGGAGGATTCCCGTGTTTCACGGGAATGAACCGAGCCGCTGGAAATCTATCCCAGATTGCCCAAGCGGCGCCGAATCCATCGGCACATTCGGCGTGATAGAGCACGACAGTGGGAGGCTGAGAGAACGGATGCTGTATACGGGAACCGGTCATCGTGGCGGAGCATACCATGATGCTCCTACGAGACTAAAGCGTCTTTGTGAGGAACAATCAGAGGGTGTTGAGATGGTCGATCAGCTGACGCAGCCGGCTCGCGCTCCGGCGGTTGGAAGTAAAGGTCAACCGAGGTAATTCTCGTAGATCCGGCTCGTCGAGTTCCTCGGGAAGCGGCCCGTGCAATTCGAAGGTGCCTTCGGATAACAGATCGCCAAACATGTCATGAAGGCCAGCCACCTGTTCGGGAGAGATGCTGGTTTTCAACCGCATGGCCAAGAGCCGGCCCACATAGCGAATGGAATGGAACCGGCGGTAAAAACTCCTGATCTCATCGACCGCGGCTTCCACGGACGTGGTAATTTTGAACAGGCTGAGATCTTCAGGGTTGATTAATTGACGGGCTAAAAGTTGACGTGTGACGAAGGCGTACCACTCGTCCCAATAGTCGCAACCGGGAGCTTGGAGACACACGATCGGCTGGGGATCGCTCTTGCCGGTTTGGGCGAGGGTCAGGATTTCAAAGCCTTCATCATGTGTTCCGAAACCGCCCGGGAATAATGCAATGGCGTTGGCCTCTTTCTGAAAGATGAGTTTGCGGGTAAAGAAGTATTTGAACGTAACGAGCTTGGGGTCATCTGCGATCGTGGTATTCGGGCCTTGCTCGAAGGGCAGCATAATGTTGACCCCGAAGCTGTTCTCGCGTCCGGCGCCCTCCTGGCACGCGCGCATGATTCCGTCCGCACCCCCGGTAATGACCATGAAGCCTTCCTCGACGATCCGCCGGGAAAACTGGAAGGCTATCTGGTAGTTCGGGTCATCCGAGGCCGTGCGGGCCGAACCGAAAATGCTGATCTTGCACCGGTCGCGATAGTCATGAAAGACGCGGAAGGCATGACGCAGTTCTTTTACGGCTCTGTTGACGATCTTCAGGTCCAGAATGTCCAGATGAGAATCATGGAGCCGAAGTGTTCCGGCCAGGAGTTCCTTCATAATCGCGGCCCGGAGGTCGTCCTCTGGGCTGTCGAGCAAGAGGCGAATGTGGTTGAGCAACTCCTCGTTCGAGGGGAGGGCTCTGGAACGGGTCTGAGAGGGTCGTGTTGGGTTATCCATGGAGGGCTGTAGTTTATCCTAAGGTGACAAAATTCTATCAGCAGATCGGGTGTTGGTCAAAGGAACGGAACATATGTGTGGGGCGAGCCCGCCGGCCGGAGGCTCGTCGTAGCAGCGGATCGGCGATTGCAGTAGAAGCGGTCATGAATAATGCGGGCTAGGAGCGATTGGGTGAGGGAGGCATTGTTTGAAGTGCCCAGGCCCTGATACGCGCAAGATCGCTCGACGAGAGGTCGGTGAACTGAATATCGACATGCCAGGTTCGGCTCCCGCTTGATGGTTCGCCAGGGTCTGCTTTCGGAACTCCGCCGGTCAGGACTGTTCCATGAATGGTCAAGGGCGTGTTTTGACCAGGAATGGAAAACGCCAGTACGACATTCGTTCCTGTCAGGATCTTCGCGGTTGATTCGACCAACGCTCCGACATGGCTCAGGTGAGTAATCATGGCATTATAGTTGGGTCCCTGCGCGGAGGCGCGCCCGATTACACTCACCACGACGGGGATTTTCGTGTCCCGCCTGGGTGGGCTGAGCATCAGGTCTTGCGCACTGAGTACCCCAACCGGTTGGTTTTGCTTGGTGACAATCAAGAGGGAGGCGCCTGTCGCCATCATCAGTGTCGAGGCCTCTGCCAAGGCCTCATCGTACTCGATGAACTGCACCGGTCGTGTCATGATCGTCCGGACTTCGATGTCGTGCGGTTCGAGTCCCTGAGCAACGACTTTCTTCACAATGTCTGTCGGCGTCATAAGGCCGAACCGCGTATCGGTATCCTTCACGAGCAGGCAGGGCGCCTGTTCCCGTTCGAGCAGCAGAGCCGCCTCACTCACGGAGACGTCTCCTGGAACCTGCACAACCCCTGGTGTCATCATATGGGCAACCATAGTGTGTGTGAGATCTGTCGTCTTGAAGGACTTGTCATTGTCGTGTGGCATGGGTTCGAGCCATTCCCCCCGCTTTCCGCCTACACGACTCGGGAGGATCCCATCCCTGGCGACGTAAGCCAAGTATAGCAGACAGACCCCCCTGGTCCGTGACCGGGGCTTCCCTTGTCAAACAAGGGGTTCTGCGAATAGACTAGGCCAATTGTCAGAGCAGTACAAGGGGTGATCGACGGTGGATTCCAGGTTCGTTCAACAGGACTTTCAGTGTCGCCTCAGTAACATTCCGCCATTGGGGATGGGGCTGTCAGTCGATGTCTATTCTCCAGATCTATTTGAGTTGGTACCCACGCTCAGGGAGCGAGGGCTTCAGCCGGGCTATCTCGAAATCTTTAAGGCGACAACGACTGCACTGACAACTGTTCGACGGGCTATGCCTGACGTGGCGATGGCGTATCACGGGGAAGGTCTGTGGATCACTCAACCGGACGTTCAAGAGTCTCCGCTCTTTCAGCAGGATGTCGGCGAGATGGTCACGCAACTCAACAGCATACAGAGTCTCTGGCTGAATCATGAATGTGCGACGAAGGAGATGGCGGGTTATTCCTGTGGCACGTATCTCCCTCCGTTGTATACGCGGTTGAGCGCTGAAGTTGTGGCGGCGAATATCGCAGCGGTTCAACAGGCGATGGATCGGCAGGGTCGTCGCGCGGACGGGACCGCGCCGCTCTTTCTCTTGGAGATGCCGCCGCTCACATATTTTTCCGCCGGCACGATACCGATTCCCCATTTTTTTCGACTCATCACAGCGTTGGCGCCCTGTGGTCTCGTGCTGGATATCGGACACCTCTGGACCGTCTATCGCTATACGGCCGCTTGCCGGCGGATATCGCTTGAAAAGTTCGTGCAGGAATTTCTCGACGAGTTCCCCTTGGAGCGGGTTGTCGAAATCCATGTAGCGGGGTTGGCCTGCCATGAGTCGGGTGGGAAGCCGAAAAGGGGAGAAGAGCTTCCTGAATGGATTGATGCCCATGCCGCGCCGATCCCGTCGATTCTCTTTACCATGCTCGAACAGGTTCTGGCTCACCCAAACCTTGTCAGCCTCCGAGCGGTGGCGCTTGAAGTGGACACCAAGCCGATTGAGATGATTGTGGAGGAGTATGCGGAGGCCGTTCGGCGTTTCTCCTTTCTCATTCAGCAGACGATGGCGAAAGGAGCGGTTGTCGCGCAACCAATAGGACTGACGCCTCATCGGGCCTCAGTCCAGGAGGCGGTGTGTCAGTCTGATCGACAGCAATTACGCGACGACTATGCGCGCTACGCGCAAATCATCTGGGGACAGGCCCCTATGACAGGCCCGGAGTGGCAGGAGGTAGCCGCGGAGGCGACCGGTGTCACGCGCTACCGCACGTCGTATGTACCGTATGAAATTCTCCATTGGGGAGGGGACCTTGCAGAAATGTTCCCGCAAACCTGCCGGACATTAACGGAGCGGGGCATCTGCCTGACCGAGTTTGTGACCTTCTGGTTTCGGTTACCACGGCCGCTCACGCACTCGTATGATTTCTTTCTCCTCAAGATCGAACGGTTTCTTGAATTTGTGACGGAGCGCGCGCCGGACGTCAGGGACTGCGTGCAACAGGAATGCGACATGTTGCGTCAAGCCTATGCCCAGGTGAACGAAGTGGAGGAGCCCATGATGGAGATGGAGCAAACCCGATGAGTTTCTGGCAGTCACTTCCCAGGCCGATCATCGGGATGGCGCCGATGGATGGGGTTACCGATGCGACGTTTCGTCATACCGTGGCGATGCACGGGAAGCCTGACGTCTCCTTCACGGAGTTTACGCATGTGCATGACGTCTGCCGGGGGCCGGAGTTCTTATTGGACTCCCTCCGCTATCATGAGGTTGAACGGCCGATTATCGCGCAGCTGTATGGAAAAGAGCCGGATCTCTTCTATCAGGCCGCTCATGCCGTATGTGAGTTGGGGTTTGACGGACTGGATATCAACATGGGTTGCCCCTCGCGGAGCGTGGCTTCATCCGGGTCGGGAGCTGGGCTGATTCGAACTCCGGATGTGGCTCAAGCTATTATGCAGGCTGCCCGACAGGGGATTGCCGATTGGGCGAGCGGTCAGACCCTTGAGGGTGCGGGTCTCAAGCCAGGCAGAGTAGCAGCGATCTGCCGGATGAATGAGCAGCGGCAGCATGCCCGTTCGCTCGTCCGCAGGACGATTCCGTTATCAGTCAAAACACGTCTCGGCTACGATGTCGTGGTCGTCGACCGTTGGATCGAACATCTTGTCATGGAGCAGCCGGCAGTCATTTCCCTGCATGGCCGCACCTTGCAGCAAATGTATCGAGGAGAAGCGGATTGGAACGCCATTGCCCGTGCGGCGGAGATCGTGCGGGGGAGCGGAACGTTGCTGTTCGGCAATGGGGACGTGCACAGTTATCACGACGTCGTCCGTCGCGTGCGGGATACCGGCGTCGATGGCGTGCTGGTCGGGCGAGCCGCGCTCGGAGCTCCCTGGTTCTTTCGGCAGAAAGAGGAGGCACGACTCATTCTGCAGCAACAACGGCCTGAGGACGTGCCCGAATCGTGGATGCCGACACTCGACGTGCGCTTCGAGATGTTGCTCGATCATGCCAGACGGTTCGAAGCGGCTTGTGGGCAAGGCCAGTTTCGGCGAATGCGAAAACATCTGGGGTGGTACTGCAAAGGGTTTCCTCATGCCGCCTCGCTTCGAGCCGAGATGTTCCGAGTCTCTTCAGTCGCCGACCTGGAGCAGGTGCTCGCTAATTTTCGGATGCACTGCGCGAGTCTCGTCGAGGATTTCGACCAGACGCCGCTCGAACCGCTGGTCTCCGCTGAACCCTCTCCAACGTTGTAGATGTCACTCATTCTGGCTTCAACCTCTCCGAGACGCCGCGAGCTGCTCGCCTTGCTGGGTATTCCATTTGACATCAAGCTCCCATCTTTTCAGGAGCGCCTGATGCCGGATCGGACCGTGATCGAGCAGGTGCAGTTCTTCGCGCAGGGCAAAGCTCAATCGGTCGCGAGGCAAGATCCGGAGGCGGTCGTGCTGGGGAGCGATACGGTCATTGAGTTGAATCATGACATGCTCGGGAAGCCGAGCGATCTGGCGGAGGCCCGTGCAATGCTCCGTCGCTTAGCGGGTCGTGATCATCAGGTACATACGGCGATCTCGCTCGTCTGTATCGTTCGTGGAATAGAGGTCGTTGCCCTGTCTACGGCCGTCGTTCGGATGAAGCCGTTCGATGAACGAGTCCATGAAGATTATCTTGCGACGGGAGAAAGCCTCGGCAAGGCCGGTGCGTACTCGATTCAAGGAAACGGCGGCGAGTTGATCGATTCCATTGGCGGAGATTTCACGACGGTGGTCGGGCTGCCGCTTCGCATGGTTGGCCAGCTGCTTGTACAAGCGGGTGTGAGAGTGCCGGTCGATCTCGACGAACTCTATGCCATCAAGCCCTATCCCAACTGGGCCCGCTTCTCAGTCTGATTGCAAAGGGGTAGGGGTTTCCTTACAATGCCGCCCCATCATTCGCTGTTGTGTGTACGGGGAGGACTCTTGAGCGTGCGCTGGCTGACCTCAGTAATGCGAGTCGGTGGCGTGGCCATCTGTGCGATCACGGGCCTGTTGATGATCGGTGGTCTCCAGCCGGCCTTGGCGATCGATGTGAACCTCTCCGTGGAAGAGGCGCAGAAGATTCTGGAAGCCGGGCGGGCACCGATGGAGAAGGCCAACACTCCGGAGGATGTCAAGAAGGTCCTTCAGCAAGCTTCGATGGTTACGCGCGTGGGAGCTGATCCGGAGAAAGATCCCTGCGGAGCCAGTGCCATCCTCAGGACAAAGCGCTATCGACTTGAAGCCTTTGGCAGGCAGGAGGCGGCAGAGTCCAAGAAGAGGAAGATGGATGTGCGCATGCCCGATGAGTTCATCAAGAAAGTCGTGGACATGCCCAATATGGAAATTGAAGTTCAGTTGTGTGGCGATGACGAATACTTTGCCGAGGGCGCCTTGATCGAACTACAGCAGGGCTCCAAGAGGATCAAGCCCATCGATATTGGAAAAGCCGAACGTGGCCGAAAGAATGAGGGAACTGGGCCGACCTACCGGTCGCGCTTTACCGCAGTGTTCGCCTATGAAAAGTTCGATCCGGTTGCGGCGTCCGCGTTCGTCGTGAATCTTCAGGATGGAACTGAGGCGCGAATTGTCGCCGACTTCTCCAAGGTGAAGTAGACACACTCCTTCGATCCTGCTCTATGCCGATCTGAGACAACGGCTTCGTTTCTCCGCACGCAGTCGCCCATGATTTCCTTCACCAGATACTTGGTTTCGCCTTTGCAACCCTGCCTGTTAGTTGTGTGAGGTCTCAATGACAGAGCGATGAAGAAAACCATGCGGAGTACCCGATAGAAGTCTCGTCAGGATTCCCCCGTTCGTGTTCGGGGTGAGGAGGGAGACGCGTCTTGAAGTGTATGTGAGCGATACGGTAGAACCAGTCCATGGACATGCGGACGCGGCGCACATCTGCTCGACGGCTGTTGTTCTGGCTGGCGTCGATTTCTCTAGGCGGTCTGGCGCAGACCGCGATGGCGCTCGATTTTTCCGGTGAGCGAATTGTGAAGAATGGAAAATCCGTGGTGACGGCTCATGTCAATGCCAAGGACGACCGCTGGCGGTTCGAGTTCGCCCAGCCGCAAGGGGGCGCCAGCATCATCATCGTGCGGATGGACCGCCGCAGCTCCTGGCTGATTCTGTCCAAGCGGCGGCAGTATGCGGAGGTGCCTATTGCGAAAGAGCATCAGTTGGCAGTCAGCGAGACGATGGAAGGGGAACTTTCGCGCGAATTGGTCGGTAGTCAGACGCTGAACGGTTATCCCACCGAGCTGTTCGAAGTCACCGTCGCCGAGAACGGGGAGACTCGGCAATACTATCAATGGGTGACCAAGGTCGAGCGGTTTCCGGTGAAGACGGTAAGCAAGCAGGGTCAGTGGTCAGAGGAGTTTCGTCACGTGGTCTTCACCAAACAATCGCCGTTCTTATTCGAACTCCCGCGACGATTGGATTTAGCCAATCCGACTGCAGAGACACAACATTAGTGACGCAAGCCTCCTAAGGAGAGTCAGGCTTTGGCGCGATCGGGCTGACCGCGTTCTGATCTCGTCCCGGCTGATAGGTCTCCAACATTTTCGTGAGAGTCGACATCACTCGTTCGTCTGCCGAGAGAGGTGTTTTGATTCGTATCCCCCTACCCTCGTTGCGGCCGAGTGAAAAGATGTGGTGCTCGATGATGTCGCCCTGCTTCTCATCCGAATACGTGAATGTCAATTGTTTTGCAGGGAAACCGGCCAGCGACATTTCCTGATCCTGCCGCCACTTCACCGTGATCATTTTCTTGCCGTAGAGCTCCGTGATAATGCGTCGATGGGCCGTGGCAAATTCATCGAGCGTCTGCCGTCTATCCTGGCTCTGGCCT
>DATENE010000222.1:0-17242 GCA_035275205.1 Nitrospiraceae bacterium
ATGGTGCTAGTGAGTGGAATGCTCTTCTTTGCTGGCTGTGCTTTTAAGAACTACGCACCACATCCTCAATTAGATAGTCCCCCAGGGACAAGTCTTACTGGATCGCACAAAGATATTGGATCGAATGGCTCCATCAATCCACATCCTGAATCATCGTACAAGGTGAGTTCTGAGCCACAAAGCCAAACTGACGGTGAAATAATTCTAGGTATACCGGTCGATATGAAAAAGGGCACTATCAAAAACTCGCCTCCCTCCCGAACCGATCCCGCTTCCGGTCCTGAGGGCAAGAGAAAGTGAGCGGCGATCGAAGCCGCCTTCAAAGCGCATCGTGCCGCCGACTTCCCTTCCACCTTCCTATGCCAGTACTCCGCACAACTGTGCGATCTGCCGCTGTGCGCTCGGATGTACTTCGTCACATTTTTTCGCGCAATTTTTGAGGTCGGCACTTCCCTGGAGTATGCTATGCTCTAATCGCATGGGGATGGGGTTCCCCCAATAACCGCCGCAAGGCTGATGACTCCTACCAGCAGCTCAACAGGGGCATGCCGGTAGGAGTTTTTTTTCGGCTTTGCCCTATAACAGGTGAGAGGAGTCCCCATGCAAGCCATCCTCGGTTATCTAATAGTTTTCGTTGGTGCAGGTCTTGGAGGCGCCCTTCGACATGCGGCGAACCGAGTTGCCTTGGCCTTTGGCTGGACATTTCCCTGGCATACGCTCCTCGTGAATGTATCCGGTTGTTTGCTAATTGGTATGGTCGCCGGCTGGTTCGCCTTTCGCGGAGAGAGCGGGCAGGACGTTCGCCTCTTCCTCACGACAGGAGTTATCGGGGGCTTTACAACTTTTTCCGCTTTCTCGTTGGATGTTGCGTTACTCTGGGAGCGTGGCGAGGTCCTGAGTGCTGCGCTCTACATTGTTGGTTCGGTTGTGCTCTCTGTCGCCTGCGTGTTCCTGGGTTTGGCCCTAATGCGCACACAGTGAGGATATTTAGAAACACGACTGGGTATACTTGTCAGTCGGCATGCACGTCCGCATGCTCCCATTCGGCTGATAGATGTAATTTGGCCCCTGGCTGCGAGGCACGAAGGTATCCGACTGTCTTGCGCTCGATATCTCCTACGCCGCGCGGGCCTGAATCTCCCCAGAAAAGGGAATGATGAGGTGAGCTACCTGCGGCATTGAAAGGTTCATAGGAGAAAGACGTCGTGCATCAACGAAGTGCTCGGTTAGTTTGCATCGGAATTTCCTGTCTGGCAATCGGGAACACGGAAGCCACGCTTGCCTTCACCTCCGAAGAGTTACAGCAGGCCTGTGTACAATTCGTAAAGCCTGGACCAAATATGTATGCGGTTGTGAGGGAGAGGAGGGCATGTGTCTCATGTCTCGAAGGAGAACTGTCAGGACCGTCATGTGACTCCTATGACCCCAAAGAATTGGGACAGGTTGTCCAGCAAGCTCGCCAAAAAGCGGAGCAGGACATAAGGCAACAAGAGGCCGAACGCGTTCGGCAAGAAAATGAACATGTGCAACAGGAGAAGGAAGGCAATAGCGTACCCTGAGACAGGTAGGGACTCTTCCCGTCACGCAGCGCGAGTCTGAGTCTTCCCAGAAAAGGGGATAATCAGATGGGCCAAATGCGGCATTGAATGGTTCATGGTCCGATTGGGGACACCATGTTTCTACGTAGATCAGCTACCACAGCCAGTTTGCAGCCATCCTCCAGGGTACTTGTAGCAGAGATGCTACGGTCTGCTGACCTGCCCGGGCAAATTCGGTCCTGGTCAAAAAGCGGTGGGTGTCCAGGCGGCGTTCCGTCACGGATACTCGCATTGTCCATTTGCGGCTCAGCTCGCGAGGACACGCCCTCGTCGTCAAGAGTGAACAGCGAGTGTGAGCCCGACAATCAGCTTCCTGCTGGACTAGAAGCATGGTGATGGAAGCAACTGTAAACTCGAAAAAACTGTAAAGAGAATTTCCACACTGCTCAGAGTCGTATTCCTTCACGACTCTTCTCGTCTATTCAATGACTTATGATTTGGTGATCGTCGCCTCTTCAATGACACGCTCAAAAAGACTGTCAGGTTAGTTTGCATCTTCCCAAGGAAGACTCACGCCGCATTGCGAAAAATACCAACAAATTCATAGGAGTGTCATGACCATTCTCCGTTGGTACAGAACATGCTAAATAAATATACGGCAACTTACGGCCCCTAGAATGAAAAACTGAGAAAGGGCTACCTTCATGAGAGTCAAACATCTACTCCAGCAGGGACTGATCGCCGTGGCTCTAGTGTCTGCCACAAGCCTGCTTTCAATCGTGCCAGCTCACGCGATCCCGTATGACTACACGGTGACCGGGACCGTGACCGGAACATTTAATGCCGATTTTTCATCCTTTGGCAGTTCGTTCAACAGTTGGACCTTAACGACCCCTACCGCAACGTTTAGCGACTCGACAGGGTTCGTACTGACGAATAGTTTGTTCCTGCTCAACCAAATTCAGGGCTTCAACTCGCTCAGTTTCAACATCGTGCCACTGCTTTCTGATGATAGTTACTATGGCGCCTACACAGGGAAGGGCACTGGCGGGTTGTTCACTGGGACGTTTGCACGGGCGACATCTGTGCCCGAACCCACTTCCGTACTCCTGCTCGGGATCGCATTGGTTGGTCTAGCGGTGTGGTATCGGAAGCGGACTGCATAAACCCATACTCACAATCGTGATCACAGACGGCGGTCCCTGCACTGGGGCCGCCGTTTTCGTTTTTGTCCACTGCAATGATGAATGGGATTCCTTCTTCGACTCTTGCGACTTCCCCGGAGCCATTCCTACCATACGCCACCTATCATGGGGATCGTGAGACGATTACTCTGGAGTTGTCGGCATGAGTAATCTGACTTGGACGACGAAGAAGCCGACGAAGACCGGGTGGTATTGGTATCGCGGTGAGTGCGATGGAAAGACCGTGAAAGTTCTACACTTCATCGATGACGATGGAGAGGGGCCCTATCTTGCCACATCAGATGATGTGGCATTGAATGATTTAGACGGCGAATGGGCCGGACCGGTTGAGCCGCCGTTGTCGGGTCAGAGTCGTTAGAAGCTGGTTTGCCTGTCTCTTAACCTGCTGGCGGTACTGATACTGGCCATACTCACCAAGATTTTCCCGAGCAAATGCCCTCTTCGCATACTGCCTCTTATAGACCTGACCCTGCCAGCCTTTGTAGGCCCAAGTAGAGGTGCCGAAGCGAATGAGTGGGAGAGGAGCGAGAGGGGCATCGTGGGAGAGCGTGTACCAGATGAGGGCAAATATTGATGACCGCGCACATGGGCGGGAGCATCGGCGTCGGTGAGGCTATGGTCCCTTGCAGATCGACTCGAGGGCGGCCAATCTTGTCCGAAGATAATTTCTGATATTGTTCCACCCCACATCTCCACTCACCATGCCTATCGGTGTTTGGGCATTTTGGAAGCGGGCCTTTGCGGTCGGCCCACCAATTTGGAGAAGAACGGTTTTGGTTTCTGCAGCCCACTGCCCTGTTTCTTTCACCCACCTCGCCATGAATTCATCTCTCCGATCTCGAAAGGTTCCAGCAATTCTGCTCTGCGCGTACTCCCTATCGATGCGTTCTCTCACCGCGTAGCCCTCTTTCAGCTGCTTGGTGCATCGAGAGTCTGGCAGGGTAACGGTTGGGGACCCCTCCGCTGTTCCTGGGGGCAGGTTCCCTGTGTAGAGGGCCTCACTTTTTCCGCCACCTTGGCGCATGGTTCGCTCATCGGTCGTAAGTGCCTTGGGTGGCGCGCTACAGGCAGTGAGAATCAGAACGAGGACAATACCGAGCAGTGTGTTAGCCAGTGACACGTGTTCACCTTGCAGATTCTGTTCAGAAGGATAGCTATTTCGACGAGCACAAACAAGCTTCTGTAGGAGCCGTCTTTACCTTCTGTTGATTCATACGCAGAAAAGCGGCCATGCCATGAGAGAGGGGTGTAGTTAATTCTTGATTTTCCCGTTTCGGCCCTTGTGCCCTACTGCCCAACCCCCTACAATACGCCACCCTGCGAGACATCCAATGCCCTTCACGATCCGTCCCAACCACCGATTCCCTGTGCCATGCTCCATGACGTACAACGCTGGCTCCTTCCAAGGCCAAGGCACGATGTGGAATCTCTCGCGTTCAGGTTGGCGTCTCTCAGGAGACCTCCCAATGCGACAAGGGGAAACCCTCTCGCTAACCGTTACGCTGCCGAATGAGCAATGCATTCTGATACCACAGGCCGTTGTCCGGTGGTCACGGGGGCAGGAGTTTGCTGTGGAGAATCTTGCGATTGAGCCGCACACCGTAGCCCGGTTTGAGCATTATGTGAAACGGTTGGTGCAGGAACCGAAGGAGTATGTCCTATGAGTGGCGATGGGCGCATGTCGTTCAGGTTCCCCATCGCCCTGGTGCTCTCGTTCGTGTGTTTCGCCGTGCCCGCATGGGCTGACTTTCAGGCTGGCATGGATGCCAATAACCGTGGAGACTACGCCACGGCCTTGCGCGAGTGGCGACCGCTTGCGGAGCAGGGAGATGCCCTTGCGCAGTACAACATGGGGGTCCTATATCGCAAAGGCCGAGGCGTGCCGCAGGACGATGTTCAAGCACGGCGGTGGTATGAAAAAGCGGCGATACAGGGACAGACCAAGGCACAGTTCAGCCTGGGGACGTTGTATTTTAACGGAGAGGGAGTCCCGAAAGACTATCGGCAGGCCTTGCGATGGTTCCGTCTGGCCGCAGACCAAGGAGAGGCTGTCGCTCAAACAAAAATTGCCATCATGTACGATGATGGCCAAGGGGTGCCGCATGATATTGTCCAGGCGTATAAGTGGTACAGCCTGGCAGCAACGAACGGAGATAAGCCGGCGGCCGAACTTCGTGATAGGACCGCTAAGGAGATGACCCCTGCCCAGATTGCCGAGGCGCAAAAGCTGGCGCAGGCGTGGAAGCCAAAAAGTAAATGACCGCGAATGCCCAAGACACGACAGCTTAGGCGTTGAGATGGGGCAGCGAGTGGAGAAGGGAGCAACGCGCTGACCATGCAGGGTGTCACGCACAATGCCCATGAGAATTAACAGGAGCCATCCGGCAACCGCGCGTACGGCCACGGTTCGACAGCCATGTACTTCTTCCGACCGAGGAGGACGTGCCGATTCTGAGGGAGACGACCACCATACACAGATTGGACGTTGCTGAGAGCCGCGGGATGGTTTTCCTCATCGCCCCTGGTCAGGATGGTCCCTCGCAGGCAGCAGCAGCGCTACGTGCATCGCGAACACGTTCCACGAAAGCCATTCATCTAGGCTACAGAGAAACGGTGAAGAATCTGTTGCAGTTTGTCTTTAAGGATTTCGAGTTCGTTGGCTCCCTTTGAATTGACTTTGAGACACCGATTGGGGTCAAGCCCAAGGTGCTGTAGCCTTTCCTCGGTTGGCATCTCGTCGTCAATCCAGAACCATTCGCGTGTGCCTGTTTTTGCGACGGCATCAGCAACCCAGAGTTCCTTGTTGTCGTGGTTTTTCCAGTTCGCTGAGCGAAAGCTTGGAGCCTGGAGGGATTTCATGAATTTCTCCACTGTGAGAACGGACAGCAGTGTGTCAATCTCTTCGTGTCTCCACATGGTCAGAAACACCACATCGAAGTGTTCATGCACCCACTTGATCCACGTCTTCAAGCCTGGCCGTAGCTGGAATTCACCGGCATAATCGCCGAAGAGCACGCCATCAATATCGTGATAGAGAATAGGCTTGTTCACGTTGGCCTCCTAACGCTCTGGGAAGATCTCAATGATAGTGTGTGTACTAAAAAGGATTCCACTGCCACTCTTGAGCACGAGCAAAGTTCAAACATTCACAGTCAATCCTAGCACGCCCGCTCATATAGTCATTGTAAATCGTTTCATATTCATCTCCTCTTTTAGGGATAGGGGTCGTCACAAGGTATTGCCTCAATGTAGAGGGTTGCAGATCCCTCTCAAGTGCGCGCTACATGTTGTCTGGAAAGAGCGTCTACACGTCACTATGAAGTGGTTCCTGCGATAGTTTTTTGGCATCGTGCCCCGCCTCCCGTTGGGGCTACCGATTCTACCGCTCTTCCTCTCAGTGGCCGACTCGTCGTTTCAGTCTTTTCATTCCGTTGAGTTTGTCGTGTGAGCTGGATACACTGGCCGGCAGTTGGGTTGCTTCTTCCGGCAGGCTGCAGAAAACTATGCGGGCGCGCCATTATATTTGCGCAGGACGCTCAAAATGGCTACGGCGATGAAGATGGCAATGCGGGGACGACAGTCGGTGTTGTGGGTTGGGATCAGCCTCGTAACAGGGGTCGTCTGTCTTGGGGTAGCAGAGCCACAGTCTTCAAAGGGCGGGCAGGCGGTTTCGTCGATCGAGGCGAGTCGCGGGCTGGATGGTGCTCCGATGGTCCTGATCCCCGCCGGTCCATTCACCATGGGTAGTCACGACGGTCTCCCAAACGAGCGGCCTGAACATACCGTGACGCTTGATGCCTACTCCATCGATCGGTATGAAGTCACCCTCGGTTTCTACCGGAAATTTCTGGAAAAGACGAAACATGAATCTCCTCCAACATGGGACGATGAGGCGGCAACGACGGTTGGAGATCGGCCGGCCATTGGAATGAGATGGGAATCGGCAGCCGCGTATTGCCGGTGGGCAGGGAAACGGCTTCCGACAGAGGCTGAGTGGGAGAAGGCGGCTCGGGGGACAGACGGGCGCCGGTATCCGTGGGGAGATATGCAGCCGTTCGTCGATATTGCCAACTATAACAGAGGAATGTGGGTGAGTGAGGCCATCACGTTGGTGGCCGTGACCAGCGGTCTTGAGGGAATGAGCGTGCGGCATGGGCTCAAAGAGGGCGGGAGAAGCCCGTTTGGCATCTCTCACATGGCGGGGAACGCGGCAGAATGGGTGGCGGACTGGTATGAGCGTGACTATTATCAAAAGAGTCCTGGGAAGAATCCGCTCGGCCCAGCTACTGGTGAGAAGCGTGTGCTACGAGGCGGGTCATGGGCGGATGTCCCGTCAGCGTTGCGCGTGACGGCGCGGTTCTCGGCTGGCCAGGATTTCGAGGATCGGACGATCGGATTTCGCTGCGCCATGAATGTGCCGAAGTGAGAGTCGCACGCGCCTGGCGCAGGCGAGAGAATGTCCGCGATACGTTAGAGCGTTCGCTGCGACTATCAGAGCAGTTCTTGCCAACGTGACTCTGTAGGACGTTTTCTGCAACTGGTTTTATGCCTGAACGATCTATCACGCCTCTCATCCTGGTTGCGTTGCTACTGGGGACGTGGTTCGCTATTCGTTCCATCGAATCTCCTTCGGTAACGCCGGTGACAGCCTCACCGGTGCCGGTGCTCGCTCCCGGAATGATTCCGCTGGTCACCGGAGATGAACCGATCACAGAGATCTTTACGAAAGCCGGCTGCTTGGTGTGCCATACGGTTCCAGGTATCCCTGGGGCCGATGGGCGGGTAGGGCCGCCGCTCGTATTAGGCGCGACGGGGTCTGCGCGATTGACCGATCCGGCCTACCGGGGACACGCAAAGACAGTGCACGAGTATGTGATCGAATCGGTCATCGAACCGGGAGTGTTTGTCGTGCCGGGCTATCCGGCCGGCACGATGCCGACATGGTATGGCGCGAAACTCAGCGCGCTCGCGCTGGAGAAGATTGCGTCGTATCTTGAGCAGCAAGGGGTTGCTGTGGCTCAGTAACCGTAGTGATTTCAGCCGGATCGCGACGAGGCGTGTGGTGGCGGAGAGAAAGCTATCGTTTCCGCAAGGGGGTCACGGTTTTTGAGGCTCCCCCCTGGATCTTGAAGGCGTCGGCCGTAGAGTCGCCTGGTTTTTTGTCGAGGAGCGCGTTGATCGCATCGTCTCCTCTCAGGCCTTCCAGCTTGATCTTGAGTCGGAGATTGTTGGCGCTGTCGGCATTGATCAAGGCTTGCTCGAGCGAAATCCTCTCGTCCTTATACAAGTGGAATAAGACGTGGTCGAATGTCTGGCAGCCTTCGTCCACTCCTTGTTCCATCGCTTCCTTGAGCAAATCGACCTCGGCTTTTTTGATGAGATCCTTGATGCGGGGAGTATCGAGCATGATCTCCAGCGCAGGCGCTCGCTTGCCGTCCACAGACGGTACGAGCCGCTGAGAGATGATGGCGCGAAGATTGAGCGACAACTGGAGATAGATCTGCGCATGCCGCTCCACCGGGAAAAAATTCATGATGCGCTCGATGGCTTGGTTGGCATTGTTCGAGTGGAGGGTGCCGATGCACAAGTGTCCGGTTTCCGCGAAGGTGATCGCGGCTTCCATCGTTTCCGTGTCGCGTACTTCTCCGATCAGAATCACGTCCGGCGCCTGTCGCAGAGTATTCTTGAGCGCATTTTGAAATGAGAGCGTGTCGAAGCCCACTTCCCGCTGCGTGATGAGCGATCGCTTATGATTGTGGACGAACTCGATCGGGTCTTCCACGGTCACAATATGACCGGGATGAACGGTGTTGCGGTGGTCTATCATGGCTGCGAGGGTCGTGGATTTTCCTGACCCCGTGGCTCCGACGACCAGCACCAACCCGCGCTTTGTCATGGCGATGTCTTTGACAATCGAGGGCAAGCCCAGCTGCTCGGTGGTCTGGATCTCAGCTTTGATATGCCGGAAGACCAAGCCGACGTTCCCTCGCTGCCGAAAAATATTGACGCGGAAACGGCCGAGCTCTTTGTAGTAGAGAGCCAGGTTCATTTCCATTTTTTCCTCGAATTCCCCGCGCTGCTGACCGCGCATCAGCGCCAGCGCGAGGGCTTCGAGTTGTTCGTTAGTAAACGGCGGCGCGTCGGTTTGTTGTGTCGAGCCATGGACGCGATAGGCGGGCGCCGAGTCGACAGTCAGGTACAGGTCTGACGCTTCTTGATCCACCATGACTTTTAAAAGACTGCGAACATCCATCGCTACCCCCGTTTCCCTGCCAGGTATCTTAGGCCGCGCCGCCCATTGGAGTTCCAAACAGATTGGGACTCATGCTGCGCGATTGGGCTTCCACCTTCGTGACGACTCCACGGGTCGCTAACTCGAATAGTGCCATGTCCATCGTTTGCATGCCGTCTTTTTGACTGGCCTGCATGACCCCGGGAATCTGGTGCAGCTTGCCCTCTCGAATGAGATTCCGGACCGCGGTCGTGGCGACCAGGATTTCGAGGGCGGCGACACGCCCGCCTGCTTTTTTCTTCAGCAGGGTCTGCGTGATGACCGCTTCCAAGGCTTCTGCGAGCTGTGTCCGAATCTGGGACTGTTGGTTTGGGGGAAAGGCGTCAATGATGCGGTCGACGGTTTTCGGCGCGCTGGAGGTGTGGAGTGTGCCAAAGACCAAGTGGCCCGTTTCCGCAGCAGTCAACGCGAGCTGGATGGTTTCCAGGTCCCGCATTTCACCCACGAGGATGATGTCCGGGTCTTCGCGGAGGGAGGCTCTCAGCGCGTTCGCGAACGACAGGGTATGGACGCCCATCTCCCGCTGATTCACGAGACATTTTTTTGTCTTGTGGATGAATTCGATCGGATCTTCGATCGTGATGATGTGGCCTTCGAAGGTGTTGTTCAAATAATCGACCATGGAGGCCAGCGTTGTCGATTTACCAGACCCGGTTGGGCCGGTGACAAGGATCAGCCCCTTTTCCCGATCGCAGAGTTGCCGCACGATCGGAGGCATGCCGAGCTTTTCCATCGGAATGATCGCGGTGGGAATGTTTCGGAAAACGGCGCCAAGCCCACGGTTTTGGACGAAGACGTTGACGCGGAATCGGGCGATGTCGCCCAGCTCAAAGGAAAAGTCGCACTCGCGCTTCTCCTCAAAATTCTTCCGTTGGGCATCGCTCATCATGTCATAGATCAGCGCATGGGTTTCTTCCGTGGTCAGTGCGGGATGGTCGAGTTTTTTGAGGTCCCCGTTCACACGGATCATTGGTGGCTCGCCGGCGCTGATATGACAGTCCGACGCGCCCTCCTTAGCCGTGAAAGTCAGGAGCTTCGAAATATCCATGAAGAGGACTCCTCGGTATGAAAGGGTAGGATAATTATTTGTCGAGCCACAGTAATGCTTGGGAGCATAATGCCACAGGGTGACGAGAAAGCAAGGAAATAGCCGGAAGCGACTGCGCAAATTCTTTGGCGCTGTATTGCGGAGAGGTGAGGGGTTCGGTCAGATCAGCCCCGCCGATTGTCCTGCGCGTTGAAATGCAGTGAGAGCTTGATCGATCTGGTTGGTGTTGTGCTCGGATGTGACCGTGACACGGATGCGGCTGGTGGCGTCGGGAACGGTTGGAGGGCGAATTGCCGGAGCATACACACCTTCTGCGAGCAGGTGTTCGGCAAACGCAAGCGCGGTTTCTGCATTGCCGACCAAGATCGGCATGATCGGACTCACGCTAGCGGAGAGGCGGAATCCCAATTGCGTCAATCCCGAGTACAACCGTTCACGGTTGGCCCATAAGCGGGCTCGCCGTTCCGGTTCTCGTTGCAGGACTCGTAACGCTGCCGTGGCGGCAGCAGCTGAACTTGGCGGGGGCGCCGTGGTAAAGATGAAGGACCGGCTTGTGTTTAGGAGATAACGGATCAATGTCGAGGGGCCAGCGAGGTAGGCGCCACTGCTGCCAAAGGCTTTGCCCAAGGTTCCCATCTGAAACGGGATCTGGGTTTCAAGACCGAAATGCTCGACGGTCCCTCGTCCATGTGCTCCCATGACGCCCGTGCCGTGGGCGTCATCGATGTAGAGGTCGGCCTCATAGTCCTGGGCTAACCGACTGAGTTCAGGTAACGGCGCGAGGTCTCCGTCCATACTGAACAGACCGTCGGTCACAATCAGAGTGCGTCGCGCTCGGCGTTTCTTGGTCAGAAGGGACTGGAGGTGGCTGGTATCGTTGTGGCGATAGATACGAAAGTCGGCCGCGCTGAGCCGGCACCCGTCGATTAGGCTGGCATGGGACAGGCGATCGGCCAGAATCAGACCACCTTGTTCGACCAATGCCGGGATGGTCCCAATATTCGCAAGGTAGCCGGAACTAAATGTCAGTGCGGCTTCGGTTCCTTTGAATTGTGCCAGGGCAGATTCTAGCTCTTGATGTGGTGGCAGCGACCCTGAGATCAGCCGAGAGGCCCCAGCTCCGGCCCCAAACCGATGCGTCGCTTCGATAGCGGACTGAATCACTTCCGGGTGCATGGCCAGCCCCAAATAGTCGTTCGAGGCGAGCAGGAGGATTTGGCGCCCTTCCATCTCAACCACAGGCCCGACGCCGGAATGGAGCGGAGTAAGCCGCCTGCTCAGATGTTGCGCAGCCAATTCCTCGAGTCGTTTTTCAAACATGCGAAGTGACCTGGTTTTAAAGATGGAAGGTGGTATGCTGTCTGAAAACCGGCACGTCGCCGCTGCCTCATTGACAAAAACGGGACATCCTTAGTATAAGGCGCGCACACAATTTGAGGAAACTGGCGCCGCCCTCTCTGACAATCCATCCATGACGTACCGTATCAAGGTCCCAGCGAAAACTCTTCCGGTCGATGAAGCCCACATGTTGAGCTGGCTCGACCAGACATTGCACAGTTCACAGAGTTACTGGCGCCCCTTCCTGGTTGGTCTGGGAGTGTTGGTGCTTGCGGCTGCCGTGGTCGGAGGGGTGTCTTATTATGACCGTCAGGCCTCGCAGAAAGCACAAGAGCTTGAACATGAGGCGATGCGATTCCTGATCGCTTCTTCTGGAAACGATCCTCAAAAGGTTGATCACACGCTCAAGGAAGCGATCGCGAGGTATCGGCAAATTGTCGATCAATATCCGCGAACCTCCACGGCGCCACTTGCCTTGTATCATTTGGCAAATACGTTGGTCCAGGCAAATGAATTGAGCGCGGCTATCGATGCCTATCAGCGATTTCTTACTTCATACAGTTCGAATCCCTCAATGGCTGGGCTCGTGCAACAACGTCTGGCCTATGTGTACTTGAATAAGGGAGACCGAGATCAGGCAGTGAAGGCACTCACTTGGATTCTGGAGACCCCCGGTACGTTGAACCGGGATCAGGCGCTATTTGAGTTGGCGCGCCTGGAAGAATCTCAGTTGCGGACTGAGGCTGCCGTGGCTCGCTATCAGGACTTGATAAAGACCTATCCGAACTCCCCCTTCACCAGTGAAGCCACGATTCGGGCCAAGATGATGGATGTCAAGAAATCGCAGGAATCAGCGCCGGTTCCGCCGTCGACAGCTCCGGCCATTGCCCCGTCACAGAACCCCACCTTGACTCCTCCTTCCTCAGCAGGCAAGAAATAGTCCTGGTGCGCCGCACATGTGGAATCGAAGGTCTCGCGTGCCGGAGAGTTTTCCGCGCCTGCTAGGTGGTCAGGCTTGCCGGTTCCTGGCTCTAGGTTTGGTCTGTCCTGGAAGATTGGCGGAAAAGGGAATTGAGACTAGCGGCTGATCACGAGAAAGTCGCCCGGTCGAATAGTCGGGCCGGAGAGGTTATTCTTCGTCTTGAGCGTCTTCAGTGGGACGCGGAACCGTTTCGACACTTTCCCCAGCGTGTCCCCCACGCGGACCTTGTACCAGCGCGAGGGCCCGGCGGTGGCAAACTGAGCCTTTCCAGGAAGTGGTGGAAACTTGTAGACTGGGATGCGATCAAGCATCTGTTCTACTTTCGCTTTCGTTCCCACCGGAACCTTCAGATGGTAGGTCTCGTCGCCGGGGGGAGTGGCGTCTCGCCGCAACTCAGGATTTAAGAGCCGGAGCTCTTCATAGGGAATGCCGGTGGCATTCGCGATCGCGCGGAAATGAACGGGTCGCGTGACAATCACTTCCTCAAATTGGTGTGGCGCTGCAGGTTCCTGAGTGAAGCCGTATCGGTCTGGGTTCCTGGCGATGATCGTCGCGGCCATAAATCGAGGCACATATTCCTTTGTCTCGCGGCGAATCAGCCGTGTCTTCGATATCTCAGAGAAGCTCTCGGCTCGGGCCTTCTGAAGAGCCCGCATGACCTTGCCTTCTCCGGCGTTATACGCAGCCATCGCGAGCGGCCAGGCTCCAAACATGTCGTAAAGGTCTCGGAGGTAACGTGCCGCAGCAGTGGTTGACTTGATGGGGTCCCGACGTTCATCAACGTAGTGGTCGACGCGGAGACCATAGAGCTTGGCCGTGCCCTTCATGAACTGCCAAGGACCCGTGGCTTTTGCTCGTGAGTACGCGTAAGGATTGAATCCACTCTCCACCAGCGAGAGGTAGACCAGATCACTGGGGAGGTGAAATTCCGAGAAGATGTTTTCGACAAGAGGCTGATAGCGGCTGAGTCGGAACAGCCACTGTTCGAAGCGACTATGGATGGACGTATTGAAGTAGCGAATATGCGCTTGGACCGAGGGATCCATGACAATTGGGACATTGTAGCTCTCAAATTCCATCTGATCTGGGGTATTCCGAGAAGAGGATTCTGTCTGGATGAGTTCAGCGGGAGGGTTCAAGGCATCTGAAAACCGCACAGTCGCCGGTGAACTTCCTACCGGATTTGGCTGTAAGAGATCTTCGGCTCTGGGAACACTGCTCGGCGTGGCTCTAGAAGGGCTTGTGATCTCTGGTGGTGCGCCTTCGGTATCGAGTGGGACCAGGTTTGCGTCCGGTTCGTCTTCAGCCGCTGTGGGATCCTCTGCGAGCGTAGACGGGTCAGTCGTGGTAGGTGCTGGAGGCGATCCCGCATTCGCCACCATTATAGGACCGGAGAGCGACAGCCATGCTACGAGGAAGAGCGCCACCGTGAGGACGCCATGTCCTATTACGACTGGCGTCGTCGAAACTCGGGAACGATCGCGATTGTGTGGGTGCTGTGTCATCTTCTGTTGGGCTAGACTATCGATGGACTGCGCTCGTGTCAAGGAACTACATGGGGAATGACACCCCTCCTTCGGTGCACACAGACAGATGTTCGCTATTCCCACACACTAAATGATAGTGGGTTAACAGATCGCAACAGTCTGAAAATACACGCGTCTATGCGGTTCTTCGCCTTGACAGTTTTTGGGAGGCAATGGTATCGTCCCCCGTCCTGCATAAGAGTGTCCATGCGTCATCCGGTTAGGAGGATTCGTCGATGTTGAAACAGTATTTGCTGGCTCCCGGTCCGACGCCTGTGCCCCCTGAAGTGCTGCTGGCCATGGCGCGGCCCATGACCCATCACCGTGCCCCCGAGTTCGATAAGCTCTTCGCGGAAGTTCGGGATGGGCTCAAGTGGTTGTACCAAACGAAAAACAATGTGCTGATTCTGGCGGCATCAGGTACCGGAGGCATGGAAGGCGCGGTCTCTAACTTTCTCTCTCCCGGCGACAAGGCTCTCACCATTAATGCTGGCAAGTTTGGGGAACGATGGACGAAGCTCTGCAAGACCTTCGGCGCTGAGGTGACTGAAATCAAGGTAGAGTGGGGACGGGCCGTCGATCCCAAAGTGGTGGCCGATGCGCTCAAGAAAGATCCTGGAATTAAAGCGGTGTATGTGCAAGCGAGTGAAACTTCCACGGGTGTGGCTCACGATGTGAAGGCTCTTGCGGAGGTCGTGAAGCCCTATAGCGAGACCATTCTTGTGGTGGATGCCATTACGGCGCTCGGAGTATTTGACATCAAGACCGATGAGTGGGGGATCGATGTCGTGATTACCGGATCGCAAAAGGCTCTGATGCTCCCACCGGGGCTTGCATTTGTGAGTGTGAGTGACAAAGCTTGGAAGCTGGCAGAGAAGGTCAAGAACACGGCGTTCTATTTTAATTTCAAGAAAGAGCACGAGAATCAGCAGAAGAATCAGACGGCCTATACGCCGGCCGTGTCCCTCGTTGTCGGCTTGCAGGAAGTCTTGAAGATGATGAAGGCGGAGGGGCTTGAGGGGGTGTTTGGCCGCCAAGCCATGCTCGCGAAGGCTATGCGCGAAGGGGTGCAGGGTGCCGGGCTCTCGCTGTTTCCAAAGGAATCGCCCAGCGATGCCCTTACCGCTATTTCAGCGCCGGACGGCGTGGATGGGCAGGCTATCTATAAGAATCTGCGCGTCCAATACGGCATGACGGCCGCCGGTGGGCAAGATCATTTGAAGGGGAAAATTTTCCGAGTCTCACACATGGGCTACATGGACCGCTTCGACATCATTACGGCGGTGGCGGCCATAGAAATGGTGCTCAAAGGACTGGGTCATCCTGTGAAGCTTGGAAGCGGTGTCGCGAAGGCGCAAGAAATTCTCATGGCGTAGGAGTTTCGTTTAGAAACTCTTACGATTAGGACAGACACAATGGGCATGAAAATTCTCATCAGCGATAGTTTATCGAAGCAGGGCGTCGAGCTGTTGGAAAAGGCCGGATTCACCGTGGTGGTGAAGTCCAAGATGCCGAAGGAAGAGTTGTTTAAGGAGATCAAGGATGCCGATGGGCTGATCGTCCGGTCTGGCACCAAGGTGACGGAAGAACTGATCGCGGCAGCCGAGAAATTGAAAGTCGTCGGACGGGCCGGGTCGGGGTTGGACAATGTTGACACGCCGGCAGCCACGCGTCGCGGGATCGTCGTGATGAATACGCCCGGCGGCAATACCGTCACGACGGCCGAGCATACGATGTCGATGATTTGGGCGATGAGCCGGCGCATTCCCCAAGCCACCGCGTCCGTGAAGGCCGGCAAGTGGGAAAAAGACAAATTCATGGGCGTCGAACTCTACAACAAGGTGCTCGGTATCGTCGGCGCGGGGCAGATCGGAAGCCATCTTACAAAGCTGGCGCAGGGAATCGGTATGAGTGTGATTGCCTATGATCCCTATTTGGCCGAAGAGCGTGCGCAGAAGATGGGCGTGACCATGATGCCGCTGGATGAACTTTTCAAGCGTGCCGATATCATCTCTGTCCACACGCCATTGACGCCTGAGACCAAGGGCCTCATCAATGCGCAAGTGATATCGACGATGAAGCCGGGGGTGATGATCGTGAATTGCGCCCGAGGCGGGATCATTCATGAGGGTAATCTGTTTGAAGCATTGAAAACGAAGCGCGTGGCGGCCGCGGCGTTCGATGTGTTCGAAGAAGAGCCGGTGAAGGCGGATCATCCTTTGTTGACGCTGGATAATTTTATCTGTACGCCGCACATCGGAGCCCAGACGACCGAGGCGCAAGAGAATGTGGCCGTCGGCATTGCGGAGCAGATCGTCGATTACTTTACCAAGGGTATCGCCCGCGGGGCGGTCAATATCCCGTCCGTCTCTCCCGAATTGCTCCCGAGGCTCCAGCCGTTTCTGTCGTTAGCCGAGCAGCTTGGGAAGTTCCAAACGCAGCTGTGCGAAGGTGGGCTTGAGCGTGTCACCGTCGAATACAGCGGAGAGGTGGCAAGTCTGTCGATCGCGCCGCTCACGATCGCTGTGTTGAAGGGATTGCTGAGTCCGGTGATGGAAGCGCCTGTGAACTATGTGAACGCGCCGATCGTCGCGAAGGAGCGTGGAATTGAAGTGAAGGAAGTGAGGAGTTCCGACGCGGGGGATTTCACGAGTCTGATACGTGTGCGAGTGGAGGCCGGTAAGAAATCGTACCAGGTGGCCGGCACGCTCTTTCACAAGAAAGATCCGCGCGTGGTGGAGATTGATCAGTTCAATGTTGAGGTGGTGCCGGAGGGGCATATGCTCCTGATCCATAACATTGATCGCCCAGGCGTGATCGGGACTGTGGGGAAGGTGCTCGGCGACAACCAGATCAACATCGTCCGGATGCAATGCGCGCTCGAGAAGCGCGGTGGAAACGCGCTGCTCATCATCGGTTCCGATGCGGTCTTCCCAGACACAGTCCTTGAGACGATCAAATCCAGTAAAGACATTCTATCGGTCAAAGTCGCGGCACTGTCCTAACCCCGCGCGCCATCCATCAGGTCAGCCATGGTCTCCGCTCCTCCGAAGCCTCGCCCTTCTTCGGGGCACACCCCGTCGTCTAGAGAGCGCTCGCTTGTCCCTGTGGGCATGGCGACGATACTTCCTCACGCGGCAAAGCAGGTCCGTCGCCTTGAAGAGCAGTTACTCGGTCAAATTAACCGGTGGGGCTACGATGAGATCATTCTCCCCACGTTCGAGTATCTCGACGTGTTGGCTCCCGGGCTGGAACCGGAACTGATCGAGCACTGCTATCAATTCGTCGATCGTACGACGGGGCGGACGCTACT
>DATENE010000223.1:0-3121 GCA_035275205.1 Nitrospiraceae bacterium
AATCTCGGCTTCGAGTTGTTCCTGTTCGGTCTGTGCTTTGGTCATGAGCAAGCGCTTCACACGATCCATGTCGCGTCCCGAGCCTTTGCGTCGTTGCTCCATCTCCTGTTTGACGGTCAGGACACTGGAAACGACCGTCTCCTGAGTCGATGACAGCTTAGTCATCGTCCGTTGGATTTGAGTCATTCCCTGCTGTTGAGTCTGAATGGTCTCCATGACCTTCGCCTGCATGCGTGTGAGGTCGCCCAGTTGTTGTTCAAGTTTGGAGACCTCGGCAAGCGGGGCAGCCCAGGGAGCTTCCTTCGGTGTGATGGGTGGCGCTACACGTTCGGGTGTCAGCCAGCTGATCATCCGGTCGGAGGCCAGTCCTACGACGGCTGCTGCCAACAGCACCTGCGTAAAGGCGATGACTCTCATGCGAGGGACGATCGCGTTTGCCGGACGCAGGGCCATGACGGAGACCAGCGCACTCATCGTCCGCCATGCGCGGCTCCAGAGACCCGGTAAAGAGAGGAAGCCGGCGCTGACCGATCCGCCTTGGGCATGATTGTGAATGCGGAGTTCGATCGTGTTACCGGAGAGGGGGATGCGGCGGCTTCTGAATCCAAACTCAGGGGCGGAAAGACCGCCGAGAAGGACGCCGTCTTCCGACCGGAGGTACACACTGTCGATGTGGAAGTGGGTTACCATCTGTAGCGCAGTTTCGTTCCCGGCTCCGTTCAGCACTCCGACGCGACGGTCGTTGATAAACACATGGATTGGGCTGGCTGTGCCACAGGCAGATCGGCGAGCACTGCGTGTCAAGGCCTGTAATAAACGCCCTCGATAATCCGATAGATCGTGTTCTTGTTTCATGATCGTTTCCTGACTCCTGATTGTGAGACTTAAGTCAGTCTCTGCGAGGCTGACTCAGGGCCGCACCTGCAGTTTTACCTTTGGTTTTTCGAAGGTCACGGTTCCGTTGGAGCCCAACCCCCATGTTGCCTGCATGCAATCCAGGCACAGGGCCAGATGCCAGATCCGGTAGTCGCAGCCATAACCCTGTGAGAACATCTCTTCCCACTGGCTCAGGGACCTGCAGGGATAATGGTCCGGTTCACTCTTTCGATAGTGGGCCTGTGCGGACCGGAGGATATGCTCGGCCTCGTTGTTGAACCGCTGCGGAGAGCGCTGTTGCTGGCCGAGGAGGTCTTCCAACTCGACATCGCTGATACCCATCTCATCCATCGTGCGCTGCCAACCGGAGTCCCGCCAGCGCCTGAAGTTCTTGTAGATGCGCGGGCTCTCCGATCCGTTCAAGCCGATGGCGGCGATGACTTCTCCAGGCCCCAATCCGTAACAGTGGCGGTATAAGGCGATCAATGCATCCCTGCTGATCGCGGCCCTCGCCATGAGTCCGTCGAGAAATCGTCCGAGCGGCGTGAGCAGATCCGAGTGGTAACAGAACGGTTCGGGCCGGCTGTGGTGCTTGGCCACCAATGACTCCAGGAGAAACAGCGGCCGGCAGGGAACTTCACTGGGTCCGCAGACGAGAAACCGTTCGAGGTATTCCGCACCCCACCGCAAAACAAATTTCTCATGTGCGATGTCGTCGTTCCACTGGCCGGTTTCTCGCAGAAACCGTTTTGTGTATGCGGTGGCTCGATCCAGAAGAATTGGCAGGGTTTGCGAGACGACCCGATCGAACTCCTCGGCCGTTGAGACAACTTCCTCGAGTCGGCCCGGCGTTGTCGGGAATTCCGGTATCGCGGGTTTTCTAGTGAGAGCCTGTTGCATCTCGGTCGGAATCATTGTGCCTCCGTACGGGCTGAGGGCGCATTGGACAAATTCAGCCGTTTCTCCGGCATTTTTGTCCGTTGTGCCGATCGTGTGGTCGTTGGTAAAAGCCATGACTAGGTCGTGCAATAGGGCACGGTCGCGAGAATATCCTCACATCATTTAGGGAGGTTCCCATGAAGCGGTTAGGCGGATTTCTAGCCTTGGTTGCATTCCTCAGCTTCGGCACGATGTCCACATTGGCGTTTGCGGAAGAGGAGAAGAAAGAGGAGAAGAAGGGCGGCCATGTCGTGGTGTATTTGGACGATAAGAAGGACGAGGGTAAGGATAAGGGTGGCAAGGTCGTGGTGTTCGGAGATGATGACAAGAAGGATGATAAGAAGGACAAGGACGGCAAGTAAGCCGGTCCGCAGGGGCGCGGCTGACCGCCGCGCCCCCGTTTCCTGTTCGTGGAATGTTCCATTATGCTGTCACTATGATCCTAATAACTTCAGACGCTGATATGGCATGAACATTCTTATCCACTTGAAATAGATCAGACCGCGATAAGTTCTTGCCTCTTCAACACTCTCCCCATCGCTATGTGGGAGAACGTCATCCCGGCAACGGGGCTTTCAGCAGAAACATTTCGCAGCTCATTCGCAGATTCCTTCCCGTTGATCGTCTGCCGATCAAGGACGGCAAAGGCTCAAGTAGCCGATCTCTCGTGAAGAGGAAGTGCTGCGATGGTGTGGCGCAGTGAAAGGGAGCTAGGAAACAGGAGGATGAAACAGCACGGAGGCGAGCACCGGCAGGTGAGCAGACGGTTGAGCGTCAGTCGCAGCATCCGTTTCGAATGACGACGTCAGTTGGGGGAGTGATGAAGGAACTGAAAACCCTTCAAGGACTGACACGCTTTGGGTCTCTACGGGTTCAAAAGGGTTCAACAGTGTAACGGGGACGCCGAGCATCTGCACCAGGATGGAGAGGCAGAGCAGCATGACGATCGCCATGCAGGCGTTGCCATTGCGGCTTTCCTTGAAGTAGTTGTGACACAGTTGGGGCATTTGAGTTAAGAGTACGCTCTCTCCTTCTCGATTACAAGAACCACTGTGCGTCGCTTCCGCCATCGACCTCAACTCTTACAAATCGTTCTCCGTGAGCCAGCGGCCAAGTCCCTGCTGTTCGGCGAAATAGTAGGCGTAGTGTAGGGCGGCGAGATTGGCGATCCGTTCTTCTGCCTCATCGCGCGAGTCGGTATAGATGATGTGAATGCCATAGCGCGCTGTGAGGGCGTCGAGAAAATCCATCAATCCAATCTTGTGGTATTGATTGAGGCGTCCGCCGGCTTTGCGGTGTTGGAGCG
>DATENE010000224.1:0-4575 GCA_035275205.1 Nitrospiraceae bacterium
GTCTCTGACGGCTGGCCCTCTCCCGGTCCTGCCACCATCCGCCAGAGTCTTTGGCGCCAGGTGCCTTCTCCCTCTACCTGCCAATGGATGTCCCACTGACACCACTCATCGTCATTGGCAATACAGGAACGTTCTGTCAGAGTGGCCGGCGAAAGGCCATGAACGCGCACCGGTACTGCCGCCATAATGCCTTGCGCAGCTTGACACATGAGATGGGCGCATCGCCTGCGGTAGGGGCCAAACTGGCGAAGAGTCCGGTCTGAAAACTTCATGGCCAGGGTAGCGGAGGTCGGGGTCACTTCGATGACTCGAAATTCAATCGAACCGGACGCGAACTTGTTCCCGAAGTAGGGAAACATGCTGTAAATCTGCGCCAGCGAAAACGGTCTGGCCAACACCTGCATGATCGAGGAGGCTTTCTCTATCCCACCCCGAAACAAAAATCGCGGATCGCCGGACATGCGCTCGCAGAACTCATATAGATAGGCGGCGAACTCGTACGAGTAACTGTTCCATGCATTTTTCAGAAACTTCGGCGTTACATGATAGACCGGGTCTTTGATGCGCTGGTTCAATAGGAAACACAGGTCCTCTACCGCCTGAGCCCCAGCTGACGTTCCTTTCGTACGAGCTATTGACTGCTCCAGGTAGACGACGACGGCTCTGATACTCATCCCGCTTAGGTCTCTGATCGTCTGTCCCTGTTCGTCCAGCCCAAACGGACGGAACAACATTACCTCCCGCTCAAGAATCGTGCGGTCCTTCAGCAAGAGTTCACGACCGCATTGCATCGTGAGTTCGGTCTCGTCCGTCATAGGGCTGTTCTTGTGGCGCTATGTTGAGTTATCACGTTACGGATGACGAAGTTCTCTGGCGCTCATACTAGGCAGGAGGTGGGATCAGCCGCAGCCCATCGAATTTCCAATCATATGTTTCACTGGTACCGCGCGAGGGGTTCTCGACTCTGCTGAAAACTTTCGCATGACGCGCTCCCACTGAAAGCGAAGACTCATTCACGAGGCGGCCCAGTATATATAGGTTACCTACTATTTACAAATACAAACTAAATGGTTCTGACAATTCATGATTTGACGGCATTTCGACTAGACGCTATATGCGGTGTGTCGGCAGGTTGAATAACAATGTTGTGTGAGAGTAGGAGGAAAGCACGAGGGGCTAGAGCGAGTGAGCCGCTACTGTAAATCCTCGGGACAATCCAGGATCGCCCCGCCATCTCTTAGTCGAAACGTGATAATGATCCAATGAGTAGAATGATGGAGTCGCGGTCTTCTGGGATGCGCTAGGCGGACGTTTTCAGCACCTTGCTAATGCTTGATTGTCCGTTTTAGCTTCTTTTCGACACTCGCCACTTTGCTCTGTAAACGCCCTGCATGGCCTTTCCGATAATCGACTTTGATTGTGCAGGAAATACGGCCGCAATCTTTTTTCATCCGCTCATAGCATTGTTTGACGACGGCAAGTACCTCATCCCACTCCCCTTCGAGCACCGTCCCCATCGGGTTCAAGCGATAATCCACTCCGCTCTTATCGATAATATCGAGCGAGCGCGCCACATACTTGCCCACGCTCTCTCCCTTGCCCAACGGCGACATACTAAATTCCAGTAACACCATAGCGCTCCTCTCTTCGCACTTTGCTTCACGTGTAACTTGGTATGATTGACGTCTTCAACCACTCACTCCCTACGCTTCTCCTTTCGCGCCAGGAGACACTGTCAGCTTCGCCCGCTCATCCAGCCAGGCCTTCGGGTACTGAACCTTGCCCAACAAGCGAAAGCCGTCCAACGCCTCACGCAACAAGACTCGGCGTTTTTCGAATTCCGGCTCGGTGGCCTTGGTTTGCTCGCGTAGTTGGCCGAGCCACTCCACAAACGCGGCAAACTCTTCGCCGAAGATCTTCTCCATATCCTCCTTCATGAAACCTGATAAAGCCGGAGCGACCCCGCTCGTACTGATGGCGACGCGCAAATGCCCGCTGGCTACGACCGCCGGCATAGTGACCGTGGAAAATTCCGGTTGGTCGACCGACCAGAGCAAGCATTTCCTCCCGCGCGCATTCGCAAACAGTTCTCGGGAGAAATCCCTGTCTCCGCGAACCATGTTGAGCACGAGAATCGCACTTTCCAAATCACCTTCTCGAAAATGCCGGCCACGGTGCACGACTTTCGCCGATGCGGCCATCTCTTTTAGCATCGCGTGTAAGGTCGGCGCCACGACGGTCACTTTTGCGCCGGCCTCCAGCAACCGCTGGGTCTTTTCTGCGGCCTCCTCGTCTCCCCCGAGTACAAGCACCGGGTACCCTTTCACATCGAGAGACAGCGGAAAGCCAGAATTTGCAGCCATAATGTTCCTCCCAATTCAAACGCGGAGGTATCATACAACACCCTGTTTTGCAGCGTAAACCGCGCCGTCCACTTTTCCATCGGCCCAACGATAATCCTCCGCCCTCCGAGGGTAGGCCTGCAAGACAGACGGGACAAGCGAGATGAGCAGGCAGACCCGGCATAGCCAGACAACGTCGAAGGTCGCGGCGACGCAATGTCGAATGATGCGCGTTGAACGAAGGAAGGAATGTGCTATGAGAACACTGCGAGGATCAGACTGAGGACTTAACGTTGAACATTAGGTATCGGCGGGGTCGGCATCCAACTCCATATTCCAATAGAAATAGTCACGCCAGCTGTCCGGTGTATTCCGAATTCCGATGGTAATAGTCACAACCGGATTCCATCGCGGCTTCACCGGCTTCTTCATCAGCTTCATGCCGGCCTCTTCGGGCGTACGACCGCTCTTCTTGTTGTTACAACGCCAGCACGCTGTGACGATATTTTCCCATGTCTTTCGCCCACCCTTGGCGATGGGGACAACATGATCGAACGTCAGTTCCTCGGTGCGGAACTTGTGACGACAGTACTGGCAGGCGTAGCCATCTCGTGTGAAGATATTGATGCGGGAAAATTTGACTGCCCGATGGACGTCCTTAAGCCGGACCAGCTTGAGGAGGCGCATCACCGAGGGGAGCTTGATGGAAATCGAGACCGCGTGGACCTCTCGGTCATAGACTTCGAGGACTTCGACTTTACCTTGCCAGAGGAGTGCAATCGCCTTTTGCCAATGGACGACCCGCAGGGGTTCGTACGTCGCGTTGAGCAGAAGGGTCATTTCCATACCGCAACCTCATCCCAACCAAGGCTCCTTGTATGAGAGGGCCCGGGTGTAGTAGTGGACCGCGTACCTATTTCTATGCCATAAGCCTTGGGCGAAATCAAGTCACTGGCTGGTCTGCGCCTTGTGTATGTTCCATAGGTTGCCCGAAAAATAGAAGGATCATTCTTATGCCTGAATTTGTGAACGTCGCGCCGGTAGAAGAAATTCCTCCGGGGACTGGACGGACCGTCGAAGTCCACGGAGTCTGGATCGCACTATTCAATGTCGACGGAAATTTCTACGCCATCGACAACACCTGTCCCCATGCGGGAGGACCGCTTGGAGAAGGTCATCTGGAAGGGACTGTTGTCGAGTGTCCGTGGCACGGCTGGCGATTCAACGTGCAAACCGGAGCACGACCGGAAAATCCGGCGATCACCGTCGCTTGCTGTCCAGTCCGAATCGAAGGGAATCAAGTGCAAGTGGCGCTGCCAGAAAATTTTAAGTAGTTCGTTGTGGAAAATCTGTTCTAGTCCAGTAGCGCTTTGAGGGTTTGCATATGCGACATTACAATAAAAATCTCCCGCAGAATGCTCAAAAAGACATCCAACTAGGCCGCAGGCGAGTTAAAACCGGAGGCGTACATTCGGAGGTACGTTGAGGATTTTGACGAGACGAGAACGACGTTGGAGGTCTTTTTCAGCATTCTGTTAAGGAGCTTTGGGTGTGACCCCGTCAGCCGGCAGCGACGCGGCAGTAACATTCTTCGACGCGAGATCGGCGTGCCATATGAACTCCCGCTCAAACCATTGGCCAGTCGCCCCCTGATCTCGCACTTGAAGCCGTATCTCGTACTGATCCCCCTCCACTTGCTTGACCCTCCATTCACCCAACCGGGAGACGCGATTGCGTTCGCTCATCGAGCGCACATGCTCAGTCATCGCCTGAAGAATGGTGGGGGACCCGATTGCCCGATGGGTTTGCACCATCGAAAGAGCCTCAGCGGCCCGACCATCCACCACAGGCTTCAGCGACGGAGGCTGCTTCCAGAGATAGTAGACCGCGCCCAACAGGAGCACTGCCACAGCCACATAGTGGATGATCTTCACAGTTAGAACGAGGAATATGACGTGGGAGCAGATGAATGATTCTTCGGCATGGGCACCCTACAAAGAGGACTCGACGAGATCAGATAACATCGCGGATGACCGCGCCGCATCTTAGGAAGAGCATCGGCGTGATGTCAATCCAACGACAGCCAGCCCAGCGAACCGCGTCACGCGCGGCTTGTACGTGTGAAAGGGGTTATGTTAGAAATGTGATCTTAGTTGGTAAACAGTGGTCCTTGGCGGCGAATCATCAATGAAGTTTTTCCTCTACGGGGACCATCTCAACCCGACACAGCTGA
>DATENE010000225.1:0-6110 GCA_035275205.1 Nitrospiraceae bacterium
AATCGAGGACGGGGGGCTCTACTTCGAGCCGCCCAAATGGTACTACCCGATTCGGCACTCGCTCGGCGCGGCGCTGATCCAGGCAGGACAACATGCCGAGGCAGAGAGAGTGTATCGCGAAGACCTCCGGCGCTTCCCAGAGAACGGCTGGTCTTTGTTTGGCCTGTCGCAGACGCTCCGGGCGCAGGGGAAAAACACTGATGCGGGCGCAACGGACGTACGCTTCCGCCGTGCATGGGCAGACACGGACGTGACGCTGACAGCATCGAGGTTCTAGCGGATAGAGCATGTCTCGTCTCTCGTCTGCGCAGAGGATAGGGGGGCCGGAGAAACCAGTGAGAGCCGAGACGTTCTGTTTTTCTAGAGCTTGGCTGGCGGCGCTCTATGCGGGCGAGGCCATCGGTTGGTTCGAGTCCGTCTGTGGCATTGTGGCTGTAGGGGGGATGTGAGCAAGGAGAAAAGTTCTTCGCCTCAATCAGGCAATTCCGCCAGCCGCTTTTCCAGAAACCGCCGTTCCGGTTCTTGTTGGGTGAGATTAAGTGCTCGTTGATAGGAGGTACGAGCTTCTGCTGTTCGTCCCAGTCGGCGGCAGAAATCAGCCCGTACCGCGTGGGCCAAGTGATAGGTTTCCAAGTCGCCTCTTTTCAAGATCGCATCGACGAGATCCAAACCGGCTGACGGATTGTTTCGCATGGCGACTGCGACTGCTCGATTCAGCTCGACGACGGGAGAAGGGTTCGATTGCATCAGCATATCGTAGAACCGGACGATCTGAGCCCAGTCTGTTGTAGCCGAGCTGGAAGCCTGGGCGTGCACCGACGCGATTGCGGCTTGGATAGTGTAGGGGCCGACTTGGCCCCTAGACAGTGCTCGCTGTACTAGCGAGATTCCCTCCGCGATCTGATTCTGATTCCACAGCGATCGATCCTGATTCTCCAAGAGAATCAAGTCACCGGTCGCTGTTGTGCGCGCGGCACGCCGTGAATCTTGCAACAACATAAGCCCCAAGAGCCCGATGACCTCAGTTTCTGGGAGCAGTTCGATCAGTATCCGTTGCAGGCGGATGGCTTCGCCTGAGAGATCATGACGTGTGAGCGAATCCCCCGAAGAGGCCGAGTATCCTTCGTTGAACACCAGGTAGATGACCCGAAGAACTGCGTCCAATCGATCCGGCAGCTCTTTCTCCAGCGGCACTTCATAGGGGATACGGGCATCGCGGATCTTTGCTTTGGCCCGCACGATCCGCTGCGCGATCGTGGCTGGTTTCGTCAAGAACGCGCGCGCGATCTCCTCGGTTGTGAGCCCGCAGACTTCGCGCAGCGTCATCGCCGCTTGCGCTTCCGGTGCTATAGCGGGATGGCAGCACGTAAAGATCAGCCGCAAGCGATCGTCCTCGACGTGCTCGGCATCCCACTCATCGGGATCGTTGGCGCTGGTTTCGGGTTGCTTGGCGAGTTCTTCCAGCGCCGCATCATGCCGAATGCGCCGCCGTATGCCGTCGATGGCTTTGAAGCGACCGGTCGAGACGAGCCAGGCCCGAGGATTGGCCGGCACGCCGTCTCGCCCCCATTGTTCCACTGCGACGGCAAAGGCTTCGTGCAGCGCCTCTTCGGCAGTTTCAAAATCGCCTAACAAGCGGATCAGGGTCGCCAGCACTTGGCGCGATTCGGTTTGATAGATCGCCTCCACCACCTCGCGCACGTCTTTGATGTCATCCTCGCTCATCAGCACTGAGTTTTCCCATTACTTCCCCGATCGTGTGCATCTTTCAGGGGAATGAGATATGCCCAATATTGAATGTGATCGTCAGGCTGCCGGGAAACTCGGTTTATGCATATATCGTGAGTATCTGACTGAACCGTGCCGATACTCGCTGGCTCAGGATGCTCAAAAAGGCTGTTCAGCAAGGCCGCAGCGAGCGAAGAGGTGAGGCGTACGCTTCGGTACGTTGAACCTCTGAGCGATGCGAGAACGCTGCTGGCAGCCTTTTTCAGCATCATGTTAGAGTTTCTGCATGATGCGTTCCGCATAGCCGACCAGTTCCATGTAGCCCTGTCCGTGAATCGGTTTCCCTTGTGCCGTGCCGGTTGTCTCTATGGCGCCTTCCCAATAGGTGACTTGTGTGCTGTTTGTGGGAGAGAGTTCTTGTTCAGCCATGCGGGGCGCGATTTCCAGTGAAAGTTGTTGCGACGGAATGGTCAGGCGCCAACGCTGTGGATAATGGGCTTTGCTCGCAGGACTGGTCCAATAGCTTGTCGGTTCGAGTATGAAGTCCCCGATCAAAAGATGGTGCCCCCGTCCATCCCGGTCGATGAGCGTGCCACTTGAGGCTGGATGAGCCGATCCGTCTTTTCGGCGGAGCCGATAGAGCATCAGTTCTCTTTGGTCATCAAGTTGCAAGCAGAACCAATCCCACCCGACCAGATCCTTGTCGAGATCGGCAGATCCGAACTCATGGTCCATCCAACTTGTGCCTGCCACGTCGAACGATTCATTCCCGATCGTGAGCGTGCCGGTCGTGGCCAGTCTGGTGAAGGAATAGTAATGGGAGGCTTGTCCTGTGGCCGAGCCTTTGTGGCTGATTCCGTCTGTGCCATGCACGACGAGCGGTTTTCCCGGTGAGACTGTGAAGTGGATGGCGATGTTGCCGTCCGATGCTTGGAGGATTTGAGTGTCGGGAGCGGCCTGCGGCGATTCGGCGCTCCACCAATCGATCCAGACATGGAGCCGGTCATTTGCCGCACCGGCCTTACCCAAACCGGCCCGGCTCTTTTTGTCCGTATAGTGAAACCGGCCCTTGCTGAGATCGCTCACGGCAAAATGAGCCAGGTACAGATGTGTGGCAGCCCATTTCGACGGCAGGGTTTTCGTCTGTTCGCGCGGCATGCCACGACGGAAGAAAGTGAGTTCATAGCCGAATGGCCGGCCGTCCTTCGTCGTGACCTGGCCGGTGTAGTACCACCATTCGGTGCGAAACTCCTCATGCGCCCCGTGATCGCGAGGGAAGGCGTATCGATAACCTTCCCTCGCGAAGCGGAATTCCTCCGCAGTATCGGCTGCGAGTCCCGGCACGACGACCATCAAACTACTTACAAAGAAGAGGATGTGCCGGAAATGGCGCGGCAATGTATGCATGGATAATGGACTGTCCGTGAGGTGATGGACTTGTCGTGCGCGCTTATATCATGCTTGCGCTAGCGGCACAAATCTCCTGTGTTGATAAGGGTTTTCTTCAACTCGACGGCTGACGGATGCCCGTCTTGCGCCGTTGACAATTTTGTCAACCATCAGCTATCGTGAGCCCCATGCAGACCGATCACGGGCGAGAGCACCACGAACGAGACCAGCCTGACAGTGTCACGCCGTTTCCCATTCCCACGCGAATCCCGGTGTTTCCGCTTCCAAATGTTGTGCTGTTCCCCAAGACCTATCTCCCCCTGCACATCTTCGAGCCGCGCTACCGTACCATGGTCTCTGATGCGGCGATGAACGGGCAGTGCATCGGCATGGCTCTGCTCAAAGATGGATGGGAAACGGATTATTATGGCCATCCGCCCGTGTTCTCCACGGGCTGTGTCGGTCGATTGGCCAGCGTGCAGCCGCTGGCCGATGGTCGATCCAACATCCTGCTGCAAGGACTGCAACGGTTTGAGATTGAACGCGAGTGGTACGACAAGCCGTATCGTCAAGCCACGATTGCTGTCACCGTTCGAGGCACAGAGACGTCGTTGGATCCCGTGGTCCGCCGGCACCTGTTTACCACACTGGAGTCCTATATCCAGTCCCGCGACGACATGCCTACATGGCAGGAATTGTTTCGGGAAGAAGTCAGCGACGAGATTGTCGTCAATACCCTGTCCACCTACTTGGAGTGTACGCCCTTGGAAAAGCAGTTTCTGTTGGAGGCCGACAGCCTCCACCAACAAGCCCGTCGTCTCAGTGACCTCATCGAGTTCATGATACACGATCGATCCGGCGCGAAGGGTTGGGGCTGATGGATCGAGCTATTGCGATCCAGGCGTCCCGGCTGACGAAGGCCTATGACAAGCATACGGCTGTTTCCGACCTGTCGTTTGAGGTCTATGCCGGTGAGATTTTCGGTCTGCTGGGGCCGAATGGAGCGGGGAAAAGCACCACACTCAGGACACTCATTACGCTGCTGACGCCGACGTCCGGCGAGGCCAGCGTCTTGGGCCATGATACGGTCCGCGAGGCGGATGTCGTCCGGCGACTCATCGGCTACGTGCCTCAAGAACGGGCCATCGATCGCTTTCTCACCGGACGGGAACACCTCGAACTGCTCGGAGCCCTGTACCACTTGCCCAAGGCAGAAGCCACGAGACGCATTGCCGAGTTATTGAAGCTCGTGGAATTGGAAGAGGCTGCCGATCGCGCCGCAAAAACATATTCAGGCGGAATGAAGCGGAAGCTCGACATTGCCTGCGGTCTTTTGCCGGACCCCAAGATTTTGTTTCTCGACGAGCCGACGTTGGGCTTGGACGTGCAGAGCCGGCTCCGGATTTGGGACTATGTGCGGATGTTGAAGGCGCGCGGCATGACGATCGTGATGACGACGAATTATTTGGATGAGGCAGACCAGCTCTGCGATCGGTTGGCCATCATCGATGGAGGAAAGATCAAGACGCTCGGATCACCGGCTGAGCTGAAGATCGGACTGGGCGGCGATATCGTGTCGTTGACCTTGAAAGACCAGAGCAAGATCCCCACGTTGGTCGCTGCGTTGACCAGACAACCCGCGATGCGGGCGGTCAAGGCGACGCCGACCGGCTTGGATATCCGTGTCGAGTCGCCTGAGAAGGCCCTGCCCGAGATTCTCGAGTCTGCCAATCGATTGGATTGCCAACTGGAGTTTATCGAGTACCACCGGCCGCGGCTGGACGATGTGTTCATCGCCCATACGGGCCGATCGATCAAAGACGATATTCCTGTAGAGAAGGAGGGTGTGTGATGCGTTATGCGTGAGGCGAACGGTCGAAGCGGCGCGTTTTTCGCTGCTCCGACAGCACGTTTCACTTGTAACGTTTCACGTTTTAGGTCATGACAGAATACTGGCAGGAAATTCATGCGCTGACGATGCGGTGGGTTCGGCGGCTCAGCCGCGAGAAGTTCAGCATGTTGTTCACGCTCGTGCAGCCGATGCTGTTCTGGCTGATCTTCTTCGGCAATCTGTTCCAGCGTGCCGCGGACATGCAAATCACGCAGGCCCCGGACTACATCAGCTTCCTGACGGCCGGCGTGGTTGTGATGACGGTGCTCAACAACGGGCTCGCCGGTGGCGTCGATCTGTTGTTCGACAAGGAGAATGGGTTTCTGGAGCGGCTGATGACCACACCGATCCATCGTACTTCCGTGATCCTGAGCCGTTTCATCTTCGTCATGACGATTACGTCGCTCCAGGTGCTCGTGATCCTCGGGGTGGCCTTTTTGTTCGGCGTCCAGCCGGCGACCGGGCTTCTCGGTATCGCCACGATCTTGATGATCGGGATGCTCTTCGGCGTCGGCCTCACCGCGATTTCCATGGCGATGGCCTTTTCTGTGAAAAGTCACGGCGATTTCTTTTCGGTTCTGGGATTTCTGTCGCTTCCGGCGATTTTCTTAAGCTCGGCCTTAGTGCCCTTGGCGGGGATGCCTGCGTGGATGGGGTTCCTGGCGCGCTTCAATCCGATGACCTGGGCGATTGATGCGGTGAGGCCGTTGATCCTCACCGGCTGGACCGAGGCGCTCCCTCATGTCGCAATGGTCGTGATCGTCATGGTGATATTCGACGCCCTCTGTCTTTACGGGAGCGCCAAGGTGTTCCGTCGGGCGATGGGCTGATGGGCAGGCTTTCGGAGAGTCTCACCATGCTGACAAACGAAAGTCAAATCCGGGCGTTGATCCGGCTGCTGGCCGATGAAGACGAGAAGATCGTCCAGACCATCAGCGGGAAACTCATCGATATCGGCTCCACCGCGGTTCCCCTGCTACAGGAAGCGGAAATCGAACAGCCGGAAATGGCCGACCGTCTTGTCTCGGTGCTTGAAGAAATCCGCGGTGGAAGTCTCGAAGATGAACTTACGCAGTTGGCGGCGTTGCCGGATGGTCCGATG
>DATENE010000226.1:0-17608 GCA_035275205.1 Nitrospiraceae bacterium
CGTGTCGGTACCCGCGGCCGTATTGGCATCGGTAATCGCCTGACGCAACGATCCGGCACCCGTATTGTTCACGTTAGTGACGGTGAAGGTCGCCAACGCATGCTCCCAATCCGCCTGCGTGGAGGCACCGATCACGACCGAAGTCTCGATCAATCCGGTAGTGGCTTCAAGGTGCCAATCGGCGAACTCGCTGACATGGCCCGTGCGATCGGTGCTGGCGGCGACATCCGCGCCTGTCAACCTAGCCAGTGTCTGGATAGCTGCCTGCCCGGCTTCGCCACGGCCAAAGTCACAGCCGTAGATCAGGAGGTCGGCATCCGCAGACAAACTCCGGCTGATCTGCTGGAACTGCTCAGCGTATTGTGTGCCGATCGACTCTTGCGTCAGGAAGCTCGCGCCGAGATGCATCTCGGCTTCGGTCCCATCGCCGATCAGGTGAATTGCGTCGATGCCTGTACGACCGGCGAGGATCTCCGCCATTTGCGCCACGCCATCACGGGTGGCGTCGAGTATGTGCACTTCGACGTTGGGGCTGATGCCGTCGAGGAGTTTCTGGTAGTCGAGGACGCTGGGGGAGAGGAACAGGATCTCCTGACGGGCGGTGGATGTATCGTATGCCACCAGGGCATCGAACAACGCTTGGTCGCCGTTGGAGGCTGGCGGTTCGCCTGTCGGGGCAGCAGGGGCACTGTCGGCTGTTGAGGCGTCTTCGACAGGGAAGGACGCCTCAGCCTGGCTTTGCGCGACTTGCTCAGTGGTCACAGTACTGGCCGTGGCCACGGCCGCGCCGTCGAACATGATGCGCGATTCGAGCGCAATCAACGAGCCGCCAAATGTCGAGCGCGTGCTATCCCTCTCCGGAGAGGCGCGACGGCGCGTCTGGGCGGGCGTGTTTTCCGCCTTCCTATTTCTACGTAGTATCCTCATGGCACCCCGATGAAACCACGGGTTGGCGAAATACCAGTAAATAATCTAGCAAGGGTGGTGCCACTTCTCGTAGCAAATTCCTCTTTTATACAGTGCGGTTAGGCTGTGTTCTGTGATGAGATTTGTGGCGGGCTACAGAATGCGCGTCAGGACGACTTTTTCTGGTCTGACACTTTGGAGGGGGCCACAGCGAGGCTTCGGATGCGTGCCTGTCCTACGCACCGCTTTCCCGGATGAAAATGCGGGCGGTCTGTTCCCACGCTCGTTGGGCGAAGCTGATACGAGGGCCTTTCACCAGCACGGTTCCTCGTACGGCTTGGTTCCATCGGGGCGGAGACCCGACGAGTTGTAGCGTGACGCGATAAACCGATGTTTCCGGTTTCAGCTTGCGATTGACATCTTCGCGAACCGGCACGTCTCCGCCATATACGGAGAGAAGATAGGGTACTGTGAAGCTGCTTTCGTCGATGTCTCGAATTTCGACAACCTGGGCCTCCACGCTGGGCCGATCTGGACCCTCGGGAATGAATCGCGCTGATTGACCCGCGTGGAGATAGCCCACGTCCGTCTCGGAAGCCAGTGCATGCAGCTCTTCGCCCGCTGGATCGATGACGTATACGAGTGACAGCTGCTTGTTGATCCACTGACCCACGTGCAAGGCCTCCGCTCGGTCGGTCACCATTCCCGCAATCGGCGCCGTTAGTAATAGATTCTGCTGCTGTTGCAGTAGGCCTTCAAGCTGTGAAAGGTGAGCCCTCAGGGTTTCCAACGTCACCTGGTGCTTCACAAGTTCTTCTCGTTCGACGAACTGACGCTGGACTCTCAGTCGTTCGACTTCGATCCGCTTGCGCGTCAACGCCATATCCTTTTCAAGCACCGGCGATTCCAGCGCAATAAGTCTATCCCCCACCCCTACCTGCTGCCCTACTTCCACCGCCAGGTCGATGATCTTCCCAGGGGCCGGCGCATACATTGTGGCATGCGGCGTCGATTCCAACACCCCAGGAAGGCTGATGCGATCGGACCAAGGCAGGAACAGTACGGCGATGACACAGGCCAGCACTCCCGCGGTGAGCCATCCCCTGCGACGTTCGACGATTTCCCCGCGCAAGGTCCACCAGATCCTCAGTTCCCCTACGATCGGGAGCACGATGAACCAACCGATCTCAATGGCAAATAGAATTAGGCCCAGGAGTTTGAAAAAATAATGGTACACCATCAGCGCGATGCCGAAAAACAGCATGACACGGTATGCCCACGTCCCCCAGGCAAAATAGACCAAGAACCGACGTTGGACGGCGGCGACCGACTCAGGCATCGGCCTATCCAGACCGAACAAGAGTCGCCGTAGCTGCCACCGTCCGAAGGCAAAGGCTCGATCTTGCAAGTTGGGAATACCCAGCCAGTCGGAGAGCACATAGTACCCGTCGAATCGCATGAACGGGCTCAGATTAATGGCCGCGCCGACCATCAGACTCGTGGTCGCTACGATAAACATCAGGCTCCGCGCCACGCCGTCGTCGAGAAAGTTCCAGGCAAAGATCGCCAGGGCGGCTAGCGCACATTCGACGATCATACCGGCAGCGCCGATGGCAGCACGTTGGCGACGAGAGGTCAATTTCCACGCATCGGAGGTGTCTGAATACAGCATCGGCACCAGTACCATCATGGCAATGCCCATGGTGGGAACCCGACAGCCATAGCGCGTCGCCGTATAGGCATGCCCCAACTCGTGAAAAACTTTGACTATGGCCAGACTGAGGGCATAGAGCGCGAGGCCACTCGGGGTGAAAAAATGCAAGAACGTCGCCATGAACACATCCCACTGGCGCGACACAAGATAAACGCCTGCCAGCCCGATGAGCACGATGATCCAGGCCACCGATCTTGAAAAAATCCACTCGACGTAGGGAAGAGTCGCGCGAAGAAATCTATCAGGCTGGACTAATGGAATTTGAAAGAACAGGTAGTGGTGGACGAGCCACATCAGCCACTGCGGCCTTGCGGCTTCTGCTTGAGCCATATAGGCGCGGTAGCCTCCCTGCGGCGGTTCTCGCATAAGGTGGTTCCCATACAAAAACCGCAGAAGATCATCGATATCCTGCGCAGTGGCGCGACAGGTCGTCTCGGCATGAATCTGCGACAGGACAACCTCTGCCGATCCGCCACTCCAATGGGAAAGAATTTGATACGCAGCCCAGCCGATCTGAAAATATTTTCCGCGGACCTGATCGACGATAACCCAAGTCGGCGACCCGTCGGCGGCCGAAGCGCCCGCGATCAGGCGGAGATCCTCGCGCAACGGTGGCAGCGCGACATCCTGCTTCGGGAGCGCGGTCGGTTTCATAGTCCGACCCATGGCCGGATGGCGGAGATCGGGCGCCGGAACAGATACGTGAACAGCGCGACCTGCTCTCCGTAAATTTTGGCACTTCCTTGCCAGCCGATGCGGAATTCCGATGAGCCCTGCCCAAGCCGTGCCGTCACTCGGTAGGCCAGCGTATTGTTCGGCAAGACCTCGGCATGATAGCTCGCGTGACTGACCGTGGCTGGTATGCTGGAAAAGGGATCGGCGTTCAGGAACAGCGTCACCGATGCGCCTTCGCGCAACACAATGGCATCCTCCACCGGCAGATCAATCCGCACCTCGAGCTGTTGCGGGTTCGCCAGTTCCATGATGCGTTGGCCGACCACCACCGGCTTCCCGGTCCAATCGGACTTATCCGTATAGAGCAACAGCCCGGCTTGCTCCGCCTTCACCTCGACCTTTGTCAATCGCTCATGCGCATAATTCCGCTCGGTTTCGCGCAACTCGACTTCGGCTTTCAACATCGGAACATCGGCTTTTTGGGCGGCTTCCACGAAAGAGCCTTGCGCTGCGCGCCGATACTGCGCCATCGCCACGTCGAGGTTCCGCTCTGCCGTGGCATACTCGTTTCTGAACGTAGTGTCTTCGTACTTGAACAGCACTTGGCCTTCGGAGACAACCGTATTGGGGAGGACGAGAATCTCAGCAATGACACCGTCGATCGGTGCGCTCACGATCAGAGGATCTTTGGCGACAATCTTCGCAGGCGCCAGCGTCGACATGGGGACAGGAATGGCCAGTGTGCCCAACGTTGCAATCGCGAGTATCCACGTCGTGGTCCGGCTCATTCCCCATCGCCACCGGCGACTGTTCGATGGACCGACGGCTCGCCAGGCGTAGGCATAGGCTTCGCTGAGCCTTTGCAGGACCGTCACCTCGTGGTCTGCCCAGGGTTGGTCCCGCATCAGCCACAGACCGCCGAGGATCTGCCCCCCGGGGTGCTTGAGAAGACACCACAACCCATAACCTGGAGTAAATTCCTTCCAGTCTGGTCTGAGCTCGATTGGACAATCCGCTTCCGTGACGTGAAGAATGTCTGGACCTGTCGAGGTTTGGCGCAGCACCCGAATCAATCGCTCAGTCCATTGCATTAAGGGCAGGGTACGATCCACCACCGGGACGCTGGACGCGGCTTGCACCTGGTAACTCTGCGTGGATGGGGTCGGCGGAATCAGCAGAATTGCTTGTCGATAGGGAACCAATCGGCGCGTTTCATTGACGAAGAAAAATTGCAGTTCTTGCCGAGTCTGGGCGGCGCGAACCATCCCTTCCAGCTGAAGCAGCACGGAAAGCGCCGTGTTCGTCGGCTGGCTGTGGGATTTGACTTCTGCTGCGATCATATCATCATGGGTGTCCGGCGAACGAGGCGGTCCCGCTCATCCCCGCCAGCACGTTGTCGGGCTGCGTGCGAAATAGGCCTTTCACCTTCACCGTCTGGCTGGCGGGATCGACATTCGCGCCAATGTCTTGAACCACGGATTGGTACCGGAGTCCCGTTTCATCGACGGCGTACTCAAAGGGCGTGCCGACCTTCACCCACGCGAGGGACTTCGACGGTAGAATGAGCTCAATCTCCAATAGACTATCATCCAACAGGCTTAGGAGCTGGTCGTTGGGAAATACATTCTCGTGTTCGTTCACAATCATCTTCACGACACGTCCGGGAAACGGTGCACGTATGGTGCAGCCGTTCACATTGACTCGCGCGACCTTCACGGCGGCGGACGCTCTTTCCGCATCGGCATGAGAGACCTCGAGTTCGAGTTCACCCACGGCATGGTGTTCGGCGAGCCGGACGTTGTTCTCATAGGTCTTCTTCTTGCCGCGATATTCCGCCTGGGCGCTCGCCAATTCCGCCTCATACTTCGAACAGTCGAGGGCGACCAGGAGGGCTCCCTTTTTAAACCGCTGCCCCTCCTTGAAGGGCAGCTGGCTGATCCGGCCCTGGACCTGGCTGGCTAAGGTGGCTTGTGCCGTCGCCTTCACCACCCCGCGGATCGTGCTGAGTTCTGCCGCGCTGCTGGCCGGCTTAGGATCGGACATGGTACCGGCCGTTGCGAGGAACATCGGCATCAAGACCCACACGCCTATGATCAGGCCACCAATTCGTGACCAGCCGGTGTGTGTCATTTGAGCAATTCCTTGCTCTTCGCCCATCGCGTACGAAGTTCAAGCGCCAGTTCTGACACGCTCTGCTCCCGCATCAAATCGTTGGGCAGCACATCTTCTCCGACGGCAGCCAGGAGCATGGCCCAGGAGACTTGCAGTTCGGATTCCATGGCATCGTATCGCAGTTGGGCCGACACTTGATTGACTCGCTCGCGCAGGACAGCCTGTTCGCTCTGCCGTCCGATCCGCCAACCCAGGCGAGTCTGCTCGGAAATTTGAGACTGCGTATCGTGATAGAGCTTCGCCGTCGAGGTCTCTTTTTTCGCTTGTGCTACCTGCGCCACGCTGACATGCACTTGCGACATGATGGCCATGGTCAGTGCGAGGTTCTGCGTGTGCAGAACCTTATCTTGCGCTTCAATCGTCTTCGCCCGGGCCGGATACCGAACGAGGCTCAGCAAATTCCAACTGGCACGTGCGGCATATGCATACCAATTGTTATAGAAGAGAAAGCTATTGCTGTTGTAGTTCCCGCCAGCTAGGAGATTTAGGTTGGGCAGCATTTCGAGAATCGCTGCTTTGGTCTCACGCGCGTTGATGCGACGACGATAATCGATCATTCTTAACTCGGGGCGGGCTTCTAAAGCCCGATCTTCTAGGACCACCATATTGGACGGAAGGTTCAGCGTTCCGTCCTCTCGCTCCGGAACCATGAGCCGCATCTCGTGTTCTTGGCCGGGGGGAAGATTGATGAGCGCGGCCAATTGAAGCTTCGCCGTGGAGAGTTCCCGGAACAGCTGTTGAATGTAGCGTTGCGTGTTGAGGAGCTCCAGCCTGTACTGCAGGGGCACTAGCGGCGTACTGAGTTTCTCGTCCTGAACGGCTTGGGCTTTTTCCAGCGCGGTCTTCACCCATTCGTCCAACACTTTAAGGGACGGAAGAATCCGCTCCGCGCTGACGGCGCGCCAATAGGCACTTCTCACGTCTTGCATAACACGATTGGCTACACGCCGACGCTCTTCATCGGCAATCAACACATCGTCGGCCGCTTGTTTCGCCCGGATGTACGACATGCCGAAATCCAACACATTCCAACTGAGCGACAGATCGGCTGAGAAAACGTTCTTATCAGACGAGGTAAAGGGTGTGAAAAATGGCGTTATTTCAGGCAACCTCGCCACCGATCCTCCCGAATAATTACTGCGACCATCGAATCCTGCGTTCGCTGCGAGACGAGGCAACATGGCATAGTGAGATAGATCGAGTTGGGTCTGAGCCAGCATCTTGTGCATCAGTTCGACGCGCGCGTCGAGGTTATACTTCAGCGCCCGCGCCATCGCTTCGTACAGATCGATCGGGCCCGAGACTGGCTCTTGACCATTTGTCAGAACGCTCCGGCCTTCTTTCACTCGTGCTCGCACCTCGTCCGTCGTCAACGGAATCGGTTTGATCGCACAACTGCTGAGATCGATGATTGCAAGAATCAGCAGCACTGTCGTCAAAAGACTGGTGAGGCTGCGAGATCGTTCAGATGGAGAATTTAGACCGTTCAGCACAGTATTCCCCTGCTCAGGCATATCCGTTGACCCAGACCTACGTCGCAATCGGTCAGACAACAGAACTCTGCCGCCCGATCAACGATCGGTTTGATGCCTACGTAGATTGTTACAGGGTACTTGACTGCTGTAGATTGTCATCTTTTTTTCGCCTTTGCACATCACTTCATCAGTTTGTTCGTAGCTAAACCTCAGAGCTTTTCTCACCTTGTGATCGCAATGACTCTCCTGGCTGGATCAGAAACAACCGCACAAACCATGTTTTTCCTTTTTGCTTCTCACATTTCTTGGTAGCTTTTGTACTTGACGCTGGAACGTGTTCCTTTCGGTTGACAGGAGTTCCGCCGATAAAAGGAGATTTTTATGAAAGAGGCAGGATCAACTGCGCGTGAATCGGGCCGCTCCTCGGCGAGCCCGTCACAGACAAGCAAACCCACCAGTACCACTCCGACGGTTCAGTTTGATGTCTCCAACCTCCAGAATTCCTACGCCAACGTGTGCAATGTGTCTTCGACCCGTGAAGAGGTGGTGCTGGGCTTTGGGGTCAATAATGTGTGGGAGCGGGCACAATCGAATATCCAGGTTCAGTTAACGAACCGTATCGTGCTGAACCCCTATGCAGCAAAGCGGTTGGCCGCTGTCCTCAATCGCGTGATAGCCGAATATGAGTCTAAGTTTGGGGCGCTAAAGGACGATACCAGTCCACAAATTAATGCGGCTTGAGAGAAGGTATCTTGTCGATGTCGTCTGGTCAGGAGAGGGCAGTTCAACCGCCTTGCGAGTGAATTGATCGGTACAGGACACGACCGCCCGGTTAGCAAGAAATCCCCTCGCCAATCCGATTGGAACAAAAACTTGCCGAGGCGGCCACCCCGTTCAAAGAACTTTCCGGTCAGATGGAGACCACGCACCAGCTTGGATTCATTGTCCAAAAGTTGTTCCTCTTGAGTGGGGCACTAGTGGCTGTGCACTCAGCATAGTTCCAACCGCGATCTCGTTTGAATTGCTTAACCTCATCACAACCCCCTAGCCTCTCTCTCACGGTCGGGAGAAACACAAGCGGCTATCGGCTATTCACTCGTTTCCCAGCTGGAAAGGGCGTCACAGGTTTCTCTTCCATTTTGGCAAACTCCCGTTCCAATACGGCCCTGATGAAGCCACTCGTCGTGTATCCCTGCTGTTTGAGGTTATCGAGCTGGGTTTTGAGATTCACGGGTAACTGAATCACAATTCGTACGAGATTTGGCATACCCTAGCTCCCTTAAAAATTAGACACTACTATGCTAAGCCAGCACAGACGAATGCACATGCTATACCTTGCTAGCAAGTGATGAAAAACAAGCAAAATTGAGAACTTATGCTATGAAGCCTTCACTGATACTGGAAGAAGAGACGAAAATTGCCTTGCTGAGACGTGAACTGTGCGCTCTCGCTCACGAATCCTACATTTGAGAATCAGTGGCAGGGGCCTTGTGGGCAGATCTATTCTATGTAGTCCATGGTAGTTACTGGAACTCACGCCATCGTTTCCAAATCCGAGCCCAATTCGCCTTTTCACACGCCCATAGGCATGAGGCGCTGTTCGTCGGCTGCCATACCAACTCTCTAGCTCGATGGACATGAAAGGCTGAGTCGGAGAGTCCGCCAGTGAACCACACCCCACCGTCACGGTCGGTTCGTAACACTGTGCTGCCTGCCGACTCATAGGCATCGAGAACAGCAGCAGCCGGGTGTCTGTAGCGATTATTGCGGCCTGCTGAAAATACCGCATACTCGGGATGCAACGATGCCAACCAGTCACGATTCAACGAGCTCATCGCTCCGTGATGAGGCGCCTTGAGAACCTTGATCGGACCGTGAGAGGGTGCGCGGGTCATCCGTGACAAGCCATCTCGCTCGACATCTGCGGCGAAGAGCATCGTATGGTTACCACAAGTTAGACGCGTCACCACTGAACGATTATTCAATTCATGCCCACCCGCATAGCTCTCATGGAGCGATACATTGAGTCGCTCGTCCACTGGTGGGTTGAGAACCACCAGCCGACAAGGACCGGATGACACGATCTCCTGTCCCTCTCTGGCCACCTGCTCTTGTAACCCTCGATCGGCCAGTGACTGCTGCAATCGCCTATAAAACAGTTCACCGCGGGTGTCTCCGGACCCCCAATAGCGCTTGACGGTAAAATGGCGGACCACCCAGGCAAGACCTCCGACATGATCGAGTTGGGGATGTGTGCCGATGACCTGGTCGATAGCATGGATCCCCCGGTTCCAGAGAAACGGAGCCACCACCGCACGGCCCATGTCGAATCGCTCATACGTCGTTCCTCCGTCGATCAACACCACCTGTCCATCAGGCAACTCCACAACCGCGCTATCGCCTTGCCCGACGTCAAGGAACGTGACTCGAAAGTGATCCCCATCAAGAAACATCCGTGGAGACCAAGCCCACCACAGCAATACCAATAGCACTCCAATACACGCTGTTAGCCGGAACGCCGCATGACCTACTCGCTGCCACAGCAGCACAAGACAGCCATAAAATAACACCATGCTGAACGCGGTAGGGGCGGCGACATGCCACTCCCCTCCCGGTATCATCGACACCAGGCGGACCGCAGCCACAAAGTATTCGAGAAACCACTGATTGAGCGACGCCAGTGGCAACACCGTTCCCCCTATCACGATCTGCCACATTCCGGCAGCGAGTCCGATCGGGACAAGGAGAATTCCCATCACAGGAACAGCCACCACATTGGTAAAAAGACCGAGCCAAGGTAATTGATTGAAATAGTACGCAACAAGAGGAATGGTCACCAGGGTCACCACCCCGCTCATGACCACAGAGTCTCTCCCCCATCCTACGCTGGCCCTCAGGATCGACGACTCGTTTGGCAGCTCCTCCGCTTCAGCCGAGGACGGCCAAGAGAGCCACCCGGCAATGGCGATGACGGACAAAAATGAAAGTTGAAAGGAGATATCGAATAGCGCTTGAGGATCGTGCAACAGAATCCCCATCGCGGCGGCTGAGAGGGCATGAAACAGACGGCGTTCCTGGCCCAGCCAAATCGCGCTCAGGCCCACAGTCACCATCAGCAACGACCGCATCGTCGCCAGTTCCGCTCCAGCCAGGCAGGCGTAGCCTGCGACAGGAAGGAGCGTACAGACAGCGGCTGTGCGAGTCGGCGTAATTCTTCTAGACAGCGCAAGGAGCCAATCCGCCGGCAACAGAAGCAGCACCCACCTGACGACCGCGAAAATGAGCAGGGTTACAAGGCCCAGGTGGCTCCCCGAAATAGAAAGGAGATGGACTGTTCCGGTCACCATGAACTGATCGCGCAGCTCCGGGTCTAAATATCCTCGATCACCGATGATGATGCCCACATAGAGTCCCAGTGCGGGCTGGGGAAGGGACTGTATTGCGGCGAGACGGATACTACTCCTCCACCGATCGAATTGATTCCAAATCGCCCACCACGCGTGTGCACGCCCAGACTCAAGAAACTGTACCGCCTCGGATCCGGCCACCGTCGCAATCGCATCGATTCCTTGCCGCTCAAGATACACCGCATAGTCGAATCCACCAGGATTCAACGACCCGCTCGGACGGCGCAACATCGTCCGAAAACTGACCCGATCGCCTTGAAAGAGTACTCGATCAGGTGTGCGCCAAGTCAACCGAATATGTCTGGACGCTTCAAACACATTGAGTGGATCGTCCGGCCTGATGATCATGACCAATCGATCTGGCACCTGTTGCACAGGTGCCACGATACGACCGGTCACTTCGATCGCCGCATGAGGCGGATAGTCGTCCATCGGGTTATTGGAGGCCAGGTTGACAGCCACCGCCCAATAGACGACTCCCACTAAAAGCGCTCCGTAGATCCACGTAGCCTGGCGGAAGGAGAATCGGTTGAATCGTTCAAGAACGATGGCGCCTAGCGCAATGAAGAAGAGCAGGAATGAAGCAGAGAAGGGAAAGTAGGGAATCTGTGACCCGACGAGGAGCCCAACAGTAAAGGCAACGGTGAGGGACGGCAGCATGAGCCTCCCTCACTGGAGGGACAATGACCTAACCTAGATGAGTTTTAACGATATCGGCAAGTTGATTGGCCACTTCACGAATCTGGGCATCAGACTCACCCTCGACCATCACGCGCAAAAGTGGCTCAGTCCCGGAATAACGCACCAACACGCGGCCGCTGCCATTGAGACGTTGTTCACAATCGTGGATCGCGCGTTGAAGTTCAGGAACGGTGTCGAGATTCGGCTTCTGCGTCACATGCACATTGAGCAATACTTGCGGCACTGCCGTCATGGCCTTGGCCAATTCAGACAAGGGTTTCCCGGTGCGCCTCATCAGCGACAAGACTTGCAACGCAGAAATCAAACCGTCACCGGTCGTATTGTGATCCAGGAAAATAAAATGGCCTGATTGCTCTCCTCCAAAGTTATAGCCATCGACCGACATCCGTTCGAGCAAATACCTATCGCCGACGGCAGTTCGCACGAGGGCGATACCTGCTTTTGTCATAGCCAGCTCTAATCCAAAGTTACTCATGACGGTCCCTACGACCGTCTCCTTCGCCAATTGCCCCTGACGATGAAGATCGAGCGCCAACATCGCCATAATGTGATCGCCATCCACAACCCGCCCTTGTTCGCAGACAAAGATGGCGCGATCGGCATCCCCGTCCAGGGCTACTCCGATATGAGCCTCCTGCTCGCGGACGGCCTTTTGGAGTAGTTCTGGGTGCACCGCACCACAGCCGGCATTGATATTCATTCCATCTGGTTTATTGGCGATCACTTCGACCTTCGCCCCGAGTTCGCGCAACACCGTTGGTGCAACCTTGTAGGCAGCGCCATTGGCACAATCGACCACGACCTTCATCCCCTGGAAATCCAATTCCTTTGGAAGAGACCGTTTGACAAACTCAATATACCGCCCCTCGGCGTCGTCTATTCGATAGGCTTTCCCGATGGCATCCGCCGTCGGTCTCAAATGGGCAATTTCATTCGAAACGATCAGTCCCTCTATACGAGCTTCCATCTCATCGGGCAGCTTGAACCCATCGTTGGAAAAAAATTTGATGCCGTTATCCTGGTAAGGGTTATGCGAAGCCGAGATCATCACCCCCGCATCAGCCCGAAGACTTCGCGTCAAGAATGCAATCGCCGGCGTCGGTAGTGGGCCAACCAGCAAGACGTCGACACCCATCGAGCAAATCCCGGAGGTCAATGCCGACTCCAACATATAGCCGGAGATACGGGTGTCCTTGCCGATGACAATCTGATGGCGTCCGGCTCGTCGCATAAACAAATGCGCGGCGGCGCGCCCCAGCTGCATGGCTATTTCGCTGGTCATCGGATCGAGGTTGGCGACTCCTCGGACCCCATCGGTACCGAACAATTTACGCATGCTGTGCTTTCATGGATACGGCCGTCAGTTGACTAACTGCTGCTGCCACTTGCACCACATCCTTCATAGCCTTGATGTCGTGGACGCGGAGGATTCCAGCCCCACGATCCACTGCCATCGCCACTGCCGCGGCCGTCGCCCACTGGCGCTCTTGAACCGGACGATCTACGAGCTGCCCAAGGAAAGCTTTCTGTGAGACCCCGACCAGCAAAGGACACTCAAACTGCACGAAACGGCGCAATTGGGCTAGCAGCATAAGATTGTGCATCAGCAGCTTACCAAATCCGATACCTGGATCAAGAATGATTTGTCTTCGCACAATTCCATGCGCCATTGCGAAACGAATTCTCTCTTCGAAGAATTCCGATATCTCGCCGACGACGTCATCGTAGTGGGGAGCCTGTTGCATCGTACGAGGCGTACCATGCATATGCATCAGTACGATTCCGGCTCCTGTTCTGGCAACCACATCGGCCATATCAGGATCGCCTCGTAATGCTGTGACATCGTTTACGAGAACTGCTCCCGCGTCGAGTGCTGCGCGTGCGACAGAAGCCTTTGAGGTATCAATGGAGATGGGAACAGTGACGGCTCTTGCCACTGCGGTTACAACGGGAATCGCACGACGATGTTCTTCTGCCTCGTTCACAATATCGGCGCCGGGTCGCGTCGACTCTGCCCCGATATCCAGCAGATCCGCCCCTTCTTTCACCAATTGAACGGCATGGGCCACGGCGGCTTCTGCATCCAGATAGCGCCCCCCGTCAAAGAACGAATCCGGCGTCACATTCACGACACCCATCAGTAATGGCCGGCCGGGAATTTCGATCAGCCGATCTTTCGCATGTCGTGTCGATATTGTTGGTTCTAACATCAACTGACGGTGCCTCCGTATAAAGGATCCGTCTGCGACCTAAGGTCGTTGCCTATCGTAGCCGTATAAGATACATGCCACAGTACTTCACTCGCGAGAAGCACTCCCTTCTCGCCTATCGTCTTACAGATGTACTGCCCGGGACTCCAATGCCCTGAAATGGTGTCCCGGGATCAGTGATGCAGAAGTTTAGGCAGGAACCGCTTGGGATGTGGACTGCATGAGAATCTGATCAATATCGGACCCGTCGAGCACTTCTTTCTCCAAAAGCGCTTCCGCCAAACGCTTCAGACTGGTCATATTTTCCGTGAGCAGCCGCTTCGCCCGCTCATAATTTTCATTCACAAGCCGCCTGACCTCCTGATCAATCTCCATGGCTATTTGATCGCTGAAGTCGCGCTGGCTCCCCATCTCTCGCCCAAGAAAAACTTGCTCATTTTGCTTGCCGAACGTCAGGGGACCCATCTTTTCACTCATACCCCATTCACAGACCATCTTCCTCGCAAGATCTGTCGCTCGCTCCAGATCATTCCCTGCGCCGGTTGTCATCTCCTTCAGCACCAACTCTTCCGCCACACGGCCTCCCATGAGGATGGCAAGCTGGTTGATCAAATACCCCTTCGAATAGCCGTGCCGGTCATCGATGGGAAGCTGCATCGTCACGCCCAAGGCCCGGCCTCGAGGAATAATGGTAACTTTGTGCACAGGATCTGTTCCAGGAATCAATTTGGCAATGAGCGCGTGCCCGGCTTCATGATAGGCCGTCGTCCGCTTCTCCTCGTCGCTCAAGATCAGACTCTTCCGTTCAGCCCCCATCAGTACTTTGTCTTTCGCCATCTCGAAATCGACGACTTCCACTTCTTTCTTGTTGAGTCTTGCAGCCCAGAGTGCCGCTTCGTTGACCAGGTTTTCCAGGTCGGCCCCTGAAAATCCCGGTGTGCCGCGCGCGATTTTTTCCAGCTCCACGTTCGTCGCGATCGGAACTTTCTTTGTGTGTACCTTGAGAATTTCAGTTCGGCCTTTCAAGTCCGGTCGATTGACCACGACTTGCCGATCAAACCGCCCAGGTCTGAGCAAGGCAGGGTCGAGGACATCCGGTCGGTTGGTCGCAGCAACCAAAATCACACCTTCTGTCGTATCAAACCCGTCCATCTCAACGAGCAATTGATTGAGTGTCTGTTCACGTTCATCGTGACCTCCGCCCAACCCTGCTCCACGGAGCCGACCAACAGCATCGATTTCGTCGATAAAAATAATGCATGGGGCATGTTTTTTCCCCTGCTCGAAGAGATCGCGAACACGGGACGCTCCGACGCCGACAAACATTTCCACGAAATCTGATCCGCTGATACTGAAGAACGGCACGCTGGCTTCACCGGCAATGGCCTTGGCCAGCAACGTTTTTCCAGTACCGGGAGGACCGACGATCAGGACACCCTTGGGAATGCGGCCGCCGAGCTTTTGGAACTTGCGAGGATCCTTGAGAAATTCGATGATCTCGAGCACTTCGTCCTTGGCTTCATCGACACCGGCAACATCGGAGAACATTACCTTTTTACGCTCCTCCGTCAGCATTCGAGCGCGGCTCTTCCCAAACGAGAGGGCCTTATTCCCTCCCATCTGCATTTGCCGCATCAAGAAGAACCACAACCCCAGGAACAGTACAAACGGCCCCCAGGTCACAAGAAACGTAATGTACCAAGGGCTTTCATCCGGTGGCTTCGCCTCAATCTGCACACCACGATCCCGCAAGACCTGCACCAATTCAGGATATTCTACCGAGTAGGTTCGAATACGGGTCTTATCTTTCAGGACGGCGCTGATGTGGCTGGCTTTAATGATGACCCGCTCGACCTCTCCCTTGTCGAGCTTGGTCATGAACTCACTGAAAATCACATCTTCTTCAGGCTCATGGTGCGGCACACTGAATAGGTTGAACAGCAAAATCATGAAGAGGCCGACGACGACCCAGAAAAGTATGTTCTTTGTCCTGGAATTCATCCAGATCTCCTTGTGGACGGCCGGGTCAGATGGTCAGAAAGACCACTAACGTGAGTGATGTTACCATAGGTACGTTCCAACTGACAACCGTGCGGCCAATGCCTTACTCTTGATCTTCCTCTCCCTCCAGATCCAACACAGCTAGATAGGGAAGGTTCCGGTACTTCTGCTGGTAATCGAGTCCATACCCGACCACATACTTATTCGGAATCTTGAACCCCACATAGTCGATAGCGACATTGATGGTTCGACGATCTGGCTTGCTCAGCAAGGTGCAGACTTTAATCGATCGAGGCTTCTTTTTTGCCAAAGTCTTGACCAAATGTTGGACCGTCAGCCCGGAATCGACGATGTCTTCAATCAACAAGACGTCTTTGCCCTTGATGTCCTCAGTCAGCTCAGTCACCACTTTAACTTTTTTAGGCTTGCCGGATTTTTTTTCCCGAGCCCCCTCACTTTTCACCATAAGGAAATCCACTCTCATGGGAATTCTAATTGCGCGAGCCAAATCGGCATAGAAGGCATAGGCCCCCTTCAACACTCCTACCAAAACGAAATCCTTCCCTGTGTAATCGGTCGTAATCTGTTTGCCAAGCTCACGAATCCTGGCGCGCATTTCTTCCTGTGTCACGATCGGCCGACCGAAAATCCGTTCCATGCTCCCTTACTCCTTCTCTGATACCCGGTTGCTCACCGAAACAACCAAACACCGTGTCGTCTCATCACGAATGACGAAGCGCTCGTCTTGCCGCATGCCCACCACCCAGAGAATTCCTTCGGGCGCCACCAGTAATGGAACCGCCCCCCGTGCGCGGCGCGCAAGCCTCCTATCGGTAAAGAAGTCCTGTAGTTTCTTGCTCTTCCCCTTCATCCCGTAAGGAAAGAATCGATCACCGGCTTGCCAAGGGCGAACGACCAAGGGCTCCGAAAACCGGTCGGCATCGAACAATGCCAATCCGGATGAAGAAGACATGCTCAATGCATCAGCAGCACGACGAGTCATGAGTTGTACATCAATTTGCTGATTCGTTCTAGTCCATGAGACCGTTGAAGGCACCGGAGCCGCAAGTATTTCCCTCTTCTCTTGCTCTGAATCAATCTGATCACTGCAATCTCCTCCTGCACCTGGGCTAAATTGCACCGCCCCCTGATCCAGAGTCACGAGCGCTTGCTTCAAAGACAGCTGAGTGCCGCTCCCTCCCTTGAGGAAGACACGCCGAACTGACTCCACCACGCGAAAGCTACTGGCGCGTCCCTCTTCGTCGTAAGTCCGTAAGATTGCCTGAACAAGACGCCGCTGAAGGGCAACCGGCAATTCGATGAGGGCCTGGCGATCCACTCGTTGCACCCCTCTGGAATCATGGCTGACGAGTGTGCGCACCAGCTCATTTGCAATTCCCGTCAAATAGTGTTCGTCCTCGCGTAGCACGTCCGCCTGCCGCTGCAACACACGAACGGCTGCCGGCGCCAACTGCATGATGACAGGAAGGAGCTCCTTCCTGATCCGATTACGATGATAGAGTGGTTTTTCATTGCTCGAATCACGACGATAGGTCAGCCCTTCACGATTCAAGTATGCCGTTACCTCCTCGCGGGTGACTGCGAGAAGAGGACGAATGATCCTGTCTTCACGCACGTACGGCATTCCCGTCAATCCCGTCATACCCGCCCCACGCAACATCCACATAAGCACCGTTTCCGCCTGGTCATTGGCGGTATGACCGACCGCGATGCGGTCCGCTCCTACCTCGTGAGCCAGTTGCCTCATAAAGTCATACCGCGCGTCACGCGCCGCGGCTTGAAGCGATGAGCGCTGTTGTCGTTTGACCAGCCTGGGTCGATGAATGACAAGAGGCAGGTCCCGTTCCCGACAGAAGGTGGCAACAAACGATTCATCACCGTCGGACTCCACTCCGCGCAGCCCATAGTTACAATGGACCGCCGTCAACGTGAGGCGCCAAGACCGGACCAGGCGATGGAGGAGAGACAACAACGCGATTGAGTCGGGTCCGCCCGACACCGCCACCAATAGGTGATGACCTGGAACGAACAGCTGTTGCTGACGCGCCGTCCGAACAAGATGGGACAACAATGCCGGTCGTGCGACGGACCTGGATGATGGCCTCATGATCGTCGTGTCAATCGCCATGATTACTGCACTCCCTGCGGAATACGCCGCAAGCTGATGCGCGCCTGCTCTACATCGCGGGCAATTTGCTTCGACAGCTCATCGGCAGACGCAAAGGTGTGATCGCCGCGGATCCATGCCGCAAACTGCACGGTGATCTCCTGACCATAGAGATCGCTGGCCTGATCCAATAGATTGACTTCGATCAGCCGCTCGCC
>DATENE010000227.1:0-20700 GCA_035275205.1 Nitrospiraceae bacterium
ATCATGGATGGAACAGGTGTGGGAAGGCGATGCGCAGTTGCCTGCCGACCTGGAGCAACGCATCGCGGACGAGTGGCTTGATTCAATCGGGCAACGCGAACAGACGCGCCGTGTTGTCTGGAATCCTCTCGCGCAATGGCTAACCGGAAATGATCTCTCCATCATGTCGGCCGATGCCTTCGTACGATCGATGAATCCCTTGTTCCTCAGCACTCGTACGGATAGTCGGATCTCTATCATGCAAGACTCGGTTCAGACCTGTTTTGTACAGCCGATCACCAAGGCATTGACCCAGAGTGGCGCCGCCATTCTGCGCAATACTGAAGCTGCGCAGCTCCGCTACGAACAAGACCGCATCTCGGGTGTCCTGCTGCGGGATGGCTCACTGTTGCAAGCCGATTGGTATGTGGCAGCCCTGCCCCTGCACCACCTCACGCCCCTACTACCAGAGCGATGGCTGACCCGCTATGCCTACTTTCAACATCTCGCGGAATTGCAATCGATCGACAGTACAACCCTTCACGTGCAGGTCGAGCAATCCTGTGCCACCCCTCGCCTCGTGCTATTGAACGATACATACTTTCACTCGGTACTTGTGACAGCGACCACGCCTGATCGCACAAACTTCTCTCTCATCACGACCGACAGTCAGTTCGCGCAGGTGCAACCGGACTCACCTCTTGATATCGCGATCCCTGACCTACTCAAATCATGGGGGCTCCTCACGCCTGAGCGCAAGATTGTCTCGACCCGCCATCGAACAGTTTCTAATGCCATCCTTTCACTTAAGCCTGGAACCAAATTACATCGACCTATCCAACGCAGTCCGATTGTGAACTTGCTGCTGGTTGGTAGTTGGACCGATACCGGATGGCCTCCCAACCTCGAAAGCGCCATTGTCAGCGGCAACCGGTGCGCTGAAGAGATCGCACGCGACAGATCAGCTTGACGATATTTTCGGAATGGGAGTACAAACCCAGATCGGTGATTGGCAGACTCAGGCGTGGGCAGGTGAACCAATCACTATGGATGGACGGGTAAATACAGAGACCGTTTTGATCATCCTGAGGAATACTTTACCGACCTGCCATTCGCAGATAGCACTGATCTTCGAACTGTTCGCCACGTAGATACTTTGCGATCACAGCCCATTCAGCCCGCGCATCCGTCAGGCTGACGTACACGCTCCCGTCTAGCATAAAGGGGTGGACTGTAAAGACCCCGGTCAACGTGGCAAGGCTCACACCAATTTCCTCAATAGGAAGTTGAGTCAACGGATACGCCCCACCCGTCCGCTCGAACTTATCAGGCGTCGCCAGTAGTGGCGACAGATCCTGCCAATTGGCTTGCTCAAGGAGCGCACTATCGGCAGGAAATTTGTAGAAACTGTCGCTCGGACTCCCCTTCATACAGAACGTCGACTTGATGACCAAATCCGGTTGCCCGTCATTATCCAAATCAAACGTCGCTTGATTGAGACTCGAACAGTGCCTCGCCTTTGGCCCTTGCCCCTTCAACTCGACAGGCTTCCAGACAACCTGCCGAAAGATCTCGTGCTGGTACCGCAGCCGCCCTCGATCATCCACATCCTCACGAAAAGCTTCCAGCACCTTTGCGCAGAGCTTGCTGTCCCTGCCCACGACCAGCTGATATCCTCGCTCACCAGCCCAGACCACGCCGACACTCACTATGAAGAGGAAGACTCCAAACACAAGACGTTTCATGAGTGACATGCTTCCCCTCCTTTGACTCCTCTCACACTTGGCAATGATCGCAACTATTGTTCCCACGTTTCCCTTCCATTGACAAGAAAAGTCGGCCCGCCTAAAATCCGTTCAACTTTTCAACTACTCCACTTCACTATCATGTCCCTCCTCGAACTCAGCACGTCTCTGCACAACTGCCAGCGCTGCAAGCTGGCCAAATTGGGCCGTCGCCAAGTGGTGTTTGGCGTGGGCAATCCGCAGGCAACCGTGATGTTTGTGGGGGAAGCCCCTGGTTTCTATGAAGACCAACAAGGAGAACCGTTCGTCGGGGCGGCAGGAAAGCTCTTGAACGACTTGCTGCAATCGGCCGGATTGTCACGCAGCGATATCTACATCGCAAATGTCATCAAGTGCCGCCCCCCGAATAACCGCGACCCGGAACCGGATGAGGTCGAGACCTGCAAACCGTTTCTGATGCAACAGATCGCGATGATCCACCCGAAACTGGTCTGCACGTTAGGGAACTGGGCGACGCAAACGTTGCTGGAGCGGAAAGTAGGAATTACAAAAGTTCGCGGCCAGGCCTTCTACTTGAAAGACTTCGTCCTCTTCCCCTTGCTCCATCCCGCCGCAGCCTTACACCAAGGCAGCATGCTCGAACCGCTTCGTGAGGACTTCAAAAAACTGAGAGAGTTCCTCGACCGCCATTCCCAACCAGCCTCAACCGAATCCGCCACCCCGGCCACACCAGTCCTCAACATCGAACCGCCGCAACCGGCGCAAATGGATTTGTTCGGATAGTAGAACGTTGCCTGTCGGAGAACAGTTGAGCCTTTCACAGCTATAACGGTATGATGCCGGTCTGTATAGCACACCAACGCTTGTTTAGTGAGAGTCGAAAAATCTATGAGCCAACAGAAGAATTGCGCGAGAGTTGGCAGGGAACATCTGCGCACTATGTCGATCAGTATATTCAATCGTTAGGCAATAAGGGGTACAGATAGAAGCCCGTGGATGAGCCAGAATCAAAAAGTAGCAAGCGACAGCGTGCAGATAAAATAAGACCGTATAGGTGCAAGAACCTAATTGCGGTTATAGAAGATCCACACGATATGAAAAATATTGGCACAGTAATAAGAAATGTAAACGCCTTAGGCGCGGAGAAGACTTATATCATAGACCCGAGAAAAGCTTTGCCCGATGACTGGCAAGATATGAGGGAAAGGAAATCACTGTCCACAACATCGGCTTCCGCAGTCAAATGGAGTTTCGTAAAGAGGTTTGATAGTACCGAAGCGTGCCTTCAGCACTTGGCGAACAATCGGTTTGTATCCATTGTCACTTCGCCACATGTCAAGGGGCGGAAGAATGTGATTTTACATGAGGGCGACTATACCCACCACACCAAGCTAGCCGTATGGTTTGGAAATGAGGCGAGGGGAATTAGCGATCTCGCCGTAAGTCGTAGTGAAATGTGCGTAAGTATTCCCATGTTTGGCATTATCGAAAGCTTAAATCTAGGCACAACATCGGGAATTGTTTTATACGAAATTACAAAGCAACGACGTGAGTATCAAAGAAAATATACGTACAGGAATAGACGGGGAAGAAAATATATTGCCTAACAAGGCACTTCGTCCGACCGGCTGCACCAGCGGCTGAGCTTGCTCGTTGAACCGACGTTTCGCGTCGTCTCAACGGCCCCGCGGGTAAAACAACGGGGACATTCTGCTTTTCACGGTGCGATGCTGAGGCTCAGAGCGGACATCACCGGAGGAGCGGAGACCCGTCGAGCCCCGCTGAGAAGGAACGCGGAAACTGACCGAGTCTGCGAGGGAATTTTCGAAGGTTTCCGCTCAGCGGAGTCCGAACGGGTCGCTCCGGGAGGTGTGTGAGTGGTTGAGCCTCGGCATCGCACACGAGGCGGCTCAGAGGCTAAGCCTTCGATTGGATCGTAGGTAAGGAATCTGAATCGGTGGTCGCGCCAGCTTCCTCGGCAGGCTTTTCTTCTTCCGGCACATCGAACCACTGCACCAACATCTCATCCCACCAAGTTTCGTCGATCTCTTTTCCTGGATCGCTGCCGAGACACGCCACGACATCCTTCGTGACATCTGGGCCGACTAGCTTGGGCTGGAACTTCGCTCGGTCGATGACCTCTTTCGTCGCATACCCTCCGACAATCCAAGAATCCTGATCAGCACGGCGTGATTTATAGGCCTTAAGCCCGATCTTTAGATACATGAAGATTTGCTGTTGCGCAGGATCGCCCACACCGGATTGCGGGAGGCTCAGTGTCTTCTCAATTTTCTTGCGCCAATGCCGGTCGTCGTACCGCGAGGTAATCAACCGAAGCATGGTCTTTCCCTGTTCGGCATCAAGCGACATAGTATTCGTCTGTTCTCTTACGCACTGAGGTGTTGCTTAAAGAAGGCTTTCGTTCGTGCCCACGCATCCTTGGCCGCCTCAGGCCGATACACAGTCTTATCCGTATCCCGAAAAAATGCATGAGGCGCGCCGGGATAGGTTTTGATCTCACCGGGCTTATTATACTTCTTCAAGCCTGCCGCAAGCCGCTGAACATCTGCTTTGGTAATCCAACCGTCATCTTCCCCATAGAAGTACAGGACAGGAGCTGATAGCTGTTGAAGCGGCGCATCGGGATTCGGCACCTGACCATAGAACGGCGCCGCCGCTTTGATCTCTTTGTTCACACAAGGCAGCATGAGCGCATAGGACCCGCCCATGCAGAATCCGGTCACTCCGATTCTCGTGGCATCGACTTCGGGAACGGACTTCAGATAGGCGACGGTAGCGTTGAGATCCTTGAGTCCGTCTTCCTGTTGCAACGTATTCATCAACTTACCCGCCTCGCCGGGATCGGTGGTCAAGGCGTTCCCTAATCGGGAGTACAGATCCGGAGCGATTGCCACATACCCTTCAGCGGCAAAGCGGCATGACACGTCCTTGATGTGGTCGGTCAGCCCCCACCACTCCTGAATCACGATAATCGCGGGGCGCCGCTCTTTGGTTTGCGGCGCTGCGACATAGGCCCGCATTGTGACATTGCCGCTTGGGTATTGAACGGTCGTTTCTCTGATTGATTCGGCCATAAGGCACCTCCTCACAGGTGCACGTTCTGAGTTGTACGTGCTGAAAACTGGCAACTCGCCGTGAAACGCCGCTAGTTGCCCGCCACCATCATCTCTGCAATCTTCACGGTCGGGCTGGCAATGCGCCCGCGAAATACGAGATCGCTGCCGATCATTTCGATTCCCACAAACATATCTTTTAGGTTGCCCGCAATCGTGATCTCTTCCACAGGGTAGGCCAGCTCGCCCTCTTCGATCCAAAACCCGGAAGCCCCTCGTGAGTAATCACCGGTGACCATGTTGATGCCGAAACCGATGAGGTCCGTGACATAGAGGCCCTTCTTTACTGTCTTGATAATGTCTTGCGCCGTCTTCGTCCCAGGCGCGAGATAGAAATTCGTGGGACCAACCGATGGATTCTCCCCGACGCTGCGCGAGGCGTTGCCGGTCGAGGCCAAGCCGAGCTTTCTTCCTGAGTAGGTATCGAGCAGGTAACTCTTCAACACCCCTCGCTCCACCACTGTCGTCTTCCTGGTCGGCAGACCTTCACCATCGAACGGCCGGGAACCCAGTCCTCCGACCACTCGTCCATCGTCATAGACCGTGACATATTCAGGGGCCAGCCGCTTATCCAGTTGGCCGGCCAAGAACGACGCTCCTTTATAGAGTGAATACCCCGACACCGCGCTGCAGAGATTCCCCATGAGACTTCCAGCCGTTTCGGGATCGAAAACGACAGGAACTCGTTGAGTGGCCACCTTCTTCGCTCCCAGCTTTCGAACCGTCCGCCGCGCCGCTTCCAGCCCCACTGCCTCCGGAGAATCCAGCTTGGCGAATTTCCGTTGCACGGCGTACCAGGAGTCGCGTTGCATGGCCCCGGTCTCCGGGTCCGTGGCGACAGGCGATGCCGACATTGAGAAACTTGAACTCTGGTACTCTCCCAGGAAGCCGTGACTGTTGCCCAGCACGACACGTCCCGAGGAGGAGTCGAAGTCACCCCCTTCAGAGTTCGTCACACGCTCGTCCGTAGACAAGGCGGCAGCCTCAACCCGTTTGGCCAAATCGATCTGCTGTTCCGTATTCAGCCGGGTGGAGTCGAAGAGATCCAAGTCCAGCGTTTCTCCCACCATCTGATCCGCCGCCGGCAAGCCGGACACCTGATCCTCCACGACAGCCTTCGCCAAGGTACAGGTCTCGGCGACGAGTTGATTCAAGGATTCCGCTGAGAAGTCTGAAGTGGACGTACTGGCCGAACGTTTCCCGACGAAAACACGCAAGCCGAGATGCTTCTCCCGCGCTTTCGTCAGGCGATCGACGGCACCCAGCCGGACTTGCACAGAAAAGGTCTCGCCGTCGGCAATAATGATGTCCGCTTCCGTCGCCCCACTGCGCTTCGCCTTGGCCAAGAGATCCATCGCGAGCTGGCTATACCCATCGCGCTGCTGTATGTGCTGAATCATCCCTGCGTCCCACCCACGGTGATTTCGTCGATTCGAATCGTCGGCAGACCGACACCTACCGGAACAGACTGCCCTTCCTTGCCACAAGTACCAATGCCCTCGTCGAGCTTGAGGTCGTGCCCGACCATCGAAACTTTGGTGAGAATCTCCGGTCCGCTGCCAATCAATGTCGCACCCTTGACCGGCCTCGTCACCTTCCCTCCCTCAATCAAGTAGGCTTCGCTGGCGGAAAACACGAACTTCCCGTTGGTGATATCCACCTGCCCGCCACCGAACGACACGGCATACAGCCCACGATCGACCGAGCGGATGATCTCCTCAGGGTCGGAGGCTCCGGCTAACATAAACGTGTTCGTCATTCTTGGCAGCACGACACTTTGGTAACTTTCTCGCCGTCCGTTGCCGGTCACGGGGATCCCCATCAGACGCGCATTGAGTTTATCGGTGATGTAGCCGCGCAAAATCCCGCGCTCGATCAGCACCGTGCGACCGGTCGGAGTCCCTTCATCATCCATGTTGAGCGAGCCTCGCCGGCCCGGTAACGTGCCATCATCGACGATCGTACAGACGTCCGACGCCACCCGTTTACCGAGAAGGTGAGAGAATGCTGAAGTTTTCTTCCGGTTGAAGTCCGCTTCCAGACCATGGCCAATTGCTTCATGCAGCAAAATCCCCGGCCAGCCTCCGCCTAGCACGACCGGCATGACACCCGCCGGCGCTTCGATGGCGGACAGGTTGAGAATCGCTGCACGCGCCGCCTCGCGTGCATAACTCAGATACCGGTCACCTTCGTGATAGAACTCAAACCCGACACGCCCACCACCACCGAACGAGCCGGCTTGTCGTTGACCATTCTCCTCGGCGATACATGTGACCTGCAGTCTCGAAAGCGGCTGCACATCTCCGATCAGCGTGCCATCCGAAGTGGCAACCATCACCACCTTATATTCCGTGTTAAACGAGGCCATGACATTCTTAATACGCGGGTCGTACCGACGCGCTTCGGCATCGATCGCATTCAATAAGGACACGCGAGCTGCCGTGGCAACTTCGGCTTGTGCCCGTTCGATCGGGTAGAGATCTCGTGTCGGGCGTTGGCCTACGGGCACCGGAACCGTCCCGGTTCCACTCGGTGAATTGGCAATGTAGCGGGCCGTATCAGCAGCGAGTTCGAGATCCTTCTTCGTCAGCTCATCGGAATAGGCAAAGCCGGTTTTTTCCCCCGCTGTCGCCCTCACCCCCACACCCTGCGACACACTCTTCGTCGCCCGCTTGACGAGGGATTCCTCCATCGAGACGGACTCGGACACACAGCATTCAAAGTAGAGATCGGCATAGTCGACATCGCGAACTTTAACCCGACCAAGCGCCCCAAGCACCTCGCCTTCGGTCAGACCAAAGGACTTTAACTGAACAAGTTCACCCATGGTGTACGAATCCTCACGACGGTTGGCTTGCGGATAGACGGGGAAGTATAGCCGATCACTTTTGATAGGCGCAATGACAATTCATCCAACTCATGGCTTTTACAGGACTTTTACGAAAATTTGTTTGACATTCGTCACCCTCACCAGTAGACTTTGCCCACCTACCGCACGCTCCTTGCGCGAAGGGATCTTTACCAACCGCACTTTTTATGGACACGAAGGACCCGTCGCCCGTGGATCAACTATCCATAGAAGAGCTTGTCACAAAACTTGAATCGGACCTCTTACCCAAGCACATCGCCATCATTATGGATGGCAATGGTCGTTGGGCAGAATTGCGAAGCCTCCCCCGCATCGCCGGTCACCGGGAAGGGATCAAGTCCGTCCGGGAAATGATCACGGTCTGTTTGGAATTGGGCATCCACGCCCTGACAATTTACGCGTTTTCACAAGAGAATTGGAAACGCCCTGTTCAGGAAATCTCGTCACTGATGGGCCTGCTTGAATACTACCTTTCAACGGAACGATCCAAACTGATTGAGCAGGGTGTCCGGCTACGCACGATCGGACGGCTCGACTCCCTCCCGGCCTCCGCCCTCCAATGGGTTCGGGCCGCCGAACAGGAAACAGCCCATCTCGACAAGCTGCATCTCACCGTCGCCCTCAGTTACGGTGGCCGCGCTGAAATCGTCGACGCGGTGCGTGATCTCCTTCATGAAGCGCAAGACGGAAAGCTGCAGCCGGACGATGTGGATGAGTCCCGTATTCAACAATACCTCTACACCCATGACTTGCCCGATCCCGACTTACTCATTCGAACCAGCGGCGAAACGAGAATCAGCAACTTTCTCCTCTGGCAGCTCGCCTACACCGAACTCTATTTTACTCCGACCCTGTGGCCCGACTTCCGTCGCCGCGAACTCTTGCAGGCCTTACTGGAATACCAGAGACGCGAACGGCGATTCGGTCGCGTCCTCAGTGCCATTTCGTCATAGTGGCCGAGCTCAACCTCCCCATGCAGGAATATAAAACCACCGGCCAACAGCAGGCTGAGCCAACGCCCACGGCGGCGCCCCGATTCGATCCTCGTCGGATCTATACTATTCTGGTCCTCGCTCCACTCGTATATGCCGTCATTCGCTACCTCCCACCCCTCGCATTTTCCGGTTTCGTGGTGTTGGCGGGAGGGCTCGCGCTCTTCGAGTTCTACCGATTATGTTTCGGCGGCCGCAGCCACTCCTGGCTGGTAGGGATCGGCCTGATAGGATTCGCCGCTCTGATTCTCGAAACACACTGGCCGGACATCCTCGTTCCAACCCTCCTCGCGACACTGGTCGGCATAATTTCTGTCCCGCTATTGAGCCGTGCTCCCCTGGAACAGAGTCTGAGGGATGGCGCCCTGACCCTATTCGGCGTGCTCTACCTAGGCCTCACACTCGGCGCCCTCTCAATGACCAGGCTCCTGCCTGGGGGTGAATGGCTGATCTTTTTTCTCCTACTGGTCACCTGGGCATCCGATACCGGCGCCTATTATATCGGCACACTGTACGGGCGACATCGGCTGGCCCCCACGATTAGTCCCAAAAAAACTGTGGAAGGCTTGGTCGGCGGTTGGTTTGGTGCCATACTCGTCGCGTATGGAGCTCGTTGGTGGTTTCTCCCTGATTTGTCCAATCTCGACTGTCTGATCTTGGCTACCCTGCTGACTATCACGGGTCTTTGGGGCGACCTGACCGAATCAGCCATGAAACGCAGCGTCGGCATGAAGGACTCCGGCGGAATTCTGCCGGGCCACGGAGGCATGCTCGACCGTCTGGACAGTCTCTTGTTCACCGCCCCCGTCTTCTACTACTATGTCACAATGGTGAGCCGGTTACGCGTCATTGAGTGAAGGAGTCCCTATGAAAACGATCGTCATCCTTGGATCGACTGGATCGATCGGCACCAGCACCTTAGATATTGTGGACCGATTCCCCGAAGAGTTCCGGGTGGCAGGACTGACTGCCGGCAGCAATGATGAGAAACTCGAAGAGCAGATCCGCCGCTTCAAACCCCGATTGGTGGCTCTATCGGATGCCTCCGCTGCCGCCCGTCTCCGACATCGCTGCGCGGGACTGCCTGTAGAAATTTTGGCTGGAGAAGAAGGATTGATTCAGGTTGCTACTGCGCCCGAAGCGGAACTTGTCATTTCTGCCATCGTCGGTGGAGCCGGCCTCGTGCCCACCCTTGCGGCGATCCGAAGCGAAAAGCAAATCGCCTTGGCCAATAAAGAACCGATGGTGATGGCGGGTAAACTGATGCAGGACGAAGCGCGACGACATGGCGTTCACATCTTCCCGGTCGACAGCGAACACAGCGCGATCTTCCAATCGTTAGAAGGCCATCGCAAAGAGGATGTCCGCCGACTGATCTTGACGGCGTCCGGAGGAGCACTTTGGACCCTGGGCCATGAGGAGCTTCAGAACGTAACAGCTGAACGGGCACTTCAACATCCCAATTGGAAGATGGGCGCCAAAATTACGATTGATTCCGCTACCCTCATGAACAAAGGGCTCGAAGTTGTTGAAGCCCGATGGCTCTTCGATATTCCGGAGTCCCAGATCGAGGTCATGATCCATCGGGAAAGCATCATTCATTCTCTGGTAGAATATGTAGATCGTTCAATGATCGCGCAATTGGGATTGCCGGATATGCGAACACCTATTTCCTATGCCATGAGATATCCGGGGCGTATGCCGCTGGATCTGCCCTCGTTGGATCTGACGGAGATCGGGAAGTTGACGTTTTGCAAGCCGGATCACGCACGGTTCCCCTGCTTGAGTCTCGGATATGAATCCCTGCGGATCGGCGGTACGATGCCGGCCACGATGAATGCCGCAAATGAAATTGCAGTCGAGGCATTCTTGAACGGGGGTATCCGGTTCACCGACATTGCGGAAATCATTCACAGCACGATGGAAACTCACACCACCAAAGACGTCGAGACGTTGGAAGACGCGCTGGAAGCGGATCGCTGGGGCCGAGAGAAAGCCGAATCTTTGGTTCTCGCGTTGACACGCTAGGTCTATACGAAGGAGCATATACTGTGTTCACGGCATTTACCTGGTCCCCCGATACCGTCTGGTTGCTCTTGCAGAAGGCGTGGTGGTTCCTGATCGTTCTGGGCGTATTAGTTGCGTTCCATGAACTCGGGCATTTCTTGGCCGCTCGCTGGGTTGGCGTCAGAGTCCTCAAGTTTTCTCTTGGATTCGGACCGAAGCTCTTCGGCCGAAAAATGGGCGAAACGGAATATCTCCTCTCAGCCATTCCTCTCGGTGGCTATGTAAAGCTATTCGGCGAAGATGAGACCGAGGCGACCACACAAGAAGATCGTGCGCGGTCATTTGCACACAAAGGATTGTGGGGCAAAGTCTTGATTGTCGCCGCAGGACCTGGGTTTAACTTCATTCTGGCGTATTTTATTTTTGCCGGATGGCTCGCGACTGGAGCGCCGCTTTTCGTGCCCACGTTCCAGGATCTCACCCCCGATATCGAAGCGATGGCTCCCGGCTCTCCGGCCGATACCGCAGGTATCCGAATCGGAGATCGTGTCAGCCGTGTCAACGGGCAGGACATCTCCACCAGAACCGAACTATTCGACGCCGTGGCGAAAAGCAACGGACAACCACTGACACTGGAAATCAAACGAGACGAGCAGACCAAAACGCTGACGGTCACGCCCACGAAGATCCCCGGGCCGCAAGCCTCAGCACAAGAACCCGGATACTACCTGGGTGTCGAAGAAACACCGCCTCTCGTCACGTCAGTCATGCAAAGTTCTCCTGCCTCAAAAGCCGGGCTTCAAGCCGGGGACCATGTGGTCAACATCGATGGCCAGACGATCCATACATGGTCCCAGATGACCGGCATCGTGAAAGAAAACCCCAACCATCCGCTCAAACTGGAGGTCTTGCGAGAGGGGCATCGCGTCTCGCTCACCGTGACGCCCTCTTCCGAGAAGACGACGGTCAACGGCCAGTCGGTCGAAGTCGGCAAGATCGGCATCTCAGGGCCAGGCCGTTCGATTATGCGCTCCAGCACTCCTTTGCTGTCACTCTACGACGGCTTGGGCGCCACGTGGGGCTGGACCGAGCTGACCGTAATCGGCCTCTACAAAATGATCGTCGGGGACATCTCCAGCAAGAACATCGGCGGCCCACTGACGATCGCCAATATTTCCGGAGAAGCCGCTGCGCAGGGGGCCTCAAGTGTGGTCTTTCTCATCGCCATTCTGAGCATCAATCTGGGCGTCCTCAATTTGCTCCCCATTCCCATCCTCGACGGCGGCCATTTGTTGTTTTTCCTGATTGAAGGCATCCTCCGCAAACCCCTCGGCGAACGTCAGCGGGAACTCGCACAACAAGCCGGCCTCGTGCTATTAGTGGGGGTCATGATCTTTGCGTTTTGGAATGACCTTGAACGAATCTTCTTGCGATAGGTAATGAGTCAGAAAGTCTGCGCGTCGAACGTCGTCATGTCAGTCACGCATCTCCTCGCTCACCGGCACATCAGACATGATGCCGTTTGAGTATGAAGACTTTTTGATCTCTCTCACAGAATCATGCGGACTTCCCAAGTTTTAATCCCTACACTGCGAGAAGATCCTGGAGAAGCGGAAACCGTCAGCCATACGCTCATGCTCCGAGCCGGTCTGATTCGCAAGGTGGCCGCTGGTATCTACACTTATCTCCCCCTCGGTCTCCGGATCATTCGAAAGGTCGAACAGATCATTCGTGAGGAGATGAACCGGGCTGGAGCCCAAGAACTGCTCATGCCCGTTGCCTCTCCCGCAGAGTTGTGGCGAGAAACCGGCCGATGGAACTTCTACGGCAAGGAATTGATCCGCTTCAAGGATCGCCACGAGCGCGAGTTCTGCTTAGGACCGACCCATGAGGAAGTGATCACCGACTTATTCAGACGTGAAGTCCGCTCCTATCGGCAGATGCCGCTGAACTTCTATCAGATCCAAACAAAGTTTCGAGATGAAATCCGTCCCCGCTTCGGACTCATGCGAGGACGTGAGTTCATTATGAAAGACGCCTACAGTTTTGATCAGGACGAAGCAAGCGCCAGGCTCAGCTACCAGAAAATGTACGATGCCTATACCCGCATCTTTACGCGATGCGGCCTTACCTTCCGAGCCGTGGAAGCCGACACCGGACTGATCGGTGGTAGTTCATCTCATGAGTTCATGGTGCTCGCCGAAACAGGAGAGAACACCATCGTGTACAGCGATACCGGCACCTACGCCGCCAACGTCGAACAAGCCGAGGTGCTGCCTCCTACTGAAGTGGACACCGAAACCCCTCGTCCTCTGCGCACCGTCCACACGCCTCTCTGCCGGACAGTCGAAGAGGTCACAAGATTCTTGAACGTCTCCCCTACACACCTCGTGAAAACGCTGCTCTATTCGACAGGGAAAGACACGGTCGCCGTATTGATCCGGGGAGACCATGAGGCGAATGAGATCAAGATTCAACGGCTCCTGCGAGTGACTGAACTTGAACTCGCCACTTCCGCCGTCGCCGAGCAAGTCACCGGCGCGCCGGTAGGATTTGCCGGTCCCGTTGGTCTGAAACACGTTCGGATTATTGCCGACCACGCGGTCAAAGCCTTGCGCAACGTCGTCATCGGCGCCAATCAGATCGATACGCACTATGTCGACGCGAATTGGGATCGTGACTTTCACGTCGAGCAGTTTGCAGATCTCCGCAGCGCCCGCTCAGGAGATCCGTCACCCAGAAAAGACGGAACACTGAAGACGACGAAAGGCATCGAGGTCGGACATGTCTTCATGCTCGGCACCAAATACAGTGAAGCCATGAAGGCCTCCTTCCTCGACCTTCATGGCAAAGAATGTCTTGCCGTCATGGGATGCTACGGCATCGGCGTCGGACGCACCGCCGCGTCTGCGATTGAACAGAACCACGACGCGAAGGGCATTATCTGGCCCTTCCCCATCGCGCCGTTCCATGTGCATCTTCTTCCGCTCACCCAATCAGCGCAGACCGCTCAGGTTACCGCGCAGCTCTACGACGAACTGCAGGCGGCAGGGCTCGAAGTACTCTGGGATGATCGAGACGAACGAGCGGGCGTGAAATTCAACGATGCGGACCTGATGGGGGCTCCTTTCCAAGTCGTTGTCGGAGACAAAGGCCTCGCAGAAGGAGTGGTGGAGGTCAAAACTCGAAAGGACGGGGTCAAACTCAAGCTGCCTCCGGCGCAAGTCACCGCTCACCTGATTCATACACAAGCAGGTTGAACACCCTACCACATGTCAACGACTTCATCCCTGTCGTCACGCTCGTAACCCTCTCAGTCTGAAACCGCCTTTTCCTTGCCTTCCAACCGTGATCAGCTAGACTGAGCTTCAATCGCTGCTTCAAGGTACGGTGGTCACGTAGATCATGCACGCTCTTCGTTAAGCATACGGATCCGGCAATGGCCTTCGTAGTCGGTAGGCAGGAGCCCATGTAATGCAAGCCAATCCCATCCCGCAAAATCTTCAGGAACTTCAGCAGAAAGTGGCGTTCGCCGAGAACGTCAAGCGCATCACGGACCAAATCCATGCAGCCAGCGATCTAGACCATATTCTGCTCGATATGCGCAAGGAAGTCCTCAGCATATTCGATGCCGAAGACCTCACCATCTTCGCGTTCGATCCGGAGAAGAAAGAAATTTTCTCCAAAATCCCCCACATCGACAGCATCGAGGAAATCCGCATTCCCATTACCGAACAAAGCTTGGCTGGGTTCTGCGCAAAGTATCTCCGCCCAGTGAGCATTGCCGACGCCTATAACATTGCCGAGCTGCAAGGCGTCCATCCCTCACTCGTCCACGACACATCCTATGACAAACGGACTGGGTTCAAAACCAAGCAGGTCCTGACCTACCCGATCGTGGCGGACAACAAGTATTTGATGGGTGTCTTCCAACTCCTCAACAAAAAGAGCGGCCCACGGTTTACAAGAAAAGATGAAGAGTCCGTCGCGGAGATTGCAAAGGCCCTCGGTATCGCCTTCTTTAATCTCCGCAAGATCTCGAAGAAAAACCCAACCAAGTTCGATCGTCTGGTCACGAACAACCGCATTACTCAGAACGAATTGGACCAGGCGATTGCCGAGTCACGGAAAGGCATGTCGGATTTCGAGAGCATCCTGATTGAGAGGTACAAGGTACCGAAACTCGATATCGGCAAGTCGCTCGCCCTGTTTTACAAATGTCCATACATCGAGTACAGCGATCGAACCATTGTCGATGTCGAACTTCTGAGAAACCTGAATGTCGACTACCTCAAGAAAAACCATTGGATGCCTCTCAAGCGGGACCGAACCGCCATTGAGATTTTGACGGATGACCCCGGCGATCTCGATCGCGTGGCGGATATTAAACGGACGTTCCCCGGCCTGAACATTCGCTTTGCAATCAGCCTCCGTCGTGATATCGCCCAGTTCCTCGGCTCCGCCACAGGACAGGGAGACGCCGGAAGTACACGAAAGTTAGATGAAAACGTCTCCGACATTCTCGGCGAACTTGTCAATGAAGCCCAAGAGGCGGCGACGGAGGATGCCGGAGGCGGGCTCGATGAAAACGATAACGCCATCGTGCGACTCGCGAATCAAATCATCGCCGATGCCTATCGACAAGGCGCCTCCGACATTCACGTCGAGCCATATGGTGACAAGCGTGAAACGCTTGTTCGCTTCAGGGTCGACGGCGACTGTTTCGAATATATGAAGATTCCGCAAAGCTATCGGCGCGCCATCGTGTCGCGTCTAAAGATTATGGCCAGCCTCGACATTGCGGAACGGCGGAAACCCCAGGACGGCAAGATCAAATTTAAGCTGTCCGAGAACAAGGAAATCGAATTGCGCGTCGCGACGATTCCCACTGCCGGATTCAACGAAGACGTGGTCATGCGTCTGCTCGCGGCCAGCGAACCGCTGCCCATCGACAAGATGGGGTTCTCGGACAGGAATCTCGCAGCCATCAAGCTGATCGCCGCAAAACCCTATGGCATCATTCTCTGCGTCGGACCAACCGGCTCAGGAAAAACGACAACCCTCCACTCTGTCCTCGGATTCATCAACACCCCTGACTTAAAGATCTGGACGGCGGAAGACCCGGTCGAAATTACACAGTATGGACTCCGGCAGGTTCAAGTTCTGCCAAAAATCGACTTCACGTTTGCTGCTGCCATGCGCGCGTTTCTTCGGGCCGACCCAGACGTGATTATGGTCGGTGAAATGCGAGACAAAGAAACGGCTGATATCGGCATAGAAGCCTCATTGACCGGACACCTCGTTATGAGCACGCTCCACACAAACAGCGCGGTTGAAACCGTCACCCGGCTTCTCGATATGGGCTGCGACCCGTTCAGTTTTGCCGATGCCATGTTGGGAGTCCTTGCCCAGCGCCTCACACGCCGGATTTGCAAGGATTGCAAGGAACAGTACGTTGGAACGGCCATAGAATACGAGGAAATCCGCCAGGGTTATGGACCTGAACATTGGGACAAGCTCGGCATCCCACAAGACAATACATTCCGCCTAACCCGCGGAAAGGGATGCGAAACCTGCAATCGCACAGGCTATAAAGGACGCGTAGCCATCCATGAGTTACTTTTGGGGTCAGACAAAATCAAACGCATGATTCAGACGAAGGCGAGAACTGAAGAGATGCTGCACACCGCCCTTGAAGAGGGCATGACCTCACTCATGCAGGACGGAGTTCAGAAAGTCTTGCTTGGCCAGACTACGTTCAAGGAAGTCAAAGCGGTGGCCATCAAGTAATCAGATTCAAAGAATACATGGCTCGCCATAGTCGACATCATCCTCGCAGTCTGATCCCGCTCGCGCAGACTGATCGGAAGCTCATCCCCCAGGTTCAGTGAGATCGGACATATAGCTTTCGCACCCCCTTACAACCCATCGAGTACCACGCCCAACCCGGCACGAACAGCCACCCACTATTGCAAGCTGATGCATGCACCAGCAAAAGTGCCGTCGCCGCACGTTCCTTCAAGCACGACACGACGTGAGAATGGCAGGATGTGGCGGCAAATGAGCGGGAGCCTACGCGGCAGTCGTTGAAACGACCGCCACGTACTTTTTCAGGCGATTCTGTGCAGCAGAAGATAATTCCGTGAAAGCCAGGCCAAAGAATTGATCCTTCGCCCACTTCACGGTAGCGACGGCGATATCGGCAGGCTTGATTTGCTTGGGAAGACGCAGGCTCAATGTGATTTCATCTCCTGGCTTGATCTCAGCCTGCGTGCTGACTCGGGCGCCACGTATCGAAAGATCATAGACCAGGCCCAAGTCGACCCCGGGCCTCCGCAACCAACGACGTGATTGGCAATGAGATAGGGCGCAGACAAAAGGAGCAGAGACACGGACACGAGGATGTTGGCGAAATCTATTTAGAACAGAGGATCGATGCGAGGTCTGTACCATAGAGCGCCCCTACATGTTTCCAGCGTACATCAGAACGTACTTTTCACAAATACAATTTCACAATCACACTAATCGAATCGTCGCACACAGAGAAGAACTCATCCACCAAACCCATGAGTGTCAAACCTCAGACAGACCGCGCCCCTGCTTTTCTGGTCTCAACTGTCCGATTGCCGGCCTCTCCTAATATTGCCTCAACCTCCACGGACGCTGCCCCAACGCAATACTCACGGGCTGCATGATCAGATTCACCTGGCCGGAAAATTCCTCATTGACCCTCGAATCATTGTCGATGACTCGATCCGCGTTGGGTATACGATGAATAGGACCGCTGAATCTCGATAGCTTCCGTTTTCGACGACCACAGTATCCTGCGCCTCCGGCACACAACATGTGCGCAACCGTTCGACAGCGTCGTGTCAACACAGGCCGAGGGCCATCTCTACTAGAAAATGTATATAATTAGCTAAATACCCTATTTGACTCTCGCCATGGCCCATGGTACTTTATACCGTTGAATGAGCTGGCAGTAGCCTTCGCGCGGTTCACATCACATTGATTGTTTCAGCGCGATTTTTGGCAGTAGACGCTGCTCATGCGTTCCATCACTTTCTGCACTGAGACGCCCGGCAGGAAGAGGAACGATGTGAATTGGGCAGTTCCATCCGACCCCTTCATCTCCTTCGAGCGTTTTCCCACGTTGGAGATGCCGAGTTCTATAAAGGAGCACGTATGAAGCTATCCACCGGCTGGCGAGCCGACAAGACGAGAAAGAACAGAGCACGAGCGACGCGCAAACCGAAAATCCGATGGGAGGTGCTTGGCCTTCCTGGTCCTATTGATACCAGCCGGACGACCTCAATGGAAGATATCCGTCGGCAAGTGTCGAACATGGCGAGCCGTGGGTTCGGCCAGGGCACTCGTTCCCGCACGGCCGAACAGGAATCCAAGATCACCAACCATATTCCCGATTCAAGAGGCTAGGACCCTATAGACAGCAGGCGTTCGGGGATTGAATTCGAGCCTCGACGCAAAGGAGGGCGCCATCGGACGAGCAGGAAAAACAACCATCGCAAAACGAGACCGTGAGAAAGCGAAACAAGTTCAGCGGCGTGAGAAAGACGCCCGCCGAGAACAGCGCAAGACTGAGAAGCCCGTTCGCCCTCAGAACACAGAGGGGGAAGATCCTGATCTGGCAGGGCTTCAGTGGGGCCCACAAGAGCCACTCTATTAGGGATAGCGCGAGCCCTGCACTGTACTTCACTCCCGCCCTTACGCCGCTCTCACAAAACGGTCAGCGCCAAAGACTGCTTGCAGTTGTTGGGTGACCACACGGCGATACTCGCCCTTCTGCTTCACCATGAGCACGACACCATCCGCATCAGTCAGGACAAGCAAATCGTCCTCAATGGCAAGTGTCCGGTCAGGATCTCCGATATTGACGCGATACTGCGTCCGGGTATCCGGATTTCGGCCAGGGCCGACTACTAATTCCGTCAATCCGTCGATAATGCCTTCGCGGCCGTCCTCTCGAAACCTGACCTTCGTACCATCAGGAATTCTCACCCATCTCTTCCCCGTGTGCAGCCCGTCAGCCTTTGGGTTTGTCACGATGATACTCCTCTGATCGTTCATACATTTGTATCTGTCAGTCGATACCCGTCGCTGACGTCACCCTAGCTGTTTGACTCCGTCCTGAGAAGCCTGGCTCCCCTCCGGTGTGGTGGAGAACTCGGCTGATGCTGGCTCCGGTCCTCGCCTGGACGGCCCCACCGCTGACGATCGCCTCTGGAACGTTCAGCCCCACCCCGCACATGCGGACGGTCATTGGGGCGAGGGCTGCCCTCTGCCAACGGCACAGCATGTCCCAACAATGTTTCGATCGCGCACAGCTGGTCACGTTCCTCGAAGGTCACGAAACTGGTGGCTTGCCCGGTCATCTTCATCCGGGCTGTCCGTCCAATACGATGAATATAGTCCTCCGGACAATTCGGCAAATCGTAATTCACCACGTGGCCGATATTTGCCACGTCAATCCCTCGGGCTGCAATATCCGTCGCGACGAGAATTCTGACCTGTCCTCGTTTAAATCCATCGAGAGCACGGAGGCGCTGAGGCAGACTTCGGTCTCCGTGGATGACCGCGACACGATGGCCAGCCTGTTCAAGCGCCTGGCCAAGTCGATCGACCCGGCTCTTCGTCCGAGCGAATACAAGGACAGTCCCACGTTCCGTTGCCAACAACGACACTAACAGCTTCGTCTTCTCCTGAGGGGTCGTATGATGCAACGCCTGAGTCACACCGTCAGCCGTCGTCGAGGCAGGTGTCACCATCACGCGAACGGCGCCGTTCAGGCTCGTTTGAACCAGGTGGGTGACATCCGTCTGAATTGTGGCGGAAAAGAGTAACGTCTGTCGCTCCACAGGCAACGCGTCAAGAATCTGATTAATCTGTGGAGCAAAGCCCATATCGAGCATACGGTCGGCTTCATCGAGCACTAGGATTTTAATCGGAGCCAAATTGATCGTCCCGTTCCACATGTGGTCCAGCAGCCGACCCGGTGTGGCAACCAAAATATCGGGTCGTTGGCGTAATCCTCTGATTTGCGCCTGCATATCGCTCCCCCCGACGATAACCGTGGCTGAGATGTGGTGGCTGCGACCGAGCTTCTCGATTGCACCAAAAATCTGCAACGCTAATTCTCGCGTCGGTGCGAGAATCAAGGCTTGCGGCTGACCTTTCGGCAAAATCGCGAGCCGTTCGATCATGGGGACAACAAACGCCACCGTTTTTCCGGTACCAGTTTGCGCGCAACCGATGACGTCCCGGCCCTCAAGGGCGGGTGGAATGGCCTGAGCTTGAATGGGAGTGGGAACCAGCATGCCCGCTGCCGTCAAGTCCCGCAAAAGCGGTTCAGAAAGGCCCAGGGTGTGAAAACTCGTGTGAACAGAGGTATGCAATGCACTATCCTTTCAGTGTGATCGCATTAAGACGGGATCAGAGAACCGAGGGGAGAGAAACCAGGAAGGCATCAACTCCGACAGGACCTGGTCGCGATGCGATCGCGAAGTCCGTTATGATGTATACAGCCGCGCCGCCGGACTACTGCGACAACGATGTGAGGATCATCGTACAGTAAGCCCCTTCCGGCGTCAACTCTCTTCAAGAAGCAAGGTGACGTTTCTATCCCTCGCGCCTTCGTTCCCTTCCTCTAGATCCTGCGCGATCGATGCTCTAGTTTCCGCCCTGCTCCGCACCCAAGTTTGAAGACGCGTACAGATATGCCCAACGTCTCTACCCGCATTCATCCGAGACGATGAAGAAGCCACCCTATCTCATCTGGCCCGGCCCTGGTCCCACCGGCAATGCGGATGTGTAGGACCGCGTGCAAGCGCCGCGAATGTACAACCCTAGGGTCTATAGCTTTTCATATCCGCCTCTGCTAGGATATCTCTGTTTCACGCGGCGGGCCTCGCATGAAACAGCAAATTGAACGGCCCATCACCGATATTGTTGTTACC
>DATENE010000228.1:0-4052 GCA_035275205.1 Nitrospiraceae bacterium
AAGTCCATTATCCGTGAAGATCACCCACTCTACGTCGGGGTATACGGGGGTCTCATCGCACGTGACGAGGTCCAACAGTTCATCAATGCATCCGACTGCCTGCTGATCCTGGGATCGATCTTATCCGATGTCGAGGATCTCACTGCCGATTCGCCCTTACTGACGGAAGGCCGTACAATTCACGCGACAGCCGATCGGGTCGCGATCAAACACCACCGCTACGATGCCATCCGTTTTCAAGACTTCGTGAAGGCACTGGTAAGCAATACACTCCCTTCGTTTCCTTCCCGCCCACTGCCGGCACCGCTCTCCGTGATACAAGGTACAATTGCGCCGGATGCCCCCGTGACCTTGAATGGACTCTTCCGGCATCTCGATAGCCTCTTGAACGAACATACCCTCGTCATCGCCGACGTCGGAGAGTCGCTCTTTGCAGCAGCCGATCTCCATGTCCACGGCCGATTCGAGTTCATTTCTCCAGCTTATTACACCTCGATGGGATTTGCCGTCCCGGCAGCTGTAGGCGCCTCATTTGCCGATCCCACCCTCAGACCGATCGTGCTGGTTGGCGACGGCGCGTTTCAAATGACCGGAACAGAACTCTCGACCGCTGTGCGATATGGTCAAACGCCGATCGTCATCGTGCTGAATAATCGTGGCTACTCTACTGAGCGGGAGATTCTCGAAGGCCCCTTCAACGACGTCCACGAATGGCGTTATGAACGAATTTGCGACGTGATCGGAGGCGGAGTAGGCATGCGCATCGCAACCCAAGGAGAGTTCGAGCGAAGACTCTCCGCCGCTTTGGCCGACTCCAGTCACCTGTATGTCATGAATGTGCTGCTTGATCCAGCTGATCGCTCGGCAGGCATGGTTCGACTGGCCCACCGCCTCGCCAAACGTCTCTCCACCGATCGCCCGTAGCATGGACTATTCATGAAGGGTCTTCCGCAAGCTTATGTACGCTGCTGCAGAGCGCCATATCGCCGTCTCTCATCAATATGAATGTTTCCTTACCTGGCACACAGACAGGAGAGACCACGTAACCTTCGCGGAATTAGAACCGTACACCGAATGCAAGACCAGGCATCACGTTTGTATGACTACGCGCCACCGTATCGAGATCAGTAAAGTTGAGCAAGAATGTCCCGGTGAGGCCAATAGCTTGAGTCATCGAGTAATCAACGCCCATTCCAAGAGGGATCAAGAACGAGGTATCGTTTCGAGCATGATCCGCATGAACGAATCCGACCCCGGCTTGCAGCACTAGTTTTGCTCGATTGTCGGTCTGGGAAATGTCGATCCAATACTTTCCTTGACCCGAAAACCCAACCTGATTCATGTCTTCTGTAAAGCCGAGCTGCAAAAGCGGCCCCAGGGATACATTTCTCTGCAAGAATCGGTCGGCGTGTAAATTGAGTGCAACGGCAGTCCCGTCCGGTGTGTTACTGAGAAAACCGACTGCGGCGCCACCGGACCACGTCGGATTTGCCGACTCTATGTTCTGCGCCGTCTCACCAGTCTGTTCTGCGGCCTGTACGATGTGCTCTGCCGGCTCCCATATCAGTCCGAGTACCATTTCCACAACGAGCGCAGCTGCCAAGACATTCGTAGCTGGTTTCATTGGCTCCTCCATGATCGGATCATTTGCTGCATCCTGCTGTCCATATGACCAGTCGTATCCGTCACGACACAGACCGCGCCCTCAAACAGCCTGACATCTATATGAACCATCGATCCGACGCTGTTCAATTAGAGGAGTCGGTTGGGATTCGCCCTACCTTGTGGTCGAGCGACACTGGATATACCGTCGCGGTCACGCACGCAGATTCGGCTTCATGATACGATCGTACAACGCATCGCAAGATTAGTGTTCTCGATAAAGATATCCTCAATGCCTTCGTCGCAAATCGACGTCCAACGCGAGTGTGTAGTCACTGTACCCGCTTTGCGCGGGTTCATCCCGACACGCTTGCTAACTGACCGACCTCAATGTTCACATCGCGCAAACAATTCTCGGCCCAGTGATAAATATCGTGGGTGCTGAGATAGAGACGCATTTGCCGCATCCGCTCTCGTCGTTCGTTCTCAGGCATCTCCAGGGCCAGTCTGATTGAATCGGCCATTCCTTCCTGGTCGTACGGATTCACAACCAGGGCTCCTTGTAGTTCCTCCGCGGCTCCGGCGAGATGGCTCACAATAAGCACACCGGTCTCATCGACCTGCGAAGCGACATATTCCTTGGCTACGAGGTTCATTCCGTCATACACCGAACTGACAAGTGTCAGGTCGGCCATCCGGTAGTACGCTACGAGCGTGGGTGGGGTCACGCGTCCTTCGATATACTCGATGGGTTTCCAACCCTTCTGTTTCCCTTCCGCCGGCAGCCCGAAACGGTCATTGATCTCCGTCACGGTCTTTCTAATCAGCTCCCGATACCGGCAATAGGTTTCAACATTGTTTCGAGTCGGAATGGCCACCTGAAGAAATGTGAACTTCCCATGATACTGGGGGTATCGCTCGAAAAAATCCGTCAGCGCCCACAGACGCTTCATCAGACCTTTGGTGTAATCGAGGCGATCGACACCGAGTCCGATTCGAACCCCCCGGTAAACCCCAAGCCGTCGCCGTGTGCGAGTTATGAGGTCTTCAACTTCCGTCGACCTTGCCAATTCGGAAAACTGGCTGACATGCACACTGATCGGACGGGCTGTCAGTTTCGTCTTATGCCCGCGGTACAGTACAATCGCCTTAAACGGATCGATGGAGACGGAGGCATCCAAAAACTTCGTCACACAATCTGCGAACGCTGTCGCATACGACATCGTCTGAAAGGCGAGACAATCGGCCGCGAGAAGCGATTCAAGCAATTCTCGCCGTTCCGGCAGGATGCGGAGTACGTCCGGTCCCGGCCAGGGAATATGCCAGAAATGACAGATGGTAGTAGCGGGTGATTCTTTTTTAATCAACGCCGGTAGAATCCCGAGGTGATAATCATGGACCCACACGGAAGCAGGTTGCCTGTCTAACTCGTCTAACACCGTGTCCGCGAAGCGTCGATTCAACGTCTGGTAACCGGACCAGAACGCCTTCCGGTAGAACACTCGATCCAATGTGACATGACAGAGCGGCCACAATACTTCGTTGGCATAGCCCTGGACACCGTCTCTGACCACTGCAGATTCCAACCAGACTCGTCGCAATCGATAGGCCGGCGACTCAGGAGGGACAGGAAGACCATCGACCTGACCTGGCACACCCCGATCGGCGTCTCCACTGCCCCAGGCCACCCACGTGCCGCCAATACATTTCATTACCGGGTCCAAGGCCGAAACTAATCCCCCATCAGTATGCTGACAGACAACACCGCCGTCGACTGAGTTATGCTCATACGGTTCACGGTTTGAAACAACAATTAGATTGGACACTACGGTCTCCTCTTTGCAAGGAGTACTCTCATGACTTCACGAACCGGTATGCATGAGAGCGACTCCCCACCATCGCCGCCTCGATTTTGCAGGAAGACTCGCTGTCGACTGATGATGTCCGACGATGACGGGGTCGGTGATGTTTCCACAATTCAGACAACGCCACCCTTTGAACACTATCTCGCCGGTCACATTCAGAAGGTCCATGAAATGATCGCCGACCATACAGCCTTGACAACGTTGGCATCGCATTGGCTTTTCTCCTGATAATCTCTCCACTATTCTTGGCGAAGCAGGTTCGTGACGTCATCTCCTCCAGCGCATTCATGCCGCCTGCTGCGGTCTCACAAATAATCCTGACTGGCAACCTTGCGGTCGCTTATCTCACAAAACTTCTTCCCTGCTCGATCGCCTTGCCGATCGATGTTCTTGCGTCAGTCAGAATGTGATTCGTTTCTTCTTGCAGATCCTTAGCGAGACTGTGAAGTTGCCGCCGTGTCCGGGAACCTGATTGAGCTGCGAACAACACGCCGGTGCAGACTCCAGCAAGAAAACCGGCAAATAAGTTGGTTATGCTCATCCATGTACATCGTGTTTGCTCGTTCATGACTCTATCCTCCTGTT
>DATENE010000229.1:0-3730 GCA_035275205.1 Nitrospiraceae bacterium
GGCCCGACATGTTAAGAATCTCTCCCTCGCCCACCTGCATGCTACTTGCCAGGACAATGGAACACTGGAGCGCGATGCGCTCACTCGACCGAGCTTCTTCAATCTGTTTCTGGCTTGACCCCATGGTGTAGCCTCCTTCAACCTCTCGCAAGAAACTTCACATGGTGGCGACAACGCAGGATGCTACACTGCGCACGCCCCTCGTCTTATGAGAAAGCCTATCCACCTCAAACCCTCTACAAAAGACCTGAAAGAGTTACCTCCGAAGGGGGGCAACACTTCGTGAAGATTATCGCTGTTTGACAAGAACAGAATGTATCGGTCAGCTTCCCGGCAGGCTCAATTTTTAGTCGACCGAAGGTGTGATGGCCAAGGGCAATGTCAGCGTCTGAGAGCTAGCACTTCAACCTGCTTTTGGATGGTTGATTCGTGTTCGCAACAGATGCGTCGATGTAACTTACAGAGGCAGGATAACGGTTCCAGAAACTAGTTGGGCCAGATCGGTCAGTGCATCGAGTGACCGGTGATTCAAGAGGCAGCAACAGGCTACGTCGTTCTGCAGGCAGCGTTCACTTACAAAGGGTAAAACACTGCGCCTCAGCCATCCACTGCAACAGTCGAGGCCATGGGGGGGGTCTCCACTTCGCGTGTCATCCTAGTTTCCTGCTTCATTTTCAAGGGAGCCTGACTGACCCTCTTTAGCGCGTATCATGAGCACATTCCTATCGTGCGCGTTGCGCGAGCATAGGATAAACGGGTTACCTGCTTTTCCCCTACCCGTAGTTTTCTCCTTTGCCAGATGCTAAAACATTCCCTGATACTTCAAGATGGTACCTTGCTTGGTGCCTTGAACAAGAGAAGGATGGTCTATGTCTTTGCCGATTGAGAAGTCGTTGTCCGATGAATTGGCGCGAGAAGTGGCACGGCGACGCACGTTTGCTATTATTTCGCACCCGGACGCAGGAAAAACCACACTGACTGAGAAGCTCCTTTTATACGCTGGCGCGGTGCACCTAGCCGGAGCTGTGCAAGCGCGATCACATCAGCGTGCCGCGAAATCGGACTGGATGGAACTGGAGCAGGCACGTGGAATTTCCATTACTTCCACAGCGCTACAATTCGATTATCAAGGCGTACGGGTGAACCTCCTCGATACGCCGGGCCACCAAGATTTTAGCGAAGACACCTACCGCACTCTCATGGCAGTGGATAGCGCGGTCATGGTGCTCGACTGCGCCAAAGGCATCGAGCCTCAGACCAAGAAACTATTCGCCGTCTGTCGCAAACGCAACATCCCGATCATGACCTTCATCAATAAGATGGATCTGCCGGGCCGTCATCCTTACGAACTCCTTGAAGAGATCGAGCAGACCCTGGGTATGACGGCGGTCCCTTTCAATTGGCCCATCGGAGAAGGGTCAGGGTTTCAGGGGCTGTACGACCTTCAGCAACCTCAAATTCTGTTTTTCCAACGGACGCTGCATAACCAGCGCCGAGCACCGATGCGGGTGGAGGCATTTCCCCACCCAAGCTTGGCTGAGACACTCGGAGAAGCCTATGGTCCGCTGCAGGATGAGATCGCCTTGCTGACCGGCGCCGGCTCGAAGTTCGATCGCGACCGCTTTCTCGCCGGCAAACTCACGCCGGTCTTCTTCGGAAGCGCGCTCACGAATTTCGGTGTCGAGCCCTTTCTGAACAGCTTCCTTGAGCTCGCTCCCCCACCAGGCCCACGGATGAGTTCGGAAGGATCAATACAACCGACAGAGGAAAAATTCTCTGGTTTTGTGTTCAAAATTCAGGCGAACATGGACCCGCAACATCGTGACCGAATGGCGTTTTTGCGCATCGTGTCCGGTCGTTTTGAAAAGGACATGATGGTCTATCATGCGCGGCTGGACCGGAAGATTCGAATGACACGCCCACACCGGCTCTTTGGCCGTGACCGGGAGACGATTGAAGAAGCCTATCCGGGCGATGTTGTAGGGCTGGTGAACCCAGGGCTTTTTGCTATCGGCGATACCCTCTGCGCCGGCACTTCCCGCTCTTTTGATGCGATTCCGCAATTTCCCCCTGAATGCTTCGGCGTGCTTCGAAGCCAGGATCTCACGAAGCAGAAGCAGTTCCAGAAGGGACTCCAGCAGCTCGAAGAAGAAGGGGTCATGCAGGTATTCTATTCACCAGATCATGTGCGCCGGGAACCGGTCTTGGCCGCCGTGGGAGAACTCCAATTCGATGTCGTTGCCTCGCGCCTCGAAAGTGAGTACGGGGTCAAGACTTCCGTTGAGCGGATGCCCTTTGTCTTGGCCCGCTGGGTGAGCGGCGATCCCGACGTGATCGCCCGTATCTACTGGCCGCAGGACACGCGCCGGCTTGTGGATCGGGATGGTCGCATGGTCATGCTCTTCGGTTCCGATCGGCTACTTGCCTATTGCATGAAAGAATATGCCTCCCTCAAGTTTCAGTTGCGAGAAGAAGTCGGAAAAACGGAAAGCTAACACACTGATACTCTTATGCAGTCCGGTTCAACCAAAAAACGAGACAGACCAAACAGACCAGAGCAATCAATGGCTTCTCACGTTTCTCTTTTCTTTTCACTGTTGTATCTGTAGGCAAACGACTTCAGCCTCTATCCTCTGAAAAAATCTGCGTTCGGCTCAAGAATCGCCTCTCATTTCCTACAGTCTCCTTGCAGGCCACTACTCTGACCCTCTCGCCAAGACGCGTTTGCTGGGTTTCCGCTCTGACCTTTCTCCTCCTACAACGGCACGCCCCTTGCGTAGTTACCACAGTATGACCTGAAAAGGTTGTGCCTGCGCCGGTCTGTACACAGTGGAAGTATTCGTATGAACTGGGTAAGAGCGATCGCTGCTGTGCTTGTGTTGTGGTCGGGTACTGCGTGGAGTGCCACATTGACGTGGAACGCCAACAGTGAACCAGACCTGGCAGGCTATCGCGTCTATCAATGCAGTCAGCAACCCTGCACGCAGTCGTCTGGAAGAGCCTCACTTCTCGCCACGCTGGGAACGGCAACGAGTTTCAATATTGGGACGCCAGCGGTGACTCAGTACTATTTCATTACGGCTTACGATTCGGCGAATAATGAGTCTGGTGCAAGCGGTCTAGCAACCTTCACACCGGCTGGAGTCCCTCCGCCTGTTGCGCTACCAGCCATTGGGACAAGTCCAACAAGCCTCTCCTTCGCCGCGACACAGGGCGGCGCCAACCCCGCAACCCAGACCTTGAGCATCAGTAACTCGGGGGGTGGCACACTTAGCTGGACTGCCAGCGAGAATGCCTCTTGGTTGAGGCTGAGTCCAGCCTCGGGAACTGGGAACGGAACTGTCACGCTGACGGTGACCACCGGCAGTTTGGCGGACGATACCTATCGCGGCACAATAACAATGAATGCCGCCGGGGCTCCCTCCGTCAGCGTGCCGGTAACATTCACCGTCGCGACAGCTCCTGTGCCACCGGCTATAGGAGCGAGTCCGACGAGCCTCTCATTCGTTGCTATACAGGGCGGTGCCAGCCCCGCGACCCAGACCTTGAACATCAGCAACACGGGGGGTGGCACGCTCAGCTGGACGGCTAGCGACGATGCCCCTTGGTTAAGACTGAGTCAGGCCGCTGGTACAGACAATGGCGCTGTGACGGTACGTGTGGTGGCTGGCACCACGGCCGTCGGGACCTACAACGAGAGTATCACGCTCAACGCCACCGGGGCCTCTTC
>DATENE010000230.1:0-8636 GCA_035275205.1 Nitrospiraceae bacterium
TGCCAATACCCCTCCCAGCGGAACATCGCAAGCTTGCCTTCGTCGATCAACCGCCCAAACGGCTTTTCCACTAACTCTTCGCCCTCATGGATGTATTTGAAAATGTCCGGCCGCATGATAAAGAAGCCGCCGTTGACCCAGAGCTGCTGATCTGGCATGGCGCCAATTTGCGTCACGATGCCGTCTTGTCCCGAGTACACGGCATGGAAACTTTGGCTGCTGCGAATCGCCACGAGACTTGCCACCAAGCGTCGATGCTGAAATTCCTTTAGCTGCCGGTCGAGCGGTAGATCGGACAGCCCGTCTGCATAATTGGCGAGGAACATCTCCTCGTTCTCTACATACTTACGGACACGGAGGAGCCGCTGCCCGATGTTGCTATGCAAGCCTGTGTCCACAAAGGTAATCTTCCAGTCGTCTAGGTCTCTGGAATGGAGTTCTATGTGGCGATCTTTCGCACGAAGGGTAAAATCATTGGTCATCGCCTCCTCGTACTGCAGAAAATACTTCCTGACCATATCTCCCCGATAACCAAGGCAGAGGATGAACTCCTTATGGCCGAAGTGCGCATAGTAGCGCATGAGGTGCCACAGGATAGGCCGGTGACCGATGTTGACCAGCGGCTTCGGAATTGTATCCGAATGCTCCCGCAGTCGTGTTCCGAGTCCGCCGCAAAACAACACAACTTTCATTCGCTCACCTCACTCCTTCTTAACGCTTGCCGGCAGGCTTCACGGAAGCTCTTCCAGCAAACCACAAGTCTTCAACGCATCTGCTGCTTCATGGACAAGGTCGAATTGGATCCCGGCACGATCGGCGATGTCGAGCAATGAATAGTTGCCATCGGAAAGATTTAGAATCCAGAGCATGGCGAGTTCACGAAGCGGTTGATCGATCTGTCCCCCCACTGTTCGGTACAGTCCTCGTTTCCCCAATCTCACTTCACATTTGGGATTCAGATTCCTATACTGTTTGTTGCCTTCGAGCACACGCAAAACCGCCATATAGGCCGAAAGGGAATCGGTCAGGGACTTCGATGAAATGAAGTCCAGATTGTCCGCAGACGTATGATATTGCGGGTATTGCCCGTGCGGCGTTCTCGTGAGAGATCCTACTGCCAGATTGAACCCAGGAGAACAGTATTGGCGTTCATCATATCCGTAGGGCGAGAAGTCTCGAATCTGACAGGGCTGCCCTGAATGTTTGAGCGTATGTTCCACAGCTCTGTCGATTTCTGCATCCCCTCGTCGGCTTCTCTTATAATGTAGCGGCCCCGAGTCGCCGACTCCCGTTACTACGAGTCCGTGTTTAATCCTGGCGGCGCTAGATTCATTCAACGCCAGCCAAGTAATCGACCCTATTGCGCCGGGAATGAACAGAAAGCGATAAGAATACCGCAATGCCAAGGGTGTGAGTAGCTTCGCCAACGTCGATGTGACGGCAATGCCGGACAGATTGTCGTTGCACAATGACGGGTGACAGCAATGGCAGGAGAGCAGTACTTCATCATCGGTTTCACCCTGGATAAAGTATTCGCCATACGTGAGATGACCGTCCTCCAATGATGAATCGATCACCACTTGGTAATCACCCTCTTCTAAACTATCCAGTTGTTTCTGGCTGACACAGAAGCCCCAGTTTTCTTTGTAATAAGAGGTACGGTAGGGGATCCAGTCCGGATGATCCGGCAGCGAAAAAAGATGTTCCTTCAACTCGGAGAGCGTGACCTTCATATTCACAGGATGGCTGTACTGAAGGATGTGGAGATTGTGCCGTTGAAAGTCGATCACTTTCCTCCCATCGGGGCCTTTCACATAGGCCTCTCGTATGTTCCACTCTTTCGGCACGACCCAATCGAATACTTTCGTTCCGCTGGGCACTTCATGAATTCTTAGCGGAATTTCTTTCTCGATTCGTCGCATCGTCTGGCGGTAGCCGTCGCCTGTGATGCTCCGGCAGATCGGATAGAGCTCTGCGATCAACCCGCGCATGTCTGCAGCGCTGTCTTTGAGTGAGTCCGGCTGAATATGATTCAATCTAGTCATGGTACACAATCTTGGAAGGCCTGAGCGATTAGATACCCGCGAACGTTGGTTCCAGATCTATGTATTCCTGATCCTTCTTCGAAATAATCCGATCCGCATCGGGCCAGACAATCCCCAGGGACGGGGCGTTCCAGTGAATTCCCCTCGATGCCTGAGGGGAATAAAACTCTGACATCTGATAGAAGATTTCCGTACCGTCCTCTATGGTCTGAAATCCATGCGCGAATCGTTTGGGAATGTAGAGCATGCGGTAATTGGTCGCCGTTAACTCCACACCGAACCATTTGAGGAACGTGGGAGAATCCGCCCGCAGATCAACAACCACGTCATACAGCGCGCCTCTCGTGCAGCGCACCACTTTGGTCTCGGCATGGGGAGGGACCTGATAATGGAGCCCTCGCAGCGTCCCTTTCCGTTTGTTGTACGACACATTGCACTGAACCAAGTTTGCATCGAGACCTCGTGCGGCGAACTCGTTCAGGCACCACGATCGTGCGAAGAATCCACGCTCATCCTCTATCTTTTCTAGCTCTATGACATAAGCGCCTGGAAGGGGGGTTTCTTGGAACAGCATGATACCGGCCACTCCTTCAGGGGTAGACCTTCACTTCCGGAATGGGAACGACAAACTGCCCGCCCCATTCTCGGATATACGACACCTGTTGCATGATCTCATCTTTAAAATTCCACGGCAGGATCAAGACGTAATCGGGCTTCGCCTCTCGGATTCGATCCGGGTGGAGGATCGGAATGTGCGTGCCAGGCAGAAACTTCCCTTGCTTATAGGGACTCCGGTCTACTGTAAAATCAAGGAAATCAGACCGAATTCCACAGTAGTTGAGGAGGGTATTCCCTTTTCCAGGAGCGCCATATCCCGCGATCACTTTACCCTTCCGCTTCGCTTCGATCAGGAACTCGAGTAACTTTCGCTTGGTCTCTTTAACCTTCTCCGCAAAAAGCGCATAGGCCTCTAACTGCTCGAAACCTGCGGCATGTTCTCGTTTGTTGAGCTGGCGAAGACGGTCAGTTATCAGGCGACTGCCGTCTTCCGTGTGACGGCCATAGATTCGGAGGGATCCGCCATGCGTTGGGATTTCCTCAACATCAAACAGCGTGAGCCCGTGCGCCGCGAAAATTCGCTCTGCCGTGATAAGTGAGAAGTAAAAGAAATGTTCATGGTAGATGGTGTCGAACTGGTTCTCCTCTATCAATTTCATCAGATGCGGAAACTCGATCGTCACCACGCCTTGAGGAGCGAGAAGAATCTTGATTCCTGCGACGAAGTCATTGACGTCCGGTACCTGGGCCAGTACGTTATTGCCTAATACCAGGTCAGCCCGTTTCCCCTCGGCAACCAACTCACGAGCGGTTTGCTGCCCAAAAAACTTGACGAGCGTTGGGACGTTCTTCTGCACAGCGACCTTTGCCACATTGGCGGCCGGCTCGACCCCTAAGACCGGAATACCTTTGGCAACAAAATGCTGCAACAAATATCCGTCGTTGCTTGCCAGTTCGACCACAAAACTCTTCGGCGTAAGCATCAACCGATCGACAATCATGTCCGTATAGCGTTTGGCATGCTGAACCCAACTGTCGGCGTAAGAAGAAAAATAGGCATATTCCGTAAAGATATCGGCGGGGCTGACATATTCATGCAACTGAACGAGAAAGCACTTCTCGCAGACAAACACGTGCAGCGGATAAAAGGGCTCCATTTGATTCAGCTTGTCTTCGCTGACATAGCTTTCGCAAAGGGGATGCATCCCAAGATCCACAAAGGTTTTTTGTAACGGCGCTCGGCAGAATAAACAACTCTTGGTTTCCATGTTGCCGACCCCTTCCCTCCAGTTTGCAACGCCCCCTGCTTTTCAAACCCTATTGTCGACCTTGGTGTCAGTGAACAGCCCCAGCCTGGTTCACCGAGCAGGACCATTCAAGACTATCGGTAAGCACGCCTGTCTCGCGAAATCTGCTAATTACATTGAGACGCATATACTGAGATTCACGATAGGCCAGGTCGCTGAAACGCGCTCGTTCAAGACCTTCCTTCAGTTCATGGATCGTGGACTTCAAGTCGGTGAGTGGTTGAAACTTTGGGGCAAGCTTCTTAAATAAGTCATAGCTTACACGATAGGAACGCTTGTCAGGAGGGGCATTCTTATTGATGGATACTTCGACGCCGGGGATGACTTGGGCCACTGCATCAGCCAGATCCTTTACTTGATAATTCCATTCATTGCTTCCTACATTCACGACTAATCCATTTCCACCATGACCGGCCCCCCTCGTGATCGCCCATTCGATTGCTCTTGCCATATCCTTTACATTGATGAGCGGCCTCCACGGCGTTCCATCACTCATGACCACGATCTTTTTCTGAGTCAACGCACCAGTCACAAAGTCATTAAGAACAAGGTCGAGCCTCAGCCGATCGCTCATCCCGCAGGCCGTTGCGAATCGCAGGCATGTCACAGTGAACCGGTTGTCCGCCATTGGAATCAGTTCTTTCTCGGCCATCACTTTCGAGCGGGCATACGCTGTCAGCGGATCCAGCCTCGACGATTCCTGCTTCGCTTCCTCCTCGGCACAGCCATAGACACTGCAGCTCGATGCAAAAACGTAAGACTGAACACCGGCCCGCTTAGCGGTTGCGGCTAGTTCCACAGCCGCTTTGTAGTTGATCGCAAGAGTCGCATCTTCATATCGATTGCCCATCGGGTCATTCGAAATTGCAGCCAGATTGACAACTGCATCGACTCCTTCGAATATGGTCTTGTCGATTCTCCGGACATCTCCGAAGACCTGCCGATCCAGATGGGTTTCTGGAAGAGGTGAAGAACCCATGAGACAGTGTGCGAAGAAGCCTGCATCAAATCCGATGAGAGATGCTTGTGGATTGGCACGACGAAGATGCTGCGTGAGCACCGGCCCGACATAGCCCATGTTCCCCACAACTAAAACCTTCATACCTTTCTTCCTTTCAGTGAACGGCCTGTTGAATCCGGTCACACACGTATCGGGAAAACGGGAGGGAACAGGTGAAGGCCGGAGAGACGGCATTGAGCACATGCATCGATCGATCATCTCCTTCCAACACGAAGTCCATCTCCAAACGCCGCTTGCGGATATCGAGTAATTGGGCTCGGATTCCAGGTTTTCCCCACTTTGAATATTGCTCCAACTGCACTCCCTCAACAAGTTCGCCCGCCAACCTCACCATCCGCCGCCTTGAGTATTTCTTGACTTCCTCGACGGCTAACCGCCTAAACTCAAAACCAGCGTTACCTAACAAGCTTAATCCTCTCCCCGCAATCTCGATAAACTCTGCAAGAGAGAACCGCGATACACCACCGTATTGCTCCCTCCACAACGCTGGAATTGCGGTTGGGCCAATCTTCGCTTTCCCATCATTCGTCACGGTGAAGTGCACTCCCAGAAATGGATTTTGAAGGTCCGGCACGGGGTATATATTTGTTTTCAATGCGCCAGACGGCTCATCCGAGTAGAGATAAAGCCCCTTGAATGGCAAGATACGATACCGCTCTGAGAAACCGAACTGTCTGGCTATCTGATCCGCATACAATCCCGCTGCATTAACCACATAGCCAGCTTCATATTGGCAATCCGTAGTTTGAATTGTGCGACCTATCTTGCGGACAAATGCGACCCCACTGTTAATCTGAACACCATCCGCTATAGCATCGGCCACCATAGCCTGGAGAACTAAATTTGGATTAACCGTTGATGTGGTCGGAGAAAACAGGGCTCGCTGGTAAGTTTTTACCCGTGGTTCGATCCTTTTCGCATCATGATCGCTCAATTCCTCTAATTTGATGCCATTCGCATTTCCCCGCTTCAACAGTTCATCTAATGCAGGCAGATCAGTCGCATCCTTTGCGACAACCAATTTCCCGCAACGATTGAGCGAGATCCCTTTCTCCTCACAGTATGCTGTCAACTGAGAGTTGCCATCCCGAGTGAATTTTGCTTTTAGGCTGTCTGGTGAATAATAGAAGCCCGCATGCAGCACTCCACTATTGCGGCCACTTGCATGCATTCCACAAGAAGCTTCCTTCTCAATGAGTGTCACCTTGGAGGTTGGATAACGATTCTTCAAGCCTCGAGCAATATTAATCCCGATGACACCACCGCCGACTACCAAGAAATCAGTCGTTATTAGGGCCTGGTGCATGGACATAACGGTCGACGCCGGCACCTGAACACGATAGGCGTTCACCCCCACTCAGTAGTACCGGTAAAGGATCTCGAAGTTAGAGGAGTAAAGCATGCCTCATCTGATAAATGGCTGAGATGCAAGCCAGAGTATCTATTACATCGGTCATCAGCTGGCTGGCCAATTCATTTCAACAGGTAAGAACTCTTCTACCTCGTCTCGCTGCTGGAGGCGACGGCTAGAGACTTCAGCACTCCTGCCACAACGCGATCCTGCTGAGGAGTGGTGAGATCCGGAAACATGGGAATCGATAGTACCTGCGCGGCAGCTTTCTCAGCGACTGGGAAATCGCCGATACCGAATCCAAGTCCTTCGTAAGCTTTCGTGAGATGAAGTGCGATCGGATAGTGAATGCCCGTACTGATGCCGACTTCGTCCAAACGTTTCTGGAGTTGCACCCGATTGTCTACGCGCAATACGTACAAATGATACACCGAACGCGACCACTCCGGCTCATGGGGAAGCGTTATGCCTCCCGTTGCACCGGCAAAGAGCGCATCGTACCGGTGGGCCAAGTCCCGACGTTGTCCATTCCATTTCTTTAAATGGCGAAGCTTTACCCCTAAAAATCCGGCCTGAATAGCATCAAGCCGGCCATTGTAGCCCTCTATATCGTGGTAATACTTTTTGGCCTGACCATGATCGCGCAACAACCGGCAGGTCTGAGCTAATTGCTCATCGTCAGTTGTAATGGCGCCGGCCTCGCCGCACGCGCCCAAGTTCTTACCTGGATAGAAGCTGAACGCCGCTGCATGTCCCATAGATCCGGCCTTGCACCACCGGTTTTGCTTCTTCGAGAAATACTCCGCTCCTTGAGCCTGGCACGCATCTTCGATCACTTTGAGATTATATTGAGCGGCCAGATCGAGAATTGGGTCCATATCTGCCATCTGTCCATACAGGTGTACCGGAACTACCGCTGTCACCGGATTCCCTGTCCTCTTGTGGAAAGCCCTCTTGGCACTTGAATCCCACGAGCACTCATTCTCCAAATACCGACGGAGTTTTTCTGGATCTATATTGTAAGTCCGTGCGTCAATGTCGACAAAATCTGGACGGGCACCCGCTTGAGATATGGCTTCGGTTGTCGCTATGAACGTATTCGGCACCGTCACCACAATGTCGCCGGAGCGTATCCCGGCTGCCACAAAGGCAAATCGCAAGGCATCGGTGCCGCTGCCGACACCCACGCAGAACCTTGAGTCGCAAAACTTGGCAAAGTCCTCTTCAAATCCCTGAACCATAGGCCCACCAATAAATCCGGCGGTACTGAGTGTTTTCTTGAGGATGTCGACAAACTCATCTTGCAAGCCTCGGTGGGCCGCGACTAGGTCAAGGAAAGGAACTTTTTCATCACTCATACGTGTCTCCCGATTTAAGGTGACGCAAGACTGTCCCTGGATTTCCAACCACGATAGCGTTTGCCGGGACGTCGCGAGTTACGACACACCCGGCTCCTATTAACGCGTTTTCTCCGATCACGACATTCGCCAGGATGGTCGCTCCAGACCCGATCGACGCGCCTTTCTTGACCAATGTGACTTCGACTCTCCAATCCTTCTCTGTCTGGAGTGTACCTGTCCTGCTCGTCGCACGGGGGAAGGAATCATTGACGAATGTGACATTGTGTCCGACAAAAACCTCGTCCTCAATTGTGACCCCTTCGCAGATAAACGTATGACTCGATATCTTGCATCGTTGGCCGACTTTGGCATTCTTTTGAATTTCGACAAATGCCCCGATTTTCGTCTCATCACCAACTTCGCAACCATAGAGGTTTATAAATCGCGAAAACTTCACATTGCGCCCCACCTTTACGTCCGGTGCAATACAGAGATGGCCATTGGTTTCCATCATGACGCTATTAGCCCTGCTTGTTGATACCTTGTTATCGGATACGAGATTGTTATGAGCACTCAGCGGCTCGTGTATTGATTTTGACCGCCTCGCATTTGTCCGACTCCCCGACTTCACGCCCGACTTTTTCATGTATTTCTCCAATGGACGAAAGCAATACGTATGGATTTTCACAGGGCCTGAGGCAGGCTTACATGGTCACTATCTATCGTGAGCTTGGCTTGCAGCCCCAACGTATTGAGAAGCAAAAGCACCCGATTCCGGTCTGTCATTTCCCGCATGAATACGGCTTCCAGTCCTGCAAGTGGGCCACCCTTGATATGCACGACCTGCCCGCGGACCGGCCGTACAGGCATTAACGTCACATAACCGTCGCTTAGCCTTGCTTTGATCGCATTGATCATGCTCTCGTCTAGCTCAACTGGTCCCGAGCCAAACTCCACGACTTTACGAACACCTGTGGCATAACTCACAGCCCTGTAGTGCTTATCTATCTCGAA
>DATENE010000231.1:0-15943 GCA_035275205.1 Nitrospiraceae bacterium
CTGCAAAACTGCGATGCAGCGGTTCGACTCCGCTCGGCGCCTCCACACTTCGCCTGTGCGTGGTCTGTTTGGTTCATTTGGTTTCTCTGGTCTATTTGGTTAGCGAGATCCCGCCAAGCGTTCAGAAGTCCCTAACCCTCACCACTCGTAGTTTATCCCTTGCCCTCTTGTGCCATCGTGAAACCTCGGAGAAGGCCGCATTCCCCTGTCGGCCATCTGTTCCATGCCTTTCGTCCGGGCCGCCTCAAACTGATCCCGTTGTGATGATTTTCTCTGAATATGCCTCGCCGATGCCGGGGAGTCCCTTGAGTTACTCGGCAGTGGCAGTGGAGTATTCGCGGTTGTCACAGAGATATTTATGAATCATGCGGGCTAGGGAAAGCGTGCATCTAATTTCTTTTGATGCCTCCCGGAACCGAGGGGATATAACGGGGGTCAACATGCTCCCAGACCCCGTTATGAGCTGAGTTCATTCCCCACCCGCGCATGTAGAGGAGTGACAGGACCGGCTCGGTCCCGAGTCGCTGCATGCCCGTGACTCGTCCAACCACCGTCATTCGCGCCCATTGCCGATACTGGCGAGGGAATGGTTGCTTTGTCACCATCACCCAGTAGGAACCGGCCTCGGGACCATCCATGTCGATGGGACGATAGGGCACATAATCTTGGTCCAGCGGCCGGTTCACGACATGCAACCAGAGGTACTCTTCATTCTCTTCTTCTTCAACGATCGTTCCCCCCAATAGCACCACCTTCCCGCGATACATCTCCGGATAGGTGACCAGCGTGGTGAGCGTAGTGTCAGGTTCTGCCATCCGCACATAATGGCGAGGCACGTTGGCGCATCCCCAAAGAATGACGGTCATAGTGATGGCCATTGTAAAACACATAGACCACCGTTGGAGCCAAGCGTACGGAGTCATACAGTGGTGTCCTTGGTTAAATTGTGTGCGCAGGATAAAGCCCGGCATGCTGCGGTTCTCACATCTGCACTCGCACAGACGAGGCGAGCGCGCTACGATACCGGCTCCAAACCGTCATTGAACACGCGAAGCAGGGCGTGAAGGGCATAGGGGCCTCACCGCAGGCGACGTATTGTAAGAGGGATGAGAATTCAGGTGCAAGGGCCGAATGGGGATGGTGGTGCTTCTCAGGAGCAGTCTTATTCGCTGACTATCATGGTTGATGTGTATGAGAGGTTAAGTGGCCGCAGTCCCTTTGGGGTGCTCGCATTTTAGAGGGGTATTACGCAAGAAAGGATCGCTCAAGGCTTGTCATGGCCCCCTTTACAATGCTCTCGGCCTTTGGATCTTGTGGAATGGATAGACGGATGGAACAGGGTATCAGGGGACAATAATCGGCCCAAGTCTTGGTCACAGTTCTGGTTACGGTTCGGCTCCAGTTTTGGATACGATAGCCGATCTGTTTTTATCTTGCACAGTCATAGATCAAGCGGCTCGATCACCAGCTATAATTGATTCTGCCATGTAGGTTGTGGCGTTTGATCGTCAGAGTTCGAAATTGGCTGATGTGTTCTGCAAAGCCGCGAGCAACAGCGGCAGATGGCGGTGCCTGTTGAATTGGCGCGAACACGGCTCGATAAGGACCACAGTGACCACCCACGCAAGGCATTGCTGGCGGATCCGTGAAACGGTATGCGAACCGAACCTGTAGCCTCTCTACATCGAGCCGGGCTCGCTATGGGAAAACGGCTATATCGAATCGTTCAATGGGAAAATGATGGCGCAGTTTCTCGACGGGGAACTGTTCTATACAATCAAGGAAGCGCAGATCATGACGGAACACTGGCGGAGACACTAGAACACGGTCCGTCCGCACGGCAGTCTCGGAGGCCAGCCACCCGTTCTCGAAACCATCCAGCTTGCGAGCTGATGGCTAACATGGTAGGTGGTACAACAACTCCCGGCTGGTCATTTTTTTATTCGTGTAGCATTTGGCCTCCGAACTAATGAAGATGCTTAACATTTACGCCTGGTGGATTCGGCGAAAGCATGTGTCTCTGCACTCCATTTTTGCTCTTCTAATCAGTGTCCTGCCATTAGCGACCTCTCACGCCGTCGCTTCTAGTACAAGCCGAACAGTCATCATTGAAGATTGGAACCACTCGGAAAGTGGATTGCTACCTAGCGGTTGGGAATTGGAGGCGGGAAAATTCAACAATGGCACCGGAATTATAAGGCAAGGCGATTCGAAATTTCTCAAGATGGTTCCAGATGGGAAAGTATTGAGAATTTCTAAATCTATAAATATTGATCCTCGAAACTTTCCTATTCTTGAACTCGACTTGAGGGATACAACCTCGGAGCCTCCTGCGCTACGGGTTATTCTGACCTTTGACTCAGGTATACCATTCTTCGAGGACAGCGTGACATATACGTTAGGTGAAACTCACCCGTTCACTTTCCAAAATAACGATCAGTGGGAAGGGTATTCTCGTAACATTTCCAGCGACTTTTTCGAAAGTTTTCCTCGAAAAAAAGAATTGCCAAAAATAATCAAAATTTCCCTTGAAGTGGAAATCAAGAGCCGACCCATTAGTCCATTGATCGGGGAAATCGCATTCCGTGAAGATGAAGCACGTGAAAGAATTAATTACAAAGGAGCGCCACTTTCAGGGATATTTCCCCCCGGCACTATAATAAGGAAGATGCCTAATGGAGAAGTTACTCCCCTCTATGATCTTCATGTTCAGGCTTGCGACCATTCACATTATCCAGATGGCAGTGGAAATCCAAAAGAAGATTATAAACTCCCAATAGTCTATAGTACAAAAATTGGAGATGCTGCCAAAACGCTCAGTGATCTTGACACTTCGAAGGTACTCGCCGAGGCCCGCGCTTTAGGGGACACACGCTTTCTAGAAATCGGCACGTCGCCTGACGGCGGCAGATTGGTGACCTCCAGGATCGAGTTCAAAAATTATACGATCACCAGGTTCAGAACTCAAAAAGTGCTTGAATGGAGTGTTGACAATCTTCTTGATCTTCAACACCCGTGCCTTGATCTTTTCAAAGACAACCTGGAATTGATTTTAGAGTCGCATATTGGAGAGGCAGAACGAATCAGTATAATCGGAGACTTCGGTCAGGAAAGGCACCTAGAACTCCGACGACCGCTTACCATTATCACTTCCTCTATCCCGCTCACCACTCTGTATGGAACAGCTACGAAACAGAAGCTTGTAAGGGAATATGGAAGAACTATTTTGGGGTCTGCGAAATCCTCTTCGTTAAAAGGAACATCACGGTCAGAAGACCAAAATCGTTTAACAGCAGGACTAGCAAAACTATATCCTCAGCTTAAGCTGGAAGTGATGTTTGGAGGTTCGCAATTTGTCATCCTTGGCCTTGACCAAGGTGTGAAGGCCTCTCCTTTTCTCGACAGTACCGACGTGAGGGATGCTGGCAAACTATCAGCCATCATCATGACGGCTGATGATCCTGTGTCGTCGGTTTTGAAGGGACTCTATGTGGCGAAGCAAGACCTCCTCCGTGATTTAACGGAAGGAGAGCGTCTCATCGCAGTCTTGAATGAGGCGATAGCACATGTTGATCTCCCGAACAGAGGAAAGCTGCCGACAAACATGTTGGACGTCGTAGCGGGTCTGCCTCCACAGGAAAGGCGTGCGCGAATCAACCGGGCTATATTAGATGCTCAGTACAGAGGTTTTATCCAAGATGATGTAGAGTCAGGTTTAAATGAGGCGGCGTTGGACATACTCAATACGACACTTCTTGAAGACACGCAAGATGTCATACTTGATACCAAGGAAGATCTGGTAATTAAAAGGACGAATAGCGACACGTTCAACGATGATCGTTATCTGTTTTACGAGTATTTTTTTGATGGAGTCAGAATTGATGGTCCATGCCTCAGCGTTCACATCTCCAAGGACAATGTCATAGTTGACATAGTAGGGAAACCGCTTTTGACATCTGATCTGGCTGCAATACGTGCACTCTACCGCTCAGGAGTTTCTCCTTTTAGTACAAAATACGAAAATAGTTCTTTATCACCATACAAAAAGCGGGTGCCGGTAGTGTGGCCGGTATATGTGCAGTGGCCGGTATTTATTAGGACAAACACAATGATGTGGCGACCCGCTTGGGGTCTGGTCGCTGAACGTGAGGCCAAAACTTCAAACAATGCGAATACGAACTTTGATTTCTACACTGATGCCCTTACTCGCGAAACACTTAATCATCCGCTCGAAGGTCCTTCTCCTTCATTTGCAAACGGTTCTGTAGTGGCTCAAGGAGTAGAAATCCAGTTGTTGCCGGCTGCGGCTCCAGATGAATGGTCTATGGGTGACAAGGGAGAAGCTGGCGAAGCCGAAATCCATCTGTTTTTTGATAGCGCCGCCGTACCAACTTCCAGTGTCGCAGGCTCGTATGCATCGGATCTTCCATCGAGTGCCGAGCGAATCACGCAACGAAATGGACGTTGGAGTCATAATATTCCTGATGGACTTGCAGCAATCGCTAATTTGAGAAGGTCGTATAGATATTTTAGAAATAATCTGGGCTGGCATAGAAAAGATAGTGTTACAGGATCAAAGACCGACTATTTTGGCGATCCGTTGAAAATTTTGTACGAGCCAAAAAATATAAATCTGCAGGGAAATGCTGCGTGGATGGGCGGGTATTTCGCCATAGGCAATTCTTCCATCGCGAACGATTTAAGCATATTGATGCATGAATACAGTCACTTTGTGATTAGCCACATCGTCCGAAACGGTCGAGGCGTGAATTCCTGCACCGGGGAAAATGGCGAGATACCTGGAGCCATAGAAGAGTCACTCGCTGACATCTTTTCAGTCCTCATGCGTATGTCAGTTCCGGGACCTCACGTCATTGGTCGTAGTGGAGAAGCATGGAAAATTGGGGAACTCGCCCTTGGAGTAGAAGCGCGCGATCTGAGGAATCCTGGAAAGTCACGTTACAATCAAATCGATCCTCCCAGCATATTTAAAACCAAACATTATCCTCAACCGTCGGATGCGAGCAGCAAAGTAAATAGAGCCTGTATGGAGAAACAGAATTCTCCTAACGGTGAAGAAACGTGGGACGGTGTCAATATCGCTCATATAAATAGTAGCATCCCCAATCTGGTGGCGACAAAATTAATCAGAGAAGATGAGAGGGACTTCTGGGCGGAAGTATATTTTGAGACTTTAAAACAACGCCGTCGCCAAGGTCGTATTTCGTACAAGCCAACCTTTGAACAATTTGCTGCTGAAATGGTTACTGCGGTTTCCATCGTGGGACCCAGATACTATGGCGACAACATTTCTGATTATAAATGCAAAGTACGATCTGCCTGGCGACAGGTTGGAGTATCGGTGGATCAATGCGAGTAGGACCTGTCTTCGCCCTCCTTGTTTTAATTGCCACCCAAGGGTGTTCTTCTGCGGAAAGAGGACAATGACGATCCTCTTTCACTCACGGTTCAGGATCGACTCCAGTCATTCTGTATCGCAGGTCACTCGCCTGCATGGTCAGTATAAGTTGCTGTATTCTCTCCATTCTTAGCAATTGGTTGTGTTGGATCACAATTCTCCGGATTCATTCTGCGAAACTGCAGAATCTCTCCTTCAGTAGCCGACTGTGCTGTCCAAGGCAAGGTCGGATAGTGAATCGATGCCTTTTGTGGACGGGGCATAACATGAAGACGGGAGAGAATTGACGAGCAGAGAGACTGAGTGTTAGAATTCCCAACGTTTACAACCTACTAGTCCGGTGGCAGCTCGCCGCCGTTACCGAGATAGATCGAAAAGAAGGAGAGAGAGGAATGGCCGTTCCACTTTCCCAGATGGCTACTGTCACGAAGTATGTGCTTTCCCAGAAGTTGGGCGGGGTAAAGCGGTATCCGCTCGTGTTGATGTTGGAACCGCTATTTCGGTGCAATCTGGCCTGTGCCGGCTGCGGAAAAATACAATATCCCGACCATATTCTGGATAAACGGCTCACGCCCGAGCAATGCTGGGCGGCAGCGGAAGAGTGCGGTGCCCCTATCGTCAGCATTCCCGGCGGCGAACCCATGATCCATCCCGACATGGCAAAGATTGTTCGCGGGCTGGTTGCGCAAGAGCGGTATGTGTATCTTTGCACCAATGCGATCTTGATGGAGCGAAAACTGGATGAGTACGAACCCTCGAAGTTTCTTACCTTCAGTGTCCATATGGACGGGCTGAAAGATGAACATGATTTGGCGGTCTGCCGCGACGGTGTCTATGACGTGGCTGTGAAGGCGATCAAGGCGGCGCTCAAGCGAGGGCACCGGGTTACGACCAATACGACCCTCTTCGATGACGCGAATCCTGAGCGCGTGCGGAAATTTTTCGATGCGATGATGGAGCTTGGCGTTGAGGGTATGATGATTTCGCCTGGGTATAGTTATCAGAAGGCGCCGGACCAACAGCATTTCCTGAAGCGTGAGCGTACAAGGGAATTGTTTTCCCGTATTTTGGGCAATCCGAAGAAGGGATGGCAGTTCAATCAGTCGCCGCTGTTCTTGGACTTCTTGATGGGGAGGCGGGAATATGAATGCACGCCCTGGGGCAATCCGACCTATAACGTGTTTGGGTGGCAGAAGCCGTGCTATTTGCTCCAAGAAGGCTATGCGAAGACATTCCGTGAGCTGATGGACAGCACGGAGTGGGATCGCTACGGAACAGGGCGGAATGAAAAATGCGCCGATTGCATGGTGCATTGCGGCTATGAACCGTCTGCTGTCGAGGATACGTTCGGCACACTGTCTGGGTTTGGCCGGACCGTCAAGCTGACGATGCTCCCTACCTCACGATGACGGCTGCGTGAAGCGTCGTTCGTCTCTCGTCGTTCGCACGAAAGACACACGCTTCACGAGATACGCTTCACGTTTCACGACTTCTCAATGACCGATACCAAAAATCATAGTAATGGCGGTACAACGGGATCGCCCGAAGGCCGTGTATTTCAGCCGGCTTCGTTCGCTGAGATCGCAGAAGCGGTAGAGCTGGCGTTCGATTATCGTGGTGATGTAACGGTGTCATTGAAATCCGGAGAATTCCTCAGCGGGTATCTATTCAATCGTCAAGTCAGTGGTTCTGACTCCTATCTTGAGGTGTTCCCTTCCGACAGTTCTGACGCGCGAAACATTCGCTATGACCAGATTGCCGCGATTGCCTTCACCGGTGAGGATACGGCCACGGGGAAATCCTGGGAGGCTTGGGTCGCCAAGAAAGATTCGGAGCGGCGAACTGAAATAGAACGTATCGAAGCCGAGGCAAGAACCAGAGGGATCCTGTAAGTTTTCCACCCGCCGCTCGCATCTCATTTACGCGCTTCCCTCTACATGGATGTATGGAGAATGGCTCTCTCCAAGTGCTTGAAAATGGGCCTGTCTCTCTGTCCGATCGGGCCGTCAGTTCGTTGACAACGGGTAGGGGCTATGTTAAAAATTGCAGCCTTAAAATTGGCCGGGATTGTAGGTGATCACACGTTCCGTTGTATGAGGCGGACGCAAGCGCTCGACAGCGGAAAGAGGTCAGTCCTGAGCACGTGAGGCCCAGAAAGATCGCACAGAGTCAGTCACGAGGGTGGGCATGGATCCTAGCAATTGCAATATTGGGCGGTTTCCCCTCGGTCGTGTCTGCAACGCATGAAGCTGATCATCGGTTTACGGTGGAAGGATATGTTTGCGGTGCAGATGGGAAAAGCAGCGTAAACGTCGATGTGCTCGTCAAGGATACCAAGATCTCCTATGGGCAGATTGTCAAGACCGATGGAGATGGGTATTACAAGGCAGCGTTTCATCTTCACAACGACAATCTTGGCGATCCACTCCTGATAGAAGCGAATGGGCAGCAACAACAACAGAAAGTCTCGTTTGACCCGAAGGATTTGGAATCAGAGCGAGTCATTCAGGTCAATTTTGGTACCGGTTGCATACAGGACAGGAGTAGCCCTCCTCTGTGGGTCTATCTAGGGGCTGGAGGGGTGGCGGCAGCCATTGGCGGGTTCATCGGGCTTAAGCTGATTCGTTCGTCGCGGAAGCAGGAACACAAGCGGGGAAAGTCTCAGAGTAAGCGGAGCAAATAACCGAAGCGGTCCGTGGGGCCCTTGTGCACCTCGCTGGATCGGTTTTCGATGTGGCGGGGGAGTGCGTGGGGCGTCACGGCATTCATCAAGGCTGGCGCTTTCACCAGGGGATCATCCTCCTGGTGAAAGCGCTTTTCGTTTGAGTATGAGAGTCAATCGTTAACGCTGTGGTTGAGAAAAAGGGAGTACTTGAAGGTTATGCCGCAGGTGAAAGTTCCGCAACTGGCAGTGGTGTTAGGGTTAGGGCTCTTCATGGTGGCATGTGGAGGAGAAGGGGGAGGAGAGGGGCCGATCGTTGCGCCGCCTCCGGCCCCTGCTGAGTGGGCTGATAAGCATATGCCGGCTGGTTGGTGGGCCGATGCGGCCAAATTGGAAGAAGGGCGGAAGCTCTACGTCGGCGAAACAAATCCCGATGTGAATTGTGGTAGTTGTCATGGCAAGGACGGCAAGCCGGCCAAGGCGGGCGCCCGTGACTTCCGCGTGAGCGAACGGATGAAGCTCTACTCCGATTCCGTGTGGGCCTGGCGGATTGCCGACGGGGTTCCCAATACAAAGATGAAGGCGTGGAAGAGCAAGCTATCAGACGAAGATATTTGGAAGCTGGTGTTGTTTACGCGGAATTTCGGATTGGCTGGAAAGGGATGGGACGCTGAAAAGAAGTTGTGGGTCGATACAGCGAGCGTCTCGGCTACCCCAGCACCGGCGGACAAGTAAGCGGTCTTAATCCAGGAGCCTATGCGATAGCGTTCCAAGAAGCCCCTCTTGCACTGAGCTTCCTGGTTGCCTATCGGTGGGTTCGCATCATGATGGCCTGGGGTGCCCATGCAAGGCCTGGACAAATGTATTGCCCCTTTGGGCATGACCAGATCTTCGTGTCGTCCCCGTCAGTTCTTGTCTCGAAGTCATCGCGCGGTTCACGGTGAAATGACACGATTCTGTATGACGCGCAATTTCTTGACGCCCAAGGACTCTGGCTACAGGTATGAGTGGAGTGGAAGTGGGTATTGCAGAATCGAAGAAAAAGACAAGTCTCGGCCCTCTAGCGGTGAGCTGGCCATAAAGTAGAGTACGTGATGAAGCAGGGCTCTCAACGTCGGTAGGCTCCGAGCGAAGAGGCACTTCGAAATATCATGAAAACGTGGCAGCGCGGTCTGGTGGCGGTATGTGCTCTTCTGGTCTTGTTCGGAGGAGTGGCCTATGCCCAAACTCCGGGCACGTCTGCGGTGGAATTTCCCTATACGGGGAATCGAACCGCGGTATGGATTATCGCCCAGCTTCATACTCTGTTCGGGGCATTCATTCTCGGCGCTCCAATCTTTGTCATCATCTCAGAATGGCTGGGGTATCGGAAGCAAGATCTTCGGTACGATCGTTTAGCCAAAGAAGTGACGAAGGTGACGGTCATCCTCTTCAGCATGACCGCCCTCACCGGTGGCCTGTTCATTTTCGTGCTCCTCGCGACGTATCCGCAGTTTACCACCTGGTTCATTAATCAATTCTATCTCGTGTTCGCGGTCATCTACCCGCTGTTGTTCATCAGCGGGACCATCGTGTTGTACACGTATTTCTACATGTGGGACAGCTGGAAGGGTGAGAAGAAGGGGCGGCATATCGCCCTTGGTGTGCTCTTGAATCTCATTTGTATGATCACGATGTTCGTGATTGATGGTCCGACCTCGTTCATGAATACGCCGCCGAAGGCGGATGGGGTCTCGCCACAAGACTTCCTCGAAAGCGCGACCTTGTTGGACAAGATTTTCAACCAAAGCTGGATGCCGCTCAATCTTCACCGGATCGACGGGAACGTGGCGTTCGGAGGATTTGTGACAGGCATGATCGCCGCCTATATGTATATGGGGGCGAAAAATCAAGAAGAACGGGCCTACTACGATTGGATGGGTTTTGTCGGGAATCTGATCGCCGTGGGCGCGACGCTGTTTCAGCCCTTCACGGGGTTACTCTTGGCGTACGAGATGTGCGATTACGATTTTTCGTTCTGTCCGTACATGATGGCCGACCAGCTCTCGATGTTTTTTGAAATGCAGGGAGCGACGATCGGGCTCATGTTCCTGGCTATTAACTATTACGTCTGGCTCAGTCTGAAGCGTATTGAGGGGGCCGAAAAAGTCAGGATGACGATTCTGGCGCCCATTGTGATGGTGGCGTTCCCTTTTGCCATGATGACGGTGATGAATTACTACTGGATCCCCGACCCGATGTCCTTGGCGTTCCTCCTTCCGTTGGCCCTGGCGCCGTTCATGCTAGGCCGGTTCATTCCGTATACGGTATCTGCGCGAACCGTGATTAAAATTGGCTTTTTGATGGCGGTCGTGGGCGATGCGATCTGGCTCACCCCCCACGGATTTGCGGCCACCGGCGCCAAGATGGTGGCGGAGGTGGAGATCCCGGAGGCTTGGAACTTTCTGTCGTCGATGCCGGGCAAACTTTCTGCGGTGTTCACGCTGGTGTTCGTCACGGTCGTCAACTATGTCATCTATAACCGGGCTATCAAGCAAGGCACCATTGTCTGGGGAAAAATCGATTTCGCCTCTCAGTTCGTCTTGATCTTTCTCGCCTTCACATCAATCTGGACGATGGGCTTGATGGGCGCGGTCCGCTCGCTGGTACGGAAATTTTTCCATACGTACAATCTGATTCCCGACTTCACCGTAGAGTCGTACACCCCGACGCTGTCGTATTCCGCCTGGTGGATTACAGGGATTACCGTCATCTTTTTCACAGTTGTCAGTTTTGCCGTTGTCGTGGCCCTTCGGCCATCTGGTTCGAAGGTGCTCGCGCCTGACTTGAAGGCGCCCGTGCCTGACTCGAAGGTATCCGTTCCCGAAGGCAGACCTGTTCCCGCCAGGGCTAAGTAATCGGGGAGCAGCACTGTCTACGGACAGGTCGCAGAAGAACGATAGTCGTATGCTAGAGCTCCACTGGTCCGCACGTTCGGGATATCAGGCGAACGCCATCAGGGAGGATGGCGCAAGTCATGTTTCTCACCCGCCCGACCCCGGCGCGTCCTTGAGCAAAGATATTGTCTTTGCCAGCCTCAGGGCAAGCAGGTGAAGTAGCGGTCGGGATCGGGCAAATGGGACGGGAGACTGTTTCAGCATCCTGCTAAGGAAAGAGTCTGCATGGGGAATGTGATTAAGAAGCTGGCGATCGGTCTGGCGGTGGGGGCTGCGCTATTCGGTCTTGCGAGAGCGCTCGAGTTTCCCCTCGTGTTCCAGATCATGTTTTTCAGTAATGCGATGTTCGGGGCTGCCGTCTTCATGTTGTTGGACGCGCCGTCGGTCAAGACTATGAGCGGGGTGAAATCCGTGATTGCCGTCGTGGTGTTCTACATCGTGCTGTGCACGGTGTACATTTCCGGCGCTTCAATATGGCCGCAATTTGATCCCGAAGATGAAAAAGGGAAGATCGCCAAGATATTGGGACCCAAGCGGGCCGCGACCGAACAGGGAAAAGCTGAGGAATTGATTGCGCGCGCGAAGGCGCTTGATGAGCAGGTGAAAGCGTTGGAAATCAGGCTCAAGTCGCTGACCGTAGATCAGGTAATGAAAGAGCCGACGACCGGCGATCCTCCTCCGGTCACGGCCAGCGTGCCAACCGGGGACTTTATGAAGCTGGGTGAAGAGCAGTGGCAGTTGCAAGAATGTTACAACTGTCACAAGTTGAAGGGTGAGGGTGGGAAGAAGCGCGGTCCGGAGCTGGACAACATCGGTTCATATCTTACGGTCGCGGAGATTAAACAGAAGATCATGGACCCCAAGAGCTTTATGGCGACGGGGTTCGAGCAAGAGTGGGAAAAGGGCAAGATGCCGGACAAGTTTAAGGACGTCATGGAGGATAGCGACATCACGGCACTCGCTTCCTGGCTGCATACATTTAAAAATACATCCGTGAACACGCCGAAGCCGATCAAAAAGAAGTAGCATGCAACCTCAACTGAAGTCGAAAGTCCGCTGTGCGGACCGAGAAGTTGGAGAGGTGTCCAAGATCATCATGGACCCGCTCTCTCATGAGGTCAGCCATCTCGTTGTGTCGATGAACGGCGCGGGAGAGCGGCAAGTGCCGATGGTTGCGGTGCAGGCCGTGGCGGAGGATCTGATACAGCTGCGGTCATCCTCGTCCGAAGTCCTGGGCTTGCCTCCCTTCAAACGTGACGACTATGTCACGCTGCATGAAGTGGAAATCCCTGGCCTTGAGAGGCATCTTCACGTCACGCCGGGCGAAGTCCTGGTCCCATTCCCTGAGTTGGAGCGGAACGTCAAGCGGCGGACGTTTTTCGCGAACTTGACTTATGTCGTGGGGCTGTTTATCGGATTGCCGCTGGTCTTTCCCGTGCTGAAGTTCATGATGAAGCCGATGTATGCGCCGCTGGACAACGGATGGTTGAAGATCGGCAATATCGGGAAGGTGAAGGCGGACGATGCCGGGACCCAGTTCCAATTCAAGCGCAAGGTCAAAGAGGCCTATATGCCTGAAGCCGAGATCGAGAAGAACGTGTGGCTCGTCAAGGCGACTCCTACGGTGTTGGAAAAAGTGTATCAAGGGAAGGATATGGAGTTCCGGGACGAGAGTGGGAAAGCAATTTGGACCAATAAGAAGGATATGCCCTACCTTGCATTTTCCGGCAAATGTCCCCACCTCGGTTGCGCCTTTAAATGGAGAAAACATAAGGTGCTTGGGCAGGTCTTTCTCTGTCCCTGCCACTTGAGCATTTATGACGCCTCCGGTCAGGTGCTGGATGGCCCCGCTCCCCGCCCTCTCGACTTGCTGCCGATTCAGGTGTCCGCGAACGGCGACGTGCAAATCATCGATATGGAATTCAAGGCCGGGACGAAGTCCCAAACGCGGATTGTTTAGATGAGCCAGACTCCTTCTGCCGGCGCGCAGCCAACCGTCGTTGAAAAAGTCTTCGACTTTGTCGATGAACGAGTCGGGCTGAAACTCCTGACAGCCAAGATGCTCAATGAGTCGGTTCCTGGCGGCTCTCGCTGGGCCTACGTCTTTGGGTCAATCCTGTTATTTATCTTCATCATGCAGGCGGTTACGGGTGTACTGCTGATGTTCTACTACGTGCCCACCGCCGATCACGCCTACGCCAGTACCCAATATATTCTTCATGACGTCGATTACGGCTGGTTCCTGCTGAGTTACCATTTCTGGGGCTCTTCAGCCATGGTGGTGTGTGTGTTTGCGCATATGTCCCAAGTGTTTCTCTGGGGCGCATATAAGAAACCTCGTGAGCTTATTTGGGTGGTCGGGTTAGCGCTTTTCGCTCTCGTCATGGGGTTTGGTTTCACGGGCTATTTGCTTCCGTGGGACCAGCGAGCCTATTGGGCCACGACGGTCGGCGTTGAGATTATCGATAAGATACCGGTGCTGGGTGACTTTTTCGCACGCTTCCTTAAGGGAGGTGCGACCCCCGGGCAGATGACCTTGAGCCGGTTCTTCGTCATTCATGTCATGGTCCTTCCCGCAGCCCTGATCGCTCTGGCCGGATTGCATCTCTTCCTGTTTCGATGCGCGGGGCCGGCTGGTCCATTTCGGGGTACGCCGACAGAGCTGAAGGCCAAGACCGACTACTTTTTCCCACGGCAGATTTGGAAGGACGTGGTCGGGATGGCGGTGGTCTTTGCCTGTATCAGCGTGCTGGCCTTCTGGGAGCCGGTGGTCTTGCTGGACGAGGCGACACCTGACCCGGGCGATTATCACCCGGAGCCGGAATGGTACTTCTTGTTCATATTCCAACATCTGCGTCTGAAGATGTTTTCCGGACAGTTTGGACAATTTCTTGGTTCGATGGCGCTTCCAGGAGCCCTTGGGGTCATGCTGTTATTGTTGCCCTTCTTTGACCGCGATCCGGAGCGGAATATCTTCAAGCGCCCTCTTGCCCTGATCGGGTGGGTGGTGCTTACGGCTTCGATCCTCCTTTTCACGGTATCGGCCATTATCAATCGAGAGTTTTTGGATTAAGTGAATCAATGCTGAACGATGCGTACACATCCGGACCCACTGTCGTTCATCAAGTATCGTTTTGTGTTCAATGTCGGGTACGCGCATGAACGATCATATGTCCCCTTTGAAGCTCGGGTTCGGTATTCTCTGGCCCGCCTTTTGGACCGGTTTGCCGATCAAGCTCGCCTTCGTCGTGCTCTTTTTGGCATTCGGGATCATAGAATTTGAAAGCAGAATCGCGTTCGCATTCTTGATGCTCTTGGCGAGTCCGGTCACGGTGTTTGCGCTTCCCACAATCACGATGGGATTGGACTCGCACATCGGTGAAGGCGTCGGCATCGTGGCGCTGTTCATAGTGGCGGTGCCGATCGATATTTGGGCGCTCGGAATTACGGGACGGACATTTTTCCTCGAACGGTTGCGGCGCGAACCGCCTGATAAGTTGGGGTTGACGCTGTGGTGGAAGTGCGCACTGGTCGGCGCCATCTTTGTGCCGATCCTCTGGGCGGCTGAGAGCGCGATCACGAAAGGCGGGATTGCGGCGGTCCATTCGATCATTGCAACGGGCCCACTGGAGAGCATCCCTGTTGCGGAACGGATTAGCATTGAATTGACCCTCTGGGGCACGCTGTCCACAGTAGTGCTTCTGTTGTTGCTCGTCGCTGGTTTCTTGCTTGTAGGACGGGTGATCCGAGGCACGGTGGAGTCGGCCGGCCATGCGTCGGAGAATTATCAAGGGCTGATTGCTCGTTGGGATTTGATGCGAGTGCCGGGCGATCAGGGATTAATGATGACCGCATTATCCTGCCTGGCCGTTCTGTTGTCGATCCTGTTCTGGTCTTATCTTCCGGTGTTTACCCCGCACCCGCACGATTGTTGCGCGCGGCCTGAGGTGAAAGCCACGCCCGCGTTCAAACCTCTTGAGACACTGAATAAAGACGAAAAAGTGATCGCGCATCTTGCGGCGCAGGTCGAAATGCTGGTAGAACAGCGGGCGAAAATCCAACTGGAGAAAGAGCGGGGCAAGAAAAAAGGCAAGGAGGCGGGCGAAAGCATAGTGGAAGCGCCGGAAGAGACGGAACCGGCTCAGCCTGCAGCCATGAACCAGTAACATGGGAGATGATGAGGTGAGGGTAATGGGACACCAGGGTGGATGGATTCAACGGCTTCTCCGGAGCGGCAGCGACTATGCTGGGGCGCTCTTGGGGTTTGCGGTGGCAGCGGGGCTCCTCAGTCTTCCCGCGCTAGTTTTTGGGGCAGACGTCGCACCGCCAGCTCCGACCGAGTATCGTGACGTTCCCTACGTCGGCAGCCGCAATGTCATCTGGGTTGTGGCGCAGCTCCATTTGTTGCTCGCAGGATTTGTGCTGGGTGTGCCGATGTTTGCCTGGGTCTGCGAAGTCGTGGCCTGGAGGGGTGGTGAAAAGCGCTACGACAAACTTGCCAAGGAGTTCACCAAGCTCCTGACATCCGCGTATTCCACCACCGCGCTCTTCGGCGGCATCTTATTGTTCCTGCTGATCGCGTTTTATCCCAAGCTAATGAACTATCTGACCGATATTTTCTTCCCGTCGTTTATTATCTATTGCATCCTTTTCCTGGTCGAGACCGCGACGCTGTACCTCTACTGGTATGGCTGGGACGCTATGCAGTACGGCGGTAAGAAGACCTTTCATATTTTTCTCGGTCTCCTACTCAACTTCTTTGCGTTTTTTATCATGATCATACCGAACTCCTGGGCCACGTTCCAGGCCAGTCCCGTCGTGATTGCGGAGGGGACGGATATGGCGCGGGCCTGGGCCGCGACATGGAATCCGACCTGGTGGCCGGTGAATATTCACCGGATCATCGCCAACGTGGTGCTGGGTGGC
>DATENE010000232.1:0-10937 GCA_035275205.1 Nitrospiraceae bacterium
GAGGTCCAAAGCGGCTGGATCTCCTGCCTGACGCCGATCACCAATTCACCCGGGGAGAAGACTTTCACCAGATGACCACAGCGATTAGTGAATGGCTCGTAACCCATCTCCCCTAGCAGGATGCTGAAAACGGTCCCCAGCTTCGTTCTCGGGTCGAAATAATCCTCAACGTACCCGAGAGGGTACGCCTCCGGTTATTTCTCTCCTGCGGCCTCGCTGGATGAACGTTTTGAGCATCCTGCTGCACCTCCTGGGCATTCTTTGAAAGAGAAAAAATTGACATTTTTCTGGCGCAACAGGCACGTCCGCGACACAATGCAGAGGAGCCACAGACAACTGAGTCCTATACGACTTATCAACGATGATTCCAGCGAAAGACATCGTGATGCCCCGATTCCTCATGGCCCTCCTTGCGGCAATATTATTCCAGGGCTTGCACTCTGTCGCGATGCCCACGATCATCTCCGCGGCAGAACAAGAGCCACCACCTCGGCATAGTTTGATTCAGCGTTCAGCTGCTGAATCTTCCGCTCTGCCCGCCACGACTCATGGAACCATTCTTCAGCCACCCAGCACTGAGCCCATTCACCTCACGAGTCCGACCGAATCGCACAAGCCATCGGTATCGGCATCACCAGCACCTCTACCAGCGCCACAGCATCGGACATTGACCAAGCGTCCGGCCATTGCCACAATCACCGCTCCTGCAACTTTATCCCAGACTCCCCCTGCAGCACCGGTATCGGGTATCGCAGAGGGGCAGACCACACAGGCGGTAGGCGATACTGCCAAAGGCACAGCCCCCACGACAACGGCGCCTGGCAATAAGGCAACCGCTGCGCCTCTTGCCGGAGTGATCTCGTCCAGCTCTGCCGCGGTCGCTCCAACCACTTCCTCTCCGGTCGCCGGAGCGGCAGGCCTTCATTCTGTAGCCTCAGCAGGAAGCGGCTCAGCGTCCCCCTCCAGCGGTTCGCGATCGGCCATGAATTTACTCCAGAACTCTGCGATCACGAGCTTATTGCAACCCTCAACTCCTGTTGTCAGCACACCTCCGCCACCGAGTCCACCTGCGACCCCGCCGTCAGTTCCACCATCATCTCCGCCTCCAGCGAGTCCATCGACAGGGAACATGACATTGACATGGGCAGCAAATAGAGAACCTGATCTTGCCGGTTACAAGATTTACGTCGGCACGAAATCCGGCCTGTACAGTTTCACCGGATCGCCCTTCCTGACAGGAACAGTCACAAGCTATACCATGTCCAATCTTCCCAGGGGCGAGACCTACTACTTTGCCATCTCCGCTTACGACAGTGCCGGCAATGAAAGTGTGCTCTCCGCCGAAGTCAGCAGAAGCCTCTACTAGCGGCGGCTGAAACTGCCTCCCAGCTTCGTTCTCAGTCGTGCGTCTCCCTGCGACGTACCCCGAGGGTACGCCTCAGTCGCCTCACTCCCTGCGGCCTCGCTGGAAGACAGTTTGAGCCGCCGCTCACATGAGGAAAGCTGTAGAATTCACCGCACTGGAGAGTCCCGGCAGGCTGATTAATGGATGAGTCCGCCAACCACCCAATGCCGATCATCCACGACATCGACAATCAAGCGTGTCAGATTCATCCTGGCTAGCTGCGCGCTGATATCATCTTCTGTAAAAGCCGCGAGCAGTGAGTTATAGAAGTCTCTCCGGAGAATGTCCGGGGCCCCGGAAGCATACTGATCGACGATGGCCTGCGCCGCTTCCGGCGACTCGGGCCTCAATAAGTCCATCACCAGCACAGGTGATCCGGGCTTCACGGCTAGTCGCAGCTTGTGCCAAAACTGCAAGGGGTTCGGCACATGATGCAGCAGGCTATTGGAAATGGCTGCATCGACGATATTCGTGCCGGCGAGATCCTGAAATCGTTCACAGCGGAAGGTGATACGCCCGGCTAAGCCGGTCCGTTGCACCGCTTCTTCGGCCAACTGTACCATTGGTTTCGATGCATCGACTGCGGTAATGCGACAAGAGGGAAAGGCCTGAGCGAAGCGGATGGGAATATCGCCGGGACCACAACCCAGGTCCAGCACGTGTCCCTCTGAAAAATCCGGGAAGTACTCGCGAAAACGATCGACGAATCCCTGGTTTTCTTGTGAAAAATCCGCCGCCGCATAGGCGCGGACTTGCGCGGGATCTTCCATCAGTTCTGGCTCAAGTGTTCGGTCCATAGATCTTTAGCTTTCAGCCATCAGCCGTCAGCTTTCACTATATCGAATTGACTTCTCCACCCTCAGCTGATCGCTGAGTGCTGACAGCTGATAGCTACTCCTTCCTTTCAAGAACCACTTCATCTCCCGGTCTCACCACACCCTCGCGCAACACTTTCGCATAGAATCGACTCCATCCCGGGTTTATTTTATGTGAAACCCGTTTGTAGTCTCTGTCCCGAAACCACTGGGCATTCTTCTCGCAGGGAGTCGTATAGCTCATGATCTCGATCCGGACATCTGGTCCAACCTGGAGCTGATCCCCCGGTTGCAGCTTTTCCCACTCAAGCCCGGCAAGTGTCAGATTTTCTCCGGAGGAACCGGCTTCAATCGAATGGCCCTCGTCCTGCAACCGCTCGATCAGCTCTTGAGAATAGAGACAGACAGCGCGATCGGGTCCGCCATGCACTTTGAGATTTTGCTGCCGGTCCCCGTCGACGCCGGCTTTGGTGATGAGCGCATCCAGCACCGGACGTTTCGGCACACCTCCGTCCGACACATTAATCTGGTATACGTGGGGATAGGGTGGTCTTCCATTCTCGGTCATCAATTTGCTCCTTCACAGGATTCCGCCATCAGCAATTCCAACACCAGCCAACCTTCCTGTTCACGCCGTCGAAGCAACATCGCGCCGGCCTTGGAGAAAGCCTCGACAATCTCTTGCTCTTGTTCGAGCAGAATGCCGGACAGCAAGAGCCGCGCGCCATGGCTCACGTATCGAGCCAACTCATCGCACAACAGTAGCAACGTCTGGCGATCGAGATTGGCAAGCACCAGATCCGGTCGCAGCTCGCCTTGCCGGTCAATCTCCTCCAGCGTTCCGCACCGGAATTCGAGATGGTCCCCAAACCCATTCTCTGCGGCATAGTCTCGCGCGCAGTCTACCGCAACAGGATCGCATTCCACTCCCAAGGCCGAGGCGGCTCCAAGCCGTAGCGCAGCCATCGCCAGAATGCCGCTCCCCGCCCCCACATCCAACACGGACTCGCCGCCGTGAACGAGATCTTCAAGCAATTCCAGCAACATCCTGGTCGTCGCGTGATGGCCCGTACCGAATGCCTGCTTCGGATCGAGCACGATCTCAATGTCCCCTGCCTGCAGCGCCACCGGCTCCCAACTCGGCCTGATCACAATCCGCCGGCCGATCCGGATCGGCCTGACCGACTGAGCCCACTGCCGATTCCAATCCTGATCGGGCAATTCCTCAACACGAATGTCGCGCTCAGCCAAGGCATCCGGATCGAGTCCCTGCAAGGTCTTGCTCAGACGAGCACAGGCTTCCGCGCTCCACTGTGGTTTCGGCCAATAGAGATGGACGATCCCCTGTTCCTCCCATCCGCCTTGGATCAGTGGGTCGGCCAGCATACCAAGCAATTCTGCCGCATCAACAGCGGTCCGAATCTGCACATCGATCCATCCCTTTGAGTTCATGGCTCACGAGAGTTGACGCACTCCCCCCCATCCAGTAAGGTCGGCGCTATGCTCCAGAAGCAGCCCACGTCGCCTATGACGAAAGCCCACGCGCTGACACGCCTCGCGGCGAAACTCGACCGCATGATCGCAATAGCTACCGCCGCGAGTTCAACATTCACCCGCTGGCGTCTCGTCCTGTTCATCGTCGGAGCGATCTGCACGGTAGCCATCTATAAAATGGGTTGGTATCAAGCCGGCAACGGAGCGCTCATCATCTTCATCGGCCTGTTCCTGATTGTGGCCCTGTATCATAACAGGCTCGAAAGTCGCTTGCACCGCCTTCGCCTTTGGAAGCAGATCAAGCTCGTGCACTTGGCACGTCTCCGGCTGGATTGGTCTCATATTCCTGATCGACCGTCGAACGCTCCCGAGCAGCATCCGTACGCCAAAGATTTGGACCTCGTCGGCCCCCACTCGCTCCTCCATCTGCTCGACACCACCGTCTCCTCACACGGACAGGCGCGGCTGGCGTCGTGGCTGCTTGAGCAACCGCCTAAACCGGACCAGTGGCTCGTGCGCCGTCGCCTCGTGCAGGAACTTATTCCGCGATCGCTGTTTCGCGATCGGCTGGGGCTTGAAGCGCAGCTCATCGGCGAACAAGAAATTAACGGACGACGATTGGAAGCCGTCCTGCAACATGCAGTCGGATTCCCTCATCTCACGACCATCTTAGCGATTCAAACTCTGCTTGCCGCCGCCACGATCGGGCTCGGGCTGGGTGCGCTGCTCGGCTGGCTTCCGAGTTATTGGATGTGGTCCTTCGCAGCCTATGTGGTGCTGTATTTCTGGACCGATCAGGGGGAAGAGTTATTGGAACATGCGGTGGGCGTGCACTTCGAGCTGGAAAAACTGGGAGCCGTGCTTGGCTTTGTCGAACGGCACACCCATCCTCGCCACGCGGCGCTCGCCGATCTGTGGGCGCCGCTGCTTGCGCCAGGCGTCAATCCGCCCCAGCTCGTCCGGCAAGCGGCTCGCATCCTGCACGCGATCAGCGTCAAAGCCCATCCGGTCATCCATCTGGCCGCCAACGCGATCTGCCCCTGGGACTTGTGGTTCACGTATCGGCTCCAACAGATTCAGGCTCAGGTCGCCGCCCACCTGCCGACCTGGCTGGATCGGCTGGCCGAGGTCGAGGCCGCTTCGGCACTCGCCACATTTGCCGCACTCCATCCATCGTATCGTTGGCCGGACCCGCTCACCGCCGATCCCCTGCGTAACGGAGCGCAGGCCAGGCTCTCGGCCAAAAACCTCGCCCACCCGCTGATCCCTGAGACGCACCGAGTCTCGAACGATCTTGCCCTCGACACACTGGGAACCATACTCTTGGTAACTGGGTCCAACATGTCGGGGAAAAGCACCTTCCTGCGAACTCTGGGTATCAATGTGTGTCTCGCCCAGGCCGGCGCCCCCGTCTGCGCCGGTCTCTTCGAGTGGACGTGGGTGCGCCTCGCCACCTGTATCCGCGTAGATGATTCACTCGAAGCGGGTCTGTCCTTTTTCTATGCCGAGGTGAAACGCCTCAAAGGTTTGCTCGATGCGACAACGGATCGATCCAACGCACCCGTGGTCTTCTTGATCGATGAAATCTTCAAAGGCACCAACAATCGGGAACGGTTGATCGGAAGCCGTTCCTACATTTCCGCTCTCGCGCAAGGCAATGGCTTCGGCTTGGTGACCACCCACGATCTGGAATTAACGGATCTCGACAAGACGGTACCGGGATTGCGGAACGCCCACTTTCAGGAAACGGTAGCAGCCGGCACGCTGCAATTCGACTACAAGCTACGCTCCGGTCCCTGCCCTACGACCAACGCCCTGCGGATTATGGAACTGGAAGGGCTGCCGGTGCCTCCGCCTCAGGCCTGACCATTCTTATCTTTTTATTCCGTTCCCGCTGTGCTAAGACTCTGCGCACGATTCAGGCGCATTCACAGACTTGGGAGGCGCCATGACCATCCAGCCTTGGATCACCTGCCTGCAAAGCGGAATACTCATCCGCTATCTAGAAGCTCGCTTCCCTGAACAGGCATCGAAAGTCGATCTCAAACGGGTTATGGGGGTAGCCGATTCGTTCCAGGAAATTCAGGATGCCCGTGCGTTCCTGACTGATGCAAGCAATTGGGTCCCCGTTTCGGTCTTCCGCGAATTGATCAAGGCCTGTGAGCTGGCATCCGGCGAGAAAGATTTTACCTATCTAGCCGCTCTGGCCTACTACGAAACTGTCAAGACGCAGACCCCGACACTTATTGAAACGATCGCGATCCTCCTCAACGACGTAGAATCGGTCTTTCGTTCTGTCGGCAACTGGGCCTCTGCGTATACCAATTATCTGCAACTCCAATCATTTGTCTGTCGGGATGAAACACAGACCTTGCACATTCTGTCCCGAAACTTGCCTCCGGTCGATCCCGGACTTGGGAATATGCGTCTGGTGCAAGGCAATCTCGAAGGCACTGCGAAACTAGATCCCTCCGTCGAAACCGCCATCTGCGAGGAGATCTACTCACAGCTCCGCTTAGAGACTCTGGTCAGTGAGTTCGGTGATGCCTACGACATGACGACGAAGAACGATCGATTCACTGTGGCCCGCCGATCGACGGGCGACGTCGTGATCACGGGACAAACGATTCGTCTCGTTCAGACGCTGATCCCCATCAAAGCCGATCGTATTCCCGATCCCCATGGTTCCGACGAACAACTTGTCGCCACACTTGAGGGGCAGGATCATCTCTCGGTCTGGACGGCTGGAGAGCCGGTCAAAATCTCCAAGACACATGTCCCCAAGCAGAGCGATCACGGCACCGCTATCCGCATCGAACGTGGCGGTACTCTCTCAACAGGATCACTCAGCACCACGATCAAGGCCGGCTCGATATACAATGCGCCCTATACACATTATCGCCTGCGTTGGACGAATTACCCTCCACAGGCGAACAACGCCGCTGCCGCCGGCCGATCGCAACTCTTGACCGACCGGCGTGCCTTCGCATTCCAGCTCTTTACCCATTTGAAAAACCTGCAGGCAACGCACCGGCACATGCTCACCATGTTCCTCCGCAACGTGGAACTGATCCAGGAGAATATCCAACTGAAGCAGGAGCTGTCCGCGCAGCAAGAAACCGGCGGTATCATCGGCAAGAGCGCTTCGCTTCTCGATCTTCTTTCCCTGATCAAAACCATCGCTCCTTCGGACACAACGGTTCTGGTGACCGGAGAAACAGGGACGGGAAAAGAACTCGCCGCCCGTTTGATCCATCAACTAAGCCGGCGCAAGGACCGACGCTTCGTGGCCGTGAATTGTGGAGCGCTGCCTGAAACGCTCTTGGAAAGTGAGCTGTTTGGGCACGAGAAAGGGTCATTCACCGGCGCGATAGCCCAGAAGAAAGGCAAATTCGAGCTCGCCGAGGGGGGCACGCTGTTCCTCGACGAGATCGGGGACATTTCCCCCTCGATACAGGTGAAATTGCTGCGGGTTCTCCAAGAACGAGAGTTTCAGCGCGTCGGAGGAACGATCGATCTCAAAGCGAACATCCGGCTGATCGCCGCTACTAACCGCGACCTCATCGCGATGATGGAACAGAACCAGTTTCGAAAAGACCTGTTCTATCGATTGAATGTCATTCAGCTCTATGTCCCGGCTTTACGGGAACGTCCGGAAGATATTGCGGAACTCGTCCGGCATTTCGTCCAGCGATTCGCCGAGAAGATCGGGAAATCGATCGCAGGCTTGACTCCGGACGCACTGCAGCACTGCCTGTCCTATAAATGGCCTGGTAACATCCGCGAATTGGAAAATGTCATGGAGCGCGCCGTGACCTTGGCGCCGGAAGGCAAGAAGTGGATTACTCCTGACCTGCTCCCGAACAGTCTACGTTCGACCACGGAATCGGCGCCTTCGCTCGACATCGCCGAACTCATCGACCATATCGAATGGGGAGCCTTGCGCAAAACTCTGGAAAAAAGCGGCTCGCTCACAGAACTCTTGAACCATGTGGAATGGACCATTACCCGCCGAGCCGTCGCCGAGTACGGCGGTAACAAGAGCCGCGCGGCCAAGATCCTGGGCCGCACCTATCGCTGGTTGCGGAAACTCGAGGCGGAAATGACTCATCGAGAGTTTCCACCCTCCAATCCTGGCCCACATTCCTGATTCCCAGAGCATCCGGTCAGCACTCGATCCCAGAGAGTCATCTTCCTCGGTGTCGAATGAACATGACTACACGCTTAAGACACCGGCGTTACCAGGCCCCTACTAACGAGGTTGACACGCGAACTTATCAAAAAAGTGCTCGTGATGCTCATCCGCCTTCTGACTCGACTCCGGCAACGCACAGCGATCGATTTTCTCACCTTCATCCAGTCCCTCACACAATGCATTGAGCTTCCTATCCGGCGTCATTTCGGTTGTGAATAGCCGTCCCACCATTATGAACCAGCGTTCATGAGTTACTTCCGCGATTTCGTGGGGATCACTGTTATCTTGCCGGCCCCTCAGACGATGCATTCTTCAAGAAGCTCTTGATTTTGGCCGACCCCGGCTCATTCCACACAAACAATCGCCATACATTTCTCGCAGGCATGACATCTGCGTATCAATAAATCGCGAGACGCGACCTACAACCTCGGAGGTACCTGCAATGCCCATCCCCTACTCCCTACAGGTGCTCGCGCGTGCCGGACTGCTACTTTCGTGGCTCCTGCTGGCTCCAGCCCTTGCGTGTGCGGAGTTTTTCGCTGATCTCTATGCCGGTGCCACGCTCCCAGGGCATGCAACAGCTAGCTACACACAGGCGCAACCAACAGCAGCGAACCTGACCCGGGAGTTGGATTTCGGCGCAGGCCCCACACTCGGACTCCGGGCCGGTTACTGGTTTGTCCGATACCCGTGGCTCGGCATGGCTGGAGACCTATCCTACTTTTCCCGCAGCGCGGAGGGAGCCAGCATCAGCGCAGTGCCCATATCCTTGCTATTCATGCTTCGCTGGCCTTTGCTCGCGAGCGAGGAACATCCTACCGGCAAGCTCCAACCCTACATAGGATTCGGTCCAAGCCTCTTCGCCGGGGATTCCTCAATAGACGTTGCCCCGTTGACGAAAACACAAGACGGCTCGTTTACAGCCTTGGGCGCAGACGCCAGAGCTGGTCTCTTGTGGAAGTTTCATAGACAGATTGGAGTCTTCGGGGAGTATCGACTTACCTACTTCAGTGCAGGAACTTTTGATGAGCAATGCCTACCGCCGCCGCAGCCATGTCGTGCAGTTCCTCGCGACGCCATAACAGTAAACACAACTGACACCAGCCTCACCACCCACCAGGTTCTCATCGGTTTTCGCTTCAGTCTCCCTTGAAACTTGCGCAGAAGTAACCTGCATTGGCGTAGGCGGTGACAACACGTGTCGTGCCGAATCAGTCTTTGAATTTTACTCTATCATCCCGTTGTTTCGATACCAACATTACACGGCACGGAATCGACTCGTATGGTGGCAGAGACAATTCCAGGAACCGCCTCCCCTTGCCGGTGGTCAAAGCGCTTCCGGCGCAGAGGATCGGTACTCTCATAGAATCATGAACGGCAGTTCCGGAGCCATGAATTGCTGTTCATACATATTGCGTGCTCGCTCGAATCACCCGTTTTCATCTCCTTACCGCGGTATCGCACTGGTTTCCTCACAAAGTCTTACCTAGCACCAACTTAGATCACGCTTCGCCGTTCCCTTTCATGAGGCAGTTCGCCTCGGCATGAAATGGCACAGAGATTGATCTGCTCAAAGATTGTCTGTGGCGGGAACACGAGCTGTCATCGCGCAACGTTCCGACATGGAGTGCCTCATTCACGCTTTCGGTGAGCCACTGATCCAACAGCATGACGACAGCTCACACTCCCGACGATGACAATTTCCTTAACCGTCCACATAGGAGGTGTGCCATGAAACCGACAGCCTTGCTGGTGTTGCTTCTCACGGGAATCTTCGCGCAGGGATGTTCGATATATAAGGCCGCGACTGCGCCACCGCCCGTCGAGGTCGAGCGAGTGAGGGTGGGGAGCGACCGAACCGACGTCATCTCGGTATTCGGAACGCCCAAGCTGACAGAAGTCACCGATGGCCAGCGGACCGACATGTTCGAGTTCACATCTGGGTATAACCAGGCATCGAAGTCGAGAATACTCCTTTACATTGCCGGCGATTTTTTCACCATCGGGCTATCTGAGTTGGTTTTCTGGCCGCTGGAGCTGGCTGTGCTCCAGGGAACAGAAGGCCGAGCCATTGCCACGTATGGGTCTGACAACAAGGTTCAGATAGTGAATATCACTACAAAAGACGGGAAACCTTGGGAACACTAGGAAAAGATGGGGTCAAGGCTAGAACGCACGAGTGAAGGAGCGACTGCTGGCAATTGCTTTTCAGTAGCGTTGCCGAGCTCTTCCATAGCGAGAACGGCGATTCAGCTATGCTGAATCGCCGTTCTTCGCTCTACGGCGTCTTTCATGACCCCCCTTCGAACGGCCTGACCCACTGCTGGCTCGCCACAAAACACACGACGTGGACACGCAATAAGATTTAGAGTAAAGGGGAACTATCCCCGAAACTTTTCCTTCAACTTTTCCTGCAGACCTCTGCCACGTCTATGAACGACAAGACTCTTCCTATGAATCCCGGTTCATAGATTTCCTCTTTCGATTCAGCCTCTGCTCACACCCATACCACCACGCTCCTCTTTCTTACTCTCCCCAAACCATCGAAAATAAAACAGTTTGACACGGTAGATTGCTGTTCATCCTCACACACTCTGGATCGGCATAGCGCTTGCCCTTCTGCCTCGATAGACCAGGATCGAACGGCGAAGGGAGGGCTCTATGAAACCGCGATGGATGGCTCTCATTACCTTACTCATTTGGATTTATGCCGTCGTTCCCGCAATCGCAGCAGCCGATCGCGTCGAACGGCATTGCATCGGACTGCTGTGGTGCACAGAACAGTCGGCCAACTTCACCTCAACGGACGGGTTGTTATTCCTCTATTCGTCTGAGGAGCAAGGCAGCTATTCTCGACTGGCTGTGCGGCCACTGTACTCCATGGAGGAAGATCCAACGCACGAACTGCTCCGGCGAAGCATTCTCTGGCCACTCGGGACCTATGAGCGCAGAGGAGACCAGACCTGGGCCCATGTCTTCCCCCTCTATTGGCACGCCGACCAGCCGGGCCAGGAGTGGACCTTCACTG
>DATENE010000233.1:0-6325 GCA_035275205.1 Nitrospiraceae bacterium
TTGATTTTTATCGGACGATCCTGTAACAGTGCCTCGCTCTTCTTGCCGAAAACAGTGCCGAGGTAGCTCAGTTGGTAGAGCACAGCCCTGAAAAGGCTGGTGTCGACAGTTCAATTCTGTCCCTCGGCACCATCTTTCTCCCGCATACCTTGCCAGTCAAATAGGTATTGACGGCTATGTACCGCGCAATGCCTCGCACGGTAAAATCTAGGCGTCAAATTTAGCAGCCCCAATCGGGGCAGAAACAAATCATGAGCAAGTTGCTCGCCCTCACGCTCGTAGGCCTTCTTGTGGCCATTACAGCGGCCGCCGGGGGGTATGAATATGACCGGGAGACTGGGACGTTCCGATACGACTATTACCGGGACCGGGACGCGAAGGCCCAAGCGCAGCGGGACTTCGAGCAACAGCGACAAATTCGGGACCTCAAGCTGAAGCTGCAAGCACAGCAAAACCAAAACTTGATGTTGCAGCAACAGCAGAACGCCGCGCGCCAACATCAATACCAGCGGCCAATACCGCCGCCGCTCTATAACCCGCCTCCGATGTGGATTACTCCATAATCGGTACTACCCACCCTGACGGAGCAGAACGATTCCCAGGCTCATGCCAAAGCGAAACATCGAAGTCACGCCCTGCTCCTTGCGCAGCCGATTCTTCACGGTCGTATCGCCCGCCGGGCGAACAGCGTGGGAAACCAACAACCATAAGGCAGGGCGATCAAGACAACCATAATCAGCACCTGTCGCCCGGTGTACGTCACGGCCTGGTGGTAATGCTCCAGGTCTTATTTGCCGCCAAGGCATTACCTGCCAGGTCCGTGACACCCGTCGTGATCGTCACCGTCACCACGCTACTGGGCGAGAAATCGCTCGTCGGATTGAAGGTTGCAACGGAGCCACCAGCTCCCCCACCGCCCAAAGAGGTCACCGTCCCTGGAATCGGCGTGATGCCTTGCATAACGGTAAAGGTGGTGGGAGTAATCGTGGTAGGGTCCATGGCCTCACTGAAGGTGGCGGTGATGCTCTGATTGATGGCTACATCGGTCGCCAGATTTGCCGGGCTTGTGGAAATCACCGTGGGGGGGGTGGTGTCTGCCGTGGCCCCTGCGGTAAAGCTCCAGGTCTTATTAGCCGCCATGGCGTTACCTGCCAGGTCCGTGACACCCGTCGTGATCGTCGCAGTCGCTATGCTATTGGGTATAAGGTCGCGCGTAAGAGTGAATTTCGCCACGGTGCCCACATAGGTTACTGTCCCTGGGACCGCTGCGACGCCTTGTTGAATGACTATAAAGGTGGTGGAAGTAATAGTGGTAGGGTCCATGGCCTCACTGAAGGTGGCGATGATGTTCCGATTAATGGCTACCCCCGTCTCCGAATCAGTGGGATCTGTGGAACGCACTGTCGGGGCGGCGGCGTCGAGTCCGGCTATGCCAACGCCACCCCCTCCATCACTGCCGCCACATCCGGCCATGAGCATAGCCAGCGGCACCGCCATTGACCACATTGTTTTTTTATTGAATAACTTTTGCATATGGGTAGTTACGTATGCCACTCCCCTCTAAATATTGTCAAGCGGAAGATGCGCGTGATCTTTATCCCACAATTAGCGGCGAAGAACGATTCGCTTATCGGATTCGAATCTCAAGGATACGTGGAAAGACCTACTAAAGATGTATGGAAAAAGACGGAAAGATGTGCGATAGGTGACCGCACGGGTTTCTGTCAGAACGAAAGTATTATGCAAAAGGCAATTCAGGAAATTTGAACGGATCAGAACCCCCACCCTGTAAGGAACTTTCAGGATAAGAAGGGAATGTTGCCGAAGTGGAATTGATCAATGATGAAGGCGCGCTACCACGAAAGAAGAAACAGGCTCTGTTTGTGATCTTTGCCGGATCGAAGAAACAGGAGGAAGCCTGCACTCGCTACATTGCCAACGATGGATCCACGACCACCATGCGATCGCTAGCGGCCAGATTCTGGACCTTTTGGGGCGCCAAAGAGTTTGCAGAAGTAAACCAGATAGCCTTGAATGCTCATACCTATATAGACCGGGAAGTATTTACGGAATTTGAACCACAGGGTTAGGTGATCGAAGAAGCCGCGAAAGACCTGCGATGGAAAGCGGAGAAAGGTTTTCGCTGGCTAAGCCCCTTTCACAAGGTACCTTAGGCGTAAATGGTGCCAGACGAGTGAATGGGGCTGGGTCATGTTTCTTTGGGAAGTCGAGAAAAGTAGAACGTGGCAATGGCCACGGTCGCAGCGACATTGAGGGATTCTACGCCGCGGCTGAGGGGGATAGTAAATCGAGTGCTGGCTTGCCTGCGGATCTGAGCTGATAAACCACGGCTTTCATTTCCGACAGCAAGGGCTAGTTTTCTTGGCACACGATGAATCCCGTCGATCGGAATAGTCCCTTCCCCTGCCACCTCTGCTGCGAATATTTCGCAGCCTTGACGGATCAACCTAGAGACATCCTTGGCGGCAAAGATCGGCAGCGCGAGCAACATCCCGCTCGTAGCACGAACTACTTTAGGATGATAGACATCGGCGGATTCAGGTGTGAGCCACAGGCCGCTAACATTGAGAGCTGCCGCCGTCCGAATAATCGCCCCGACATTGGCAGGATCTTGCAGCTGCTCTCCAAAAATGCCCAAGACAGTCGGCTGACTAAGAACCTCTCCTTCATCCCATGCCGCTTGCCGGACCACAGCAAGGATGCCTTGCGGCGCGTCTAGATCAGACAATTTTGAAAACTGGAGATCTGAACAGGAGTACTGTTGCGCTGAGGAGGCGAAACGAGCCAGTCGGTCGCGCTGGCCCTCTTTGGGCAGATACCCGTGGGCACTGACAATTGTAAGAATCTGCTCAGGGTATCGAGTCAGGAGATCTCGAACGGCATGGGCGCCTTCGACCACGAAGGCGCCAGCTTGTGCGCGGACGCGTCTATCAAGGAGGAGTTCACGTATGTGCGCCCCTTGCGAGCGAGTCAGGAGAGGGAGTGAGACAGCCACGCTAGTGCGTCATAATAGAGGGAACTGGCTCAGCGACGTTTTCGCCCTGATGCAGCTTCGGCGGCACGAATTCGCTGTGCTCGCGCCTTCGCTCGTTTGAGCGCAGTCAACTTCCCTCTGGTTCGATCCTGCTCATGCTGAAGCTTGTCGAACTGAGACTTGAGATGGAGTTTTTCACGTTTGTGAAGCGTGGCACACTCTTCTTGAGAAAGCTGAATCCAATCTCCACAAATCCGAGCCCGCTTGATCCGCTGCTCCAACGACTCCCGCAACTGCTTGGAACGCATGCTTAAGAGCGATTTCAAGGCGTCCTTGCGCCGCTGAACTTCTTCTTCTTCTGCGATAATTCCACGAATATCTGTGCCTAACATGATACGCCTCCTCACTGGATCGAGAATAACCTAGGAGGCCTATTATACCTGATCTCATCACACATCTTCCACCGAGGGAAATTACGCATAAACCATTGTGTTTCAAGGCGTGTCTTGCCTGAGACCGATATAGAGAGGTTGCGGAAGGGGTCTTGATTTCAGTACCATCCCACCATGGCGATGGGACAACAGATTCAAGCCTGGCGTATCACGCGAGGTCATTCGGTTGACGACTTAGCAGCCGAATCTCATTTACTGCCTCACCTATTAGAAGAGATTGAGGCGGGAGAGCTTGACCCCTCTGCCTCGCAACTCGAAACACTTGCCGCCGCAATGAAGATCCCTCCTGCTTGGCTCTTTAGCCATCCAACCTCGTTTCGTATCTTGTTTAACGATCCAGAAGAAGATACAAATTCCACCCCTCCGGGTCCCGATCCTGTCACAGAACGAATTCTCACAGGATCACAAATGGATCGTTCACTGTACGTCCTGCTGACCGCCATCATGCAAAGCGGCGAACCGAAGTTGCTCCGCGCAGCGGAAGTGAATTTGCGCAGCCTCGTCAAACAAGCCAAACAGGCGACGATCCCATGGCAGAACCGCCCGTCGGGCCACTTCGAACCACCGAACGATTAGTTATTCGTGCGAGACTGGCGAGACGCGTGCGAAAAGCGTGACGGGTCGGAAGTGTCATCTTCGCGAATCTCACCTCTCCCGCACATTTCGCTCACAGTACTTGCAGCAGGAAATACTTCAAGTACCGCGTTTCCGGCATGGTGGCAAGGATGGGATGGTCGCTGGCTTGTCCACGCTGTTCAAGCAAACGAACTTGCCGCTTCGCATCGCGCGCAGCAAGTCGGATACTCGTCCACAATTCCTGTTCAGTCACATGGTGGGAGCAGGAACTCGTGGCCAGAACACCCTCCGGCTTGATGAGCCGCATCCCAAGCAGATTCACATCTTTGTACCCAGCCAGGGCACGGGGCACGGCCTGTTTACTGCGGGCAAATGCCGGGGGGTCGAGCATCACCAGATCATAGCGGCACCCTGCCCGTTCCAATTTTCGCATCTCCTCAAACGCATCTGCCGTTCGATAGGCACACCGATCATCCACCTTGTTGAGCACCGCATGGTTGCGCGCGAGCGCCAGTGCCTCATCACTCACATCCAATCCTTCCACTGACTTCGCGCCCGCGAGCGCCGCATGAATCCCAAACGCTCCAGTATGAGCAAACACCTCCAGCACCTCTGCACCGGCCGCAAACCGTGCAGTCACCAGTCGATTCTCTCGTTGATCGCAAAACCAACCGGTTTTCTGCCCTCGTTCGATATCGGCGAGAAATTGCGCCGGCCCCTCCTGGATCTCAACCATCGTCGCGCCGCACCCTCGAAGAAATCCCCTCTCCATCGGCAGCCCTTCCAACGTGCGGCTCTTGGCATCGTTGCGCAGATAGACTCGCGCGGCTCCGGACTCCTGGCACAGGAGATCGGCCAGTAGGTCTTTCCGTCGGTCCATACCGGAGGAAAGGGTCTGCATGACCAAAACATCGTCATACCGATCCACAATCAAGCCCGGCAATCGATCTGCTTCTCCATAGATGAGCCGATATGCATTCGTACCGGCGACAATTCGCCGACGCAGCCTGACGGCCTGCGCGAGTCGCCCTCTCCAAAACTGTTCTGTGATGGGTTCGTCATCGAAACTCAGTATCCGCACGCGGATTTTTGATGCGGGATTGTAGAGCCCTCTGGCATAGAATCGTCCATTCGGCGCCATGACATCGACCACATCGCCAGAGGTCAGTTCGCCGATGACCTCCTCGACATACCCGGCATAGATCCAGAGATGCCCCAATGTTTCGATCGCACATGTACGAGAGAGGCGAACACGCCCGCGCGGACTGTCATTGTGAAGAGCCATGGCGTACTTATCCAATGACGCGACCCGAACGTCAAGCCCTCCTGAACGCCACTGCTTGCTTGACGGCTGACCCGCACTGTGGTTTGCTGCGCCTACGCATGAAATGCCACATGTTTTTCGCTTCATAGACCAGGACGCTCAACGATGAAACGAATACCGACCATCGGTTCCGCCGTGATCGATCGACTCCACCAGTTGGGAGTTCGTCATATCTTTGGAATCCCTGGCGACTATGTTCTCAGTCTCTACCAATTGATCGAAGCATCGCCGATTCAACATGTAGGGACCACGCGAGAAGACTGTGCGGGGTTCGCGGCGGATGCCTATGCGCGTATCAACGGCATCGGAGCGGTCTGTGTGACCTATTGTGTCGGCGGACTCAATACGGTGAATGCGATCGCCTGCGCCTACGCAGAACGGTCTCCGGTGGTGCTGCTCACCGGATCGCCGGGACTCTCAGAACGTGTTCGGACACCCTACCTCCACCATATGGTGCGGGATTTTTCGACACAACGCGATGTCTTCGAGAAGATCACAGTGGCCGCTATCTCTCTGGACGATCCTTCAACCGCCGAACGAGAAATGGATCGAGCCTTTGCGGCATTGTTGCGCTATCGCCGGCCAATCTACATCGAAATACCTCGCGATCTCGTGCACACACCACTGGCAAACCCGTTACGGCCCTTGTGCCTCGACGACGAGCCAAGCGATACAGCCGCGCTGGATGAAGCCATCGCTGAAGTTCGCGCCATGTTGGCCTCGGCCAGCCGGCCTGCCATCTTAGCCGGTGCAGAGATCGGGCGATTCGGCCTGCAAGATGATCTGATTCGCTTGGTTGAACAGCTCAATGTCCCAATCGCCTCAACTCTGCTCGGCAAGTCCATTATCCGTGAAGATCACCCACTCTACGTCGGGGTATACGGGGGTCTCATCGCACGTGACGAGGTCCAACAGTTCATCAATGCATCCGACTGCCTGCTGATCCTGGGATCGATCTTATCCGATGTCGAGGATCTC
>DATENE010000234.1:0-3511 GCA_035275205.1 Nitrospiraceae bacterium
AAGTCGGCATAGAGATCGGCGATGCGTGACTCCGGTATCCATCGAATGATCATGTTTTGATTGATCGTCGTCCGAATATTGCCATTGGAGTACCGGTCCGCGAGATCGGCAATGTGAAACATCTGCTCTGCCGTGAGATCACCCATGAATAACTTAGTCACGGCAGCGACGTATCCCTCTTGCTTTTGACGCACCACGTTGGTGCGTCGCCACATCTCAAATGGCGTCTCCACCGGCGTCCCATTGGCATGGCCGTTGGTCTGCATCGCTGTGTGCTTCGACCCATTCGACGTCGGCATGATGAGGGGAGTAGGTTCGTCAGGATACGAAAGTAATTTGATCGGCTCATGGGTCGGACGGGCATGACCCATCGACACGTAGGCCTCTTCCCAGCGCCGTTTGAATTCCTCAAAACCCAGCTTCTCGATCACAAACTTCATTCGGGCCTTCGTGCGATTCTTTCGATTGCCCAGGGTGTCAAACACTCGAATCACAGCTTCTACGCTCGGAATGAGCTCATCCATTGGAGTGAACTCTCGAAGGACCTGTGCGAGCCGGGGGGCTGAACCGAGGCCGCCTCCCGCGACCATTCGAAAGCCGATAGCTCCATCCGCACGCTTCGCTGCGAGCAGCCCGATATCGTGAATCGGAGTAAGCGCGCAATCCTGTTTGCAACCGGAGAAGGCAATTTTAAATTTGCGCGGAAGGCTTTGGTTGAGCGGGTTCCTCAAGAGGTGGAGCGCGACGGTTTTCGCGTAGGGCGTCACGTCGAATACTTCTCCCTGACAGATCCCGGCAAGGTGGCAAGCCGTCACGTTGCGAACCGTGTTGGCGCAAGCCTCTCTGGTGGTCAAACCAACTTCGGCCAGCCCGCGCATTATGGTCGACACATCCTTTAATTCGACAAAATGCAGCTGAATATCCTGACGTGTGGTCACATGCCCAACACCGGTGGCATATTGCTCGGCCAATTCTGCAACCCGGCGCAGTTGATTCGCCGTCAGGCCTCCGAAGGGGATCTTAATACGGACCATCTGGACACCGGCTTGTCGTTGACCATAAATGCCGTACTGGAGACGGAAGGGCCTGAACAAATCGGTCGAGACATCACCAGAATCCAAGCGCCTGGCCTCGGCTTCGAAAGTCTCGATTTCTTCCACAATGGCAGGAGATATGGGTTCTGTCTTTATGGGAACCGTACTGAGTGGTGTGCGACTCATGGGTGACCTCAAATGTGGTACATCAACGATCGCTCTTGTTCGAGCACTCGTTGCTGCCCGGCTAATTCTTCAACACTTATGGCTTCGAGCACATGACGTTCTGCTTGATAGACCTGTTCCCAAACTTTCCCCAGCAAAAGCTCCGGTTTATTGAGTCGTCGACCCTGTGCACGTCCAGCTCCGCCGTTCGAGAGTAAAAGCGGACCATCAAGGGCCTCAAGGATCTCAACGACCGATACCTCGGACGGTTTCTTCAATAGCACATACCCCCCTTGGGCTCCGCGCACGCTCGACACAAGGCCGGCCTTTTTCATCCCGTGGAGGACTTGCTCAAGGAAGCGAGCCGGGATAGCTTGCCGACGTGCAATTGATTTCGCCTGAACAGGCGCAGTTCCAATATGCATCGCTAAGTCGACAGCCGCCATGATTCCATAGGTTGCTCTGAGGGATACCTTCATACATGAGTATTCCGGTAGGAATTAAAGTTTGCTGTATTTTATACTCCATGGAAAGCTTTCCTGTCAAGCTACCGCTCGTAGAGATCTCACGAGCGTGGGCTTAGCAGGATGCTGAAACAGTTCACCGGCAGCCTGCCTGAGACCCGTGAAGCGTATCTCGTGAAGCGTCGTTCGTTTCCGAACTCATTCGGATGTTTTAGGTTTTACGTTTCACGAACGACGTACGAAGAGGACGGAATTGGAGCCCCTTCATACCGGTCGCACGAGATTGGCACGGGCACGGAAGTAGTCTGGTCCATGCAATGTCTCGAACAAGGCATCGATCCTCACTCGATGAAGCAAGACCACTCATCTCATCCGCGAGAGAAGACCAATCTATTTTACGTGCTTGAGCAACAAGGCCTGTTTTCTCTGTATTTTCTTGGTTGACATCAAATTGGCTCTGGGCAATAATCCGCACCTCTTCATCATTTCCCCTGGAACCTTCATGTCGCCTACATCATCCATCTTCAGTATTTTGTTGATCAGTGGCGACCCGGACATCCAAAGTCAGTTCAAACACGCGTTCAAAGATGCTTCCGTGACTGTGGCGAAATACGCGCCCACACTGCCGAAAGACGTGACGCGTCGCACGTTTGATGCGGCCATCATCGAATTGAAACCGGGCTCATCTGGAGGAGCCACCGCCATACCCGCTCACCTCGATCTCACACACACATTAGTCATCACCGGTTCTCGGACTGTGTTGAAGCGAGCCTCTAAGTTCATGCAAGTGATGGCGCGGCAGAAGGCTGAGGAAGCGAACGGAAAAGAAGCCCTATCCCTTGAGAACTATCTCGAATGGAAGATGGGAGAATTTGTGAAAGGGATGCGAAATGGTTCCGGACGGAACCTGCATCCCCTGTTGATCAGCGCCATTGAGCGTCCCTTGATCACCAGGGCGCTTCAGGAAACCAAAGGCAACCAGATCCAGGCGGCAGAGTTACTGGGTTTGAATCGCAATACCCTCAGGAAGAAAATCCACGACTTGCACATTCCTGTGAAACGGAATCGAACCGCCCAGACGCGAGAGGTCTGATACGACTGCGAGTGCTCACGGAATACCGGGTTCATGTAGGTGCAGTATCAGCAAACGTTGGTGACAAGGGGTCGCGTAGTTCAACTCAATAATTAGGAGGGGCACGATGACAAAAGAAGAGTTGATCGCAAAGATGGCAGCATCCGCAGGTATTACAAAGGTTGCGGCAGGCACTGCGTTGCAGGCCTTCACCGGAGCGGTGACCACGTCCCTGAAGAAGGGGCAACGCGTCTCGCTGGTGAATTTTGGGACCTTTACGGTCGCCAAGCGGAAGGCTCGGCTCGGGCGGAATCCCAGAACCGGTGAGGCGCTGCGGATTCCCGCGGCTAAAGTTCCGAAGTTCTCGGCAGGAAAAATATTGAAGTCAGCCGTCAGATAACAGCGCCGGATCGCACAGCTGGTCTTTAAAAGAGAAGAGGGCATACTCCATCATGGAGTACGCCCTCTTCTCTTTTGTGTTTCAGTCTGGCATCCGCTTGACCTATGCGGTATCATGAGCATCTAGAAGATGCGTCGTGCGTGAAGCGTATCTCGCAAAAAGAGAGCGTAGTGTCTCGCGCTTCACGAATCACGTTCACCAAGAAAGGGGGCGACCGGTTTCGACGGGGATACGAAGGTCAGCGGTGCATGTCGAGCTCTCGGGGTCTCGTAAATCCTCCGGGAAAATGTAACTGCCAATCAAGAACTGGCACTCGCAGCTTAATACCCTGCGACGTTCCTCCACCTGAGGCCCGCGGGGGTGGTCGGAGCGCGAT
>DATENE010000235.1:0-10307 GCA_035275205.1 Nitrospiraceae bacterium
TGACCGTATCATTCTTAATGTAGAGTTCGTCCAATCCGAGGTGAGCGCCGAGATTTTTAGCGCGGACCAGCGGGGTCATTCCGGCATGAGGACCGAGAAATGTCGGTCCGCTCACCGGCAAAAGATCGGCATAACGCCAGATACTGTGCGGACCGTCTTGGATCTTCTTGCGGGAAATGCCCTTCTTAATTTCCTCATAGTTGTACTTCACTTCGAGGGGCCCAAAGCACATCTCGCAGACATGGATCGCTTTCGTCGGATATTCTTTGCCGCACTCGCGACAGACTAGCGCTTTCATTGTGGCCATGGTGAGTTCACCTCGTTCCGTCAATCATGTAGGCCGGACGACACAGCCGGCAAATGGATCACCGTCATCGAACAATTCGGTAATCGTCGGGTGCGACCCGCAGAGCGCACAGTCGGGATTGCGCTTCACATTGATTTCCCTAAACTGTGTCTTGCGTGCATCGAAGTCCAGCATTCGATTCGTCAGAGGACGTCCGATACCCAACACGAGTTTCAAGGCCTCGGTCGCTTGGATCGTTCCAATGATCCCGGCTAACACACCGATTACGCCCGCATCCTGGCAGGACGGCACCAGTCCGTCAGGCGGCGGAGTCTTGAAGACACAACGATAGCAGGCGGACTGCTTTGGTATGATCGTCGTTACGCGGCCATCGAATTGGAGGATGCCGCCATGAACCAACGGCTTTCCGGCAAAGAAGCAAGCGTCGTTGATTAAGAACTTGGCCGTGAAATTGTCGACCCCGTCGATGATGATGTCATGCTCGCTGATGATCTTCAGCGCATTGCCGGCCGTCAGCCGCTCCTCGTACATCGAGACGCGGACGTCGGGATTCAATGCCTGAATCTTCTCTTTACCCGAGAGGACTTTGGGACGGCCTATATCCGACGTATAGTGAAGAATCTGTCGGTGAAGGTTACTCAGATCCACCACATCGCTGTCGATGAGACCGATTGTACCGACACCGGCTGCGGCCAGATAGAGTGCCGCCGGAGAACCAAGCCCTCCAGCGCCGACTAGGAGAATCTTGGACTTGGCGATCTTCTTCTGTCCCTTGCCCCCGACCTCGGGCAAAAGAATATGGCGGCTGTACCTGTTTATCTGATCGTCGGTAAATTCCATGTTTCACGGGATGCTGAAAATGACCCCCAACTTCGTTCTCGGTTCGAAGAAATCCTCAACGTACCCCAGAGGGTACGCCTCCGGTTTCTTCTCGCCTGGGGCCTTGTTGGCTGGCCATTTTGAGCATCCCTCCTCGCTCAATCTATGAGAGAGATCTCAAATATTGAAATACTTTTCGATGCTGATATACCGCTCGCCTGTGTCGCAGAGGATCGTCACTACGTTTTTGCCCGGTCCAAGCTCTTGGGCAACTTTCTCTGCGGCGAATACGTTGGCTCCGGAAGAAAAGCCCACTAACAGGCCTTCCTTTTTCGAGAGCTGTTTGGCCGTTTGATAGGCCTCGTCGTCGGTCACGGTCATCACCCGATCGATAACGGACCGATTCAAGACTTTCGGGATGAACCCCGCGCCGATGCCCTGAATCTTATGAGGCCCTGGTTCTCCACCGGATAAGACCGGCGATGCGGCCGGTTCGACCGCAATGACGTTCACCTTGGGATTGCGTTCCTTAAACAATTCTCCGCATCCGGTAATGGTGCCGCCCGTCCCCACTGCCGCCACAAATGCATCGATTTTTCCGTCGAGCGATTCGAGAATCTCGATCGCCGTGGTCATCCTATGCATAGCCGGGTTGGCCGGGTTGGAAAACTGATCCGGCATAAAGTACGACGGATTCTGCGCGATAATGCTTTCCGCCTCCCGGATCGATCCTTTCATGCCTTCCCAGGCCGGCGTCAACACGAGTTGCGCTCCATAGGACGACAAGAGGCTCGCCCGCTCCATGCTCATGCTCTCCGGCATCACGAGAATCAGTTTATAGCCACGGACGGCGGCGACTAATGCCAGTCCAATCCCGGTGTTTCCGCTGGTCGGTTCGACAATCGTGCCGCCCGGCTTTAGTGCGCCAAGTCGTTCTGCCTCGTTGATCATATTGAGGCAGATCCGATCCTTGACGCTTCCGCCGGGGTTAAAAAATTCTACTTTCCCATAAATCGTCGCCCCGCCTACAGGGGACAAGCGGTTCAGGCGGACGAGGGGAGTCCGTCCGATGAGTTCGGTAATGTCTTTGTGTGCAGGCATCGTCACCGGCCACCGCCCATATAAAACAGGAATTCAACCCGGTCGCCGTCGGCTAGGCTGGTGGTGGCGAGATGATTTCGGTCTAGCACGGTGTCGTTGACTTCAACCGCAACCATTTGTGGTTCAATCTTTTTGGCCTGGAGAAGATCGAGGACTGTTCCCCCGGAAATCTCTTCTGCCTTTCCATTGATTTTGACCTGCATGAAGACTCCTAAGATGGCCTATAGATTAAACAATTTCAACACGTTATCAAAGCCACTTCGCCATTGTCAAGGTAACGAAACCCGCCGGCTCGTCGCTTGACTTTGTCCGTGATCCGCCGCCACTATGCCATTTTTTGGATGAGCGACGATATGTGGAACCGCAACTTCATGTTCAGGTCCGCTGAGGCTACTCCGCTCGAAGAGTCTGAAAACGAGCTGTTTCACGATACCGATCCCGCCATGGATAGCACCGGACTCCAGTTAGAGAAGTTTTTATCGATTTGGATTCAAGGCGATGGGGAGGGAGACACACCGACAGCCTTCACGAACATGTATGTCCGCACGGCGACATTGGATTTTCAAAAGCGGGTCGGATTTCTGCAGCCTCTTCAAGGCCGCTCTCACCAGATCAAACAACTGCTCACCCCGGGCCAAAAACAGTTTCTCCAACAGTGGCTCGCCACCTCGGCTCCCCAGGCGTGGGAGGCTACGGACGATCATTTCAAGATGTTGTTTGAACTCGAATAGCAATGAGCGCAGTTTTCGCCCACTCCATTGTGCGGCCGTTCTGTCTCGCCCTGTTGATGCTCGCGGTTCCAGTCGGGGCCGGATGGAGCGCGACGGTGGAGGTCTACTACGGACCGGACGACGCGCCGCTCGATCGCCTGACGACGCTCTATCGGCATGCGACGCGCTACCTCTATGTGGCAGCCTACGGGTTGACCTCTCCCCGCGCGGTGGAGGCGATGATCGCGGCGAAGAAGCGGGGAGTCGATGTGCGCCTGATCACCGATGCGCAGCGCACCGAGGACTTAAAGCAACGCACCGCGCTGCAGACGCTGCGTTTGGCCGGCATTCCTATTCTCGTCAATGCGCATGATGGGCTCATGCATCTGAAACAGGTTGTGATAGACGATGAAGTGAATACGACCGGCTCGATGAACCACACGACGAGCGGCAATCGCTATAACGATGAGCGGCTCGACGTCATTACCGATCACGGGATCACCGTGAAAGCCCGGGAGAAGTTCCTAGCAATGTGGAACGATCACACGCGATACCGGCCGTGGGAGACGCACTGAGCGGCATGGCAGACGCGACCGAAGAGACTGACGTCGCGGTGGTAGGGGCAGGGGACGGCGGAGCCGTCTTAACCCTGGCGCCGGCGAAGCAAGGGGTCAGTACCGTGGTATTGGATCAGGCCGCTGGTCCGCCTACGGGCTTGCGAGGAGAAATTCTCCAACCGAACGGGCAACAAGTACTCGATCGCTTGGGTGTATTGCCGTCGTTGCCGGCCGATGGCACGCGATCCGTGCTAAGATTGCCGCCGGGCTTCTCCCCGATCTGCGTGCGCATGAGAAATCTCCACATCCGATGTCTTCGTGAGGAACATGGGGATGACTGAGCGCGTGATCGAGGGATTGCCTGACAACACACACAAGCTGCTGCGGACCTACGCGAAGGAGGTCACAGGCGTCTTCGGGGAGCAGCTGGAAGGCATGCTGCTCTACGGCAGCGCTGTCCGTGGAGAATTTATTTCTGGTCGATCCAACCTGAATATCCTCCTTTTGGTGTCGTCATACGACAGTGCCGTCCTCAAACGGTACAGTGCGTTGCACCGTCGATGGAGCAAGGAGCAGATCGTGGTTCCCCTCTTTCTCACGGAAGAGGAGCTGCGCATGTCGGCAGGAGTCTTTCCGCTCGAGTTTCTGGAAATCCAGGAGCAACATCGCGTCCTGAGCGGGCGCGATCCCTTCATCGGCTTTCACGTGAAGACCGATCGGCTGAGAGAGGCCGTGGTTCATGGCCTTACGAGCGAGTTGTTACGCCTGCGTCAACGGTATGTCGAGGGAGCCGGAGGCAATGACGCCACGACGATTTTGTTGTCGCTCTCGATCACGGCGCTCCTGCCATTGTTGCGAGGGGTACAGCGTGTCCTTGGACGGCCGGCCCTGTCTCACTCCGATGCAGTGATCACGGATGTCGCCGAACAATTAAAGCTCGATCTGCAGGGATTGCTTGATGTGTGGTCGATCAAGCGCGGACAGATTTCTCCCGGCCCCCACGAAGTGCCTCGTCTCTTTGACCGGTATCTACAAGCCTCGACGCTTCTCACTCGCGCAGTCGAACACATGTCGCAGTCGGAGCAGCGATGACAAAAATCCAAGCGAGACTGGCGAGAACGGCGCGAGTCGCAGGGACAGAACTCATAGGTCACGCGAGTCTCGCTCTTCGCGCTTGTCGCACGCCACTGCGGCAGTTCGCCACGAACCGTCATGAATTATGCGGGCTGGCGATGATGCTCTGCGTGGTCTTCTCCGCGGGCCTTGCCCAGGCGGTTTCCTACGAGCGGCCAAAGATCCAATTGCCGGGCCCTCAAGGCTATGTGAGCGATCATGCGCAGGCGATCGATGGGAATTGGAAAGAGCGCATCCGGTCCGTTTGTCAGGATCTTGAGCGGAAGACTGGTGTGGAGATGGTTGTGGTGACTATTCCGACCATCAAACCGTTCGGGTCAGCCAACGAGTATGCGACGGCTCTCTATGAAAAATGGGGTATCGGATCGACTCAACAGGAACACGGCGTGCTCGTGCTGGTTGCCGTGCAGGAACGGCAAGCCGCGATCACGCTGGGCCGGCAGATGTTACCGGTGATTACTCCCGCAGTGATCAATCAAGTTGGCCATGACAGTTTGCAGCCGTCCATCGAGCTGGGACATTTCGGAGAAGGCCTCTATCTCACGGTAGTGGCGCTGGCCTCTCCTGCGCAGGAAGTGCGTGTCGACGGCATTTCGAAAAAACATTTCAAAGGCGTGGGTTTCTGGCTCGCCGTTTTTTGCAGTATTGCGGCCTTCTCGTTTTTCTGGTGGATCACTCGCCCCGATCTCAGGCATCCCTATAGACGAATTCAAAAAGGCGAGTATTGGGGGACAGGGCAGGGGGGCTTCGGGGGGAACTTCGGAGGGTTCGGCGGGGGGACGAGCGGCGAAGGGTACAAGTAAGCGTTCTTCACGCTCACCCAGTAATGTGATCTGCAAGGACTCGCCCTCATACTTTGAGAACGTGTCAGTGTTCCCTTCTCGCATACATTCTCGGTATGCTGATTCCAGTACAGGAGTGATCTAAAAACCAATCGAACAAAGGAGGGGACGATGCTTCGCATGGTATGTTCGACCTTCTCGCTCTTCATCATACCCGCCGTCGTGCTGATGACTCCTCTGGCAGCCCAATCGAATCCGACGAACCTCGAAGAGGTCGATCGCATGAAAGCTGGCCATAAAATGGTCGAAGGAGTGGTGACTGAGGTCAAGTCCGGTCTCTATACCGTCAAGACGTCTACCGGAGCCACGCTCACGCTGACCGAAGCGGCGGCCGTTCGCCATGGCCATGCGGCCCCGAAAGTCGGTGATGAAATGACGCTCTGGGTCAACGAAGGCAACATGGTCATGGATGCCCGTCCTAAAGGGCAAGCAGGCAAGGGGCCGCGCTTCATCACTGGTACGCTCGCATCGATTGATAATGGCAAGTCCACGATGACGCTGGCGACGTCGGGAGGGGAGAAGAGCTATAACCTCAGACCCGAAAGCCGCATGTTCAGGGATATCGCCGTCGGCTCTGAGGTCACGATCGAAATCAATGATACCGGAGAGGTCATCGACATTCATAAGGACAAAAAATAAGGAAAAGAGGAGATGGAGCCTGATGCTCTTCTGTGTTCGCGCAACACGCGGGCGCGGAAGCCGCTCGCCCGGGGTGATGGCACGTCTCGGGAAATCGATTGCAAAGCAATCGGAGGGTAGGGCGGGTGGATCAGAAAATACACGCAGAGGACACCAGCTACCTCGCTGATTTCGTGAGTGGATGAAAAGTTGAGTTATGCCTTGGTTCGCCCGTCTCGTTCCTCCCGCCAGTCTCGCGTGGCGACGCGAATTCGCTACGAACCGTCATGAAAAATGCGGGCTAGAGGCTGGTTCCCATCCGGGTGGTTTCGATGAACTGCTCGGTCGAGTCGTCGACGGCACGTCCACGTCGTCCTTTTGACGGGAGAATGTACAGAAGCTTCGAGTTCACGGTTTCCTGCGCGGCTGGTGGGAGCGACAGTTCGTACTGCACCGGGCGTTGGTGGTCGGCCAGCTGGAACTTCGGGTTATAGACGCGGTTAAACTTCCACAGCATCTTCGCGAAGTTGGTCTGCCCGCGCATCAGGTGCCCAGCCGCAAGCGTTGCGGTGGATTTCAGGGCGGCCCAGCCGAGATGCTTCTTGTTGAGAACCCGTTGGGTCTTGACTAATTCCGCGTAGAATTCAGGTAGCGGCATCTTCGTCGGCAACACGGCGTGTTGAATATCGAAGAGGCGGTAATCCCTTGTATGAATTTTGCGCGCTTCCGTGTGCCAGCTCTCGGTTCCAGGGTAGGGCGTGTTGACACTGATGTTCACAATCTCAGGGATTTCCATGCACCATTGCCGGACCGTCTTGAATCGTTCCTGATCCCAGTCGGGATCGGCGATTAAATTAATGGCGACGGTGATGCCAAGGGACCGGGCACACTCCAGTGCTTCAAAGTTTTTTCCCAGCGAGATGCGTTTTCGATGCATCCGGAGTCCTTCTTCATCGATGGCCTCCACACCCAAAAACATGTACTGGAGTCCAATCGTCTTCCAGAACTTGAACACCTCCTTATTGCGCAACAAGACATCGCCGCGCGTCTCCATGTAGTACTGTTTCTTAATCCCTCGCTGCGCAACAGCTTCACCGATTTCGAGTCCCTGCTTCGCTTGAATGAATGCCACATCGTCGACCAGAAAGATCCCCGGTTCTTGAACCTGTTCCAGTTCGGCCACAGCCTTTTCCGTACTGACCGTCCGATAGCTGCGCCCGTAGAAGGTCCAGGCGCTGCAGAATGAGCAATCCCAGGGACAGCCTCGCGCAAACTCGATCGAGGCGCAGGGGTCCAGGACCCCGATGAAATACTTACGCCGGTGCCGGACCAGATCTCGTGCAGGACGTATGTCGTCGAGGTTCTCGATGAATTGTGGCGGAGGACCTTCTCCCTCGAGGGTCACGACCCCCGGAACGGTGGTGATTGCCTTGCAGTCATGTTCCACGGCCAGCAGCAGCTTGGGGACAGAACCCTCCCCTTCGCCCTTGAGCACACAATCAATCGCGCCATCCCCGTGCTGCAGAAAGTCTTTTGCCACAAAGGAGGCGCTATGCCCCCCCACAAAGACAAAGCAGTTCGGTAATTCCTTCTTGGTCACCTTCGCGAGATCCACGATTTCCGGCACATTCGCCAGATAGTTGCATGCGAACGCCACGACATCGGGCTTCCAGGTCCGAACTTGCGCCAGGTAATCTTTCCACGTTTCTACTTGGAGGTCGATCAGGTACACGTCATGTCCCGCTTGGCGGGCAGCCTGGGCGACCATCTCGAGCCCGAGTGGCTCCAGCCGCAGATAGATTTTGGTGTACATGAGCGGGCCGGGATGAACTGCGAGGAGTTTCATATGCTCAGACCTCCTCTCCGGAGGACATTCAGCCTGAGTCGGGGCGTCGATGACGACTCGTCAACGGTGCTGGTCCAACCGACCTGGCTGGTCCTGACGTGACACCCACTGGGGGAGTGAATTTTGCCATACCAGTAGGTTAGGTGCAACTACTAAGAGGCTTCAGGCTGCAGGACAAGCGTAGTCTAATGAAACAAATGCGTTCCAACCTTTGACCAAGGCCCTGAGCAACTGACCTGCCGACGAACTCGCCAGGAATATAGTATTTTCAAGACAGTTGCTGACCAGCATTCTATTTTCCTGCGTGTTTAGGAGCACAGGGGGTGGCCCAACGTCTGTTCCCCCCTACTAACGCCCAATAGTTTACCTTCCCTGGATTCCTATATCCTTCCGAAACGCGCATGGTCCTGGGAGGTGATGGTGGGGTTGGGAATTGCTGTGCTGGGCTATATAGGGCTCCTCTACTTCGGCGCGACAATCGTGCCGGGAGTCGGTCTTTCCGGCCACCTGATGGTGCAGGTACCCGGCAGTCTTTTGGAATGGGCTCATGCACCTGGCTATGGAATCTTGGCTGTACTGGTTACGCTCGGGCTGCAGCGTCGTGCATGGCCTCTGGCATATGCGCTTCCAGTCGCAGCAGCAGCTGCCTTAGTTTTCGGTCTCTGGACCGAAGTGTTCCAAGGGTCGGTTCAAGGCAGGGGAGCTAGCGTCGACGATCTGGTGACGGATGCGGTCGGAATCAGTGTTGCTGCGGCAATGATGCTCTCTGTCACAATGCGAAACAGAATCGCTTTAGTCTACCCTCCGGCCCAAATCCTCTCTAAGGACTCTAGTGCGCGGGTCGGTCTTGTCTCTCTCGTTCGTCGAATCAAATAAATCAGACAAACCCGATAGACTAGATAGACCAAACGAACCAGACCCCCGCCAGGCGGCACGCAGTGCTGGATTGTAAGACCTGACTCTCCTCCCTCTCTCCCATTATTGGATCGCCGAGAGCCGCCACTTTCCTTCTTGGATTCGCATGAAGGTCCAGGCTTCGCCGGATTCGGTCGGTATCTCTTCGCTGCCTTCGACGAGATAGCCTGGTTCTCCACGCTTCTTTGTCAGAGACAGGTTGTAGTCACGGGCACTCCAACGAAGCCCTGCCGTCACGTACTGCCTCGCCTGTTCGGTCCAGACCTCCAGGATCTCCGCGCGGAGAAGCACTACATCCTCCACATGGTTCCGGATATCCTGGCTGGTATTGTCGGCTAGGGCGGCGCTGAAATAATTCAGCATCTCCGGCGTGACGAGCTGCCGGAGTTCGGTCAGATCCTGGTTGCTCCAGGCCTTTTGCACATCGGTCAGGAGTTGTTGAAAGGCGGCTTTGTCAGCGGAAGTAATGCTATCGACCGATTGTTTTTGTCTGGTGGTGCCGAACCGTCTTGCCGGCAGAGATGGGTCCCGGCCTGTAATCCCGGAAAAGTCAGGGAGAGATGGCCGTTGTATTTTCAAGAAGTAAAAAACTGTCAGAGCCGCCACGAGCAGGAGGATCAGAAGAATTCCAGCAGAGCCGAGATCGTGGGTGGTGGTGTTGGTCTCGGGAGCATGCGTATCGGCTTCAGTGGTCTGGGCGCTGCTGTTTGTCGCTCCGATGAGCATCTCACCGATCAATAACCCGGCGGCTCCAGCTGCGAGTCCAGCCGATAGGGGAGAACGGTGCAGAACGAATGTCGTAGTGTTCAAGGCAAGCACCCCGTTATCGGTCTCGGAGGGATCGACTACATTGATGAGCTACTTGAGATAAGAAGTTATAGTGTTGCGGATTTTTGGGCAGCGCGGATGGCAAGCTCCTCGGGTATGAGGTAGCGTCGTGGCCCCAAGATTGCCGTACCGATGCGCACGGTGGTCGCGCCTTCGGCGATGGCGATCTCCATATCTTCCGACATTCCCATGGAAAGCGTATCGAGTTCGTAGCCATCTTTCTTGAGCCGGTCGAACAGTTCCCACAGCATATGGAACTGGCTGCGCTGCAGCGCGGTGGCGGTCGTGAGTTCAGGGACGGCCATCAAACCGCGCAGCTTCAGACGGGGCAGTCGCACGACATGGGCTGCCAGTTGGGACAGCTCTTCAGGCGCGACACCGCTTTTACTCGCTTCTCCGCTCACGTTCACTTGCAGACAGATTTGCAGCGGTGGTAATGATTCGGGCCGGTCTTTTGCCAGGCGGTCAGCGATTTTTATCCGGTCCACACCATGAACCCAGACGAAGTTTTCTGTGATGCGTTTGGTCTTGTTGCTTTGGATCGGGCCGATGAAATGCCACTCGATCGGCAAGTCGGTGAGGGCCGGCATTTTAGCCAGCGCTTCCTGCAGATAGTTCTCGCCAAAAATC
>DATENE010000236.1:0-3887 GCA_035275205.1 Nitrospiraceae bacterium
GGCAGAAGTTTCAATACGGCCAGATTCACACAATCGACCGGCGTTCCGCTGACAGCGTAGACCCTTGTCCCAAGCTGCTGCACTCGCAGCGGTTTGTGGAGCGTCACCGCGTGCGCCGCGGCAGTCCGTTCACGATCCGGCGCAACGACCCATACCTCGCCCACCTTCGATAAGGCCTTGGCGAGCACCGTCAAACCAGGCGAGTGAATCCCATCATCGTTGGTCACTAGGATGCGCATGGATTCCTTAGGAACAAAAAGAGCTGCCGGCGGCAGCTCTTTGTTTCAGCGCTGAGTTCTGAGAACCAAGTCCCCGACGTCCTTCTGCGTCTCGGCCCTCAGCACTATGTATTTTGGTCGGGGCGAGCCGATTTGAACGGCCGACCACTCGCACCCCAAGCGAGTACGCTACCGGGCTGCGCCACGCCCCGACACATGCTATGCAATTCCACAGTCTCCTGCATTGTCCCCTGGGGGCGGCCGGAATGCAACCAGCTCGAACGAGACGAAACGGACCGTCGTCAGTCGGAATACGACTCTATAATTTTGAGAATCGCTTGAAGATTCCCCCGCAGCTTCTGCGCAAGTTCTTTGGGCCGCGCTCGTTGGGTTGCCACCCGGCCTCGCCTGGCCCAATACCGCTTGACACCTGCGAGCGTATGCCCTTCTTCATAGAGCATCCGCTTGATCTCCAACACTGTTTCGACTTCTCGCCTGACATAGAGCCGTTGATTCCCACGACTTTTTTTGGGCTTGAGAAACGGGAATTCCGATTCCCAGAATCGCAACACGTACGCGGGTAGCTTCGCAATCTGGCTGACTTCGCCGATTTTATAAAAAACCTTGCTGCCCAGCCTGGGCTCGTTTCCCATGACCGGTCCTCGTGGTGGGATGAGTTACGGTGATTGACGAGGCTATGAATTGACGTATCCGTTAAATTCATAGCCGTTCTCTGTGGTTACAGCGTAAAGGACTGATTTGTCTGTTAACACCTCCATCGAACGCACAGGCAACGCAACTCACGAAAGGAGTTGTACCATGTTCTTCATTCTACTCGCAAACCTAAAGTTCAAGGGATTGGTGAAGCTTGTTATGAGGGGTACAATCGCAGCTCTCTGTGGGATCTGGCTGTCCGCCAGTCCGCTCCAGGCCGACGAATACGGCAGCTTCGATGAGACCGGCCAGTACAGCTATTACGAGGAGCGCGGCTTCACTCGCCCTCGACAAGAGGAGAGCTACGGCCAACAACGGCAGAGAGAGTCCAGTAGCCGACAGGAGCGTGACAGACAGGATCAGTCCCACAGCCAGCCGGACGCTTCCTCCTCCAAGGCGCCAGCCTACAAGGACAACTACACAGTGATCACGCCCAACGGCCAGACCTTCTGTCAGCGATCTTTCGGGAATACCGTGTACTGCCAGTGACCATCGGAAGGAAAGTTCCGAGGGACGCGTTTAGTTATGGCCGTTGTATGCGCACCTGCGTGCTTACACCCCCGCAGATACGCTTTATGTTAAGTCCGGGGCCCACCAGAGTTTGCTCCACGCGCTCGGCCTGGCTCATGCTCAAGACCATACCCTCCTCACCGATCTGACCTTTCCATTTGATGCCGGATAAAGTATACGAATTATCAGTAGCCGTACACTTACTCTCTCGGCTGAAGCTACCGTTGCGATTTACCGAATAGGTCCCGATGCAGTTCTCATCGAATGTTCCAGGCTGGCCAGCGCCAATGACGATACCGTGTTCTGCTACTGTGACGTTACCATTGCCATCATAGCTAACGACACCCGTGAAGGAGACGTGTATAGGTAAACTGGATGTCCCAATTTCATCAGAAGTAGCCCCCGTTGCGCAGTCGATGCTGGCGTTTTCCCGATATTTGCCCTTGAGGAAGAAGTTGAAGTTTCCGCTGTCCGTATCGGCCAGAGCCGATCCTGTCACTAGTGTGAAAACACCTGCCGCAAGCGTAAGCAATGCCCCCTTGAGTGCCATGGTATTTCCTCCTATGCGCGGCGGAAGATAGACCTAGGGGCAGCCGCCGACCCGCCAGGTTTTGTGTGACCACCGATCTGCGGGCACCTTATGGACTTCACCCAATACAGTGTCAAGAACAATTTCCTCAAAATATCCACAAAAAATGTCTCAAGGTAGGTTGCAGATCGTGGCAGGTCACTTCCCCCGCTGCCCTGGTCGCTGCCCTGGTGCGCCGGAGCCGTTGCGATTAGGCCAGGGCGGGAGGGTGTACTGGCAGCGGAGCATAGCCCGAAGGCACGCAGGCCAGTCCTCAAGCCAGTCCGGTGAGGACCACAACAGCTTGTGTTTGTGACTATCGTTGACTAACTCTGCCGTGCAAACCCTCGATATCCTTAGATGCTTAACAGATGTTTTATCTGTTGCTGTCTTTCACAGCGACTAAAGATCAGTTGATTGACGCTATCCAGTTCCGGTCAGTTCCAAGATCGCCGAGACTGGCTTCGCTTCTAGGAGGTATTATGAAGACGTTTGACTACGAAGCCGTTCAAGCCGTGGTGCTCAAATCTTTGACTGACCTCGATGGGCATTTAGAGGAAGGACGTTCACCGGAAGAGTTGGAGCGGGATTCGCACAGGTTTGCGTCGGTGATTGTGGACGTGTTCAACAGCGCCAAGTAGTAACCCACCTAGAAGCCAGATGCCTTCTATCGTGAGATAGAGGGACCGGGTTCTACCATCTGGCTTCACCGCCAATTGAAGTAGACAATCAATCCCACCAAGAAACAGATAAGCGTAAGCCAGGCGGATATGCCGTTCTGTGAGGCACCTGTGGGTTTATGGCGAGTGCTTGGGCTCATAATCGAAGTATAGGAGCCCGACTCCCTCTGTGCCTTACTCACAAGGGTTAACTCGGAACGGCTATTTCCATGCAGCCGGATTGCCTTTAGAAGGCGTCCGGCTATGTGGACATTAAGGAACTCTGGTTAAAAGCAGTCTCTACAAGCGTGGCGTAGCTGTAGTCGTGCCTGACTTAGATGCATAGGTACCCAGCTGTATTGGTTATGGTCTGAGCGTTTCGTGTGTCGGCAGTCTGGACAGTGGAATGGTCGAGTGCCGTGAGTAGGAGGTTCATTCACCACTCATCCCTGGAAATTTACCTCCAGACATTTTCTGAATCATGTCCATGATTTGCTGCGTTGCTTCATTGCCTTGGATATTGCGCATCTGTGCTGTACGCGCCGTCTCTTGGTCACAAGCACTGATCTGCACGGCGCGTCCACCAATCTTCTCCTCTGTGCGAATGTCTGTCACTACCAATGTCTTCCCATCCACAATGATGAGACTCCCCGTCTTTATTTCCATGTTGTCCATGTCAGTACTCCCTTTCTGTGATATTGGACATGACAAATCATAAGCAAGATTGGGAGTGTGGTTCAAGAGAAGAATAGGAAAAGAAGGAGGTTGCGACCACCGGCAAGATGGGTATGATTGGAAGAAGGATGAAGTCTAGCCCGTGGCCGTGGTGGACGCGAAGAATTTGAGGCAGTTTGTGCTTCACCAACAGCGAGCATATCGCGCTGTTTAACAGTTGCAACTGTTCAGGTGAAAGGCTCTGAAGTGGCTCTGGAAACGGCTCGGACGACCCTTGACTAGCTATTGACGTATTTCTTAAACACTTGACTGGGACGGAAGGTCACTACGCGACGAGGCGTGATGCCTATTTCTTCTCCGGTTCGAGGGTTCCGGCCCTTCCGTGCCCCTTTACTGCGCACGACAAAATTTCCGAATCCGGCAATCTTGACCGACTCTCCCTTATGCAACACATCTTTCAACATATTCAACACGAGTTCGACGATATCTGCGGCTTCGTTTTTCGAAATGCCGACTTGCTTATAGATTTCGTTCGCGATATCT
>DATENE010000237.1:0-7645 GCA_035275205.1 Nitrospiraceae bacterium
GGCCCAGAATCGAATCCGACTGCCTTGTCACTGACCATCCCGTATGCTAGAGTGGCCAGTTCATTTTTCCTTTCATTGGTAAGGACTTAGGAGTTTTTTTCTTGTCAAGCGGGGTTGTTCAGGAAAAGGTTACCAGTGCGCTCCTTGGGGCGCTCAATGGGGCCAAAAAGAAAGGCCAACTGAAGACGGAAGCCTGGCCGCAGGTGAGTCTGGATACTCCCAAACGGCCTGAATGGGGAGATTTAGCTTCGACGGTTGCCATGTCTCTTGCCGTATCCGAACAACGAGCGCCCCACGATATTGCCCAAATTATCATCGACAATCTTTCACAGCGCGAACAACTCTTCGATCGAGTCGAGATCGTCAGGCCGGGGTTCCTCAATCTCACGGTCAAGCCGGCCATCTGGCAAGAGGTGCTCAGAGAGATCGAGACGGAAGGATCAGCCTACGGACGAGCCGAGTTGGGACAGCGGCGTCGAGTTCTGGTGGAGTATGTGAGTGCAAATCCAACCGGCCCGTTGCATGTGGGACATGGGCGTGGCGCGGCGGTCGGGCAGGCTGTCGCGAACATGCTCAAGGCGGTTGGGTATGACGTCGTAAGCGAATACTATATCAACGATGCCGGCCGGCAGATGAAATTGTTGGGGACCTCCGTCTATGCGCGATATGAGGAGTTGTCGAACCGACCGGTCGAATTTCCGGCAGAGGGCTATCATGGAGCCTATATCACTGCTGTGGCCGAACGGGTAAAACAACAGCTGGGGCCTGAGCTGGCCGGGCGTGCGGCCACAGAGGTCGAGGAGCGCTGTCGAGCGTTTGCTTATCAGGAACTGCTGAACCTGATTCGCGAAGATCTGAAGTCCTTCGGGATTGAGTTCGAGTCGTGGTTCAGCGAGGCCTCTCTCATGAATTCGGGGGCGGTCCAACGGGTGTTGGATGAATTGAAGTCGCAACAGTTCCTATTCGAGCAGGAGGGCGCCTGGTGGTTCCGGTCTTCGGCATTTGGGGACGAGAAGGATCGTGTCGTGCAGAAACAGGACGGCGAGTACACCTACCTGGCGTCCGATATCGCCTACCATCAGGATAAGCTGCGACGCGGATACGATCTCCTCATCGACGTCTGGGGCGCGGATCACCACGGCTATATTCCTCGCATGCAGGCGGTGGTGCAGGCCTACGGGTATCCGAAAGATCGTCTTCAGGTCGTGCTGGTTCAGATGGTGAATTTATTGCGCGACGGAAAAAAAGTGGAAATGTCGAAGCGGGCTGGCGAGTTCATCACGATGCGGGAAGTCATCGATGAAGTCGGGGCGGATGCGGCCAAGTTCTTTTTCTTGATGCGCGATTCCACTTCGCACCTGGACTTTGATTTGGAACTGGCCAAACAGCGGTCATCCGACAATCCTGTGTACTATGTGCAGTATGCTCATGCCAGGATCGCCAGCCTCAGGCGCGTCGCGGCTGCGCGAGGCATCGCCTGTCCTCTGCCGAGCGAGACGGATGTGACGGTATTGACGCACCCGGATGAATTGGGATTGATTCGCAAGCTCTCCGCCTATCCCTCGGTTTTGCAGGGCAGTGCATTGGCCTATGAGCCTCACCGGATGACCTATTACCTCCAGCAACTGGCCGGGCTGCTTCACACGTTCTACAACAAGCACCGGATTCTTCCTCCCGCCGCAGATCGGGATCTCTTGGCGATCGCGCCGGAGGGATCGGTTCCTGACGAGATGCTGCAGAAAGAGGGGCTGCCCCCGGAACAGACTGCGGCGAGATTGGCGCTGATGCGAGCAATCCAGCAGGTCTTGAAGAACGGACTCGGTGTGCTCGGGATTTCCGCACCGGAGCAGATGTAGCTGGCAAGAGGGATTGTGGACTTTTCAGTTCAGCAGGAAGACCGTAAGACGCGCGCGCGATTAGGGCGACTCAGCACGGCCCATGGCGAGATCGAGACGCCGGCTTTTATGCCGGTCGGCACGTTGGGGCCGGTGAAGGGGATCGATCCAGCAGACCTGGAGCATCTCGGCTTTCGTCTCATGCTGAACAACGCCTATCACCTGTATCTACGGCCCGGGCACAAGATTATAGCCGAGCTGGGTGGGTTGCATCGATTCACCGGATGGTCCGGAGCCATCTTGACGGACAGCGGCGGATTTCAGATTTTCAGTCTCGCCAAATTGTGTAAGGTGACGGACGAAGGAGTGAGCTTTCAGTCGCATCTCGATGGCGCCACACATTTCATCACGCCGGAGACCGCCATCGAGATTCAAGAAGCGTTGGGAGCCGATATCATGATGGCGTTCGATCACTGCGTCGCGTTGCCGGCTGAGAAAGAGGCTGTGCGCCATGCCGTCCGACGGACAACCCTCTGGGCCCAACGCTGTCAGGCCAGTCGGCGTCGCAGGGATCAAGCCCTCTTTGGGATTGTGCAAGGCGGCTTGGACGCGGACCTCCGCGTGACCTCGGCACGAGACCTCATCGGGCTTGGCTTCGATGGTTACGCGGTCGGTGGGCTTTCCGTGGGAGAGTCGAAGACAGAGATGCATGCCATGTTGGATGTAACCGTACCGGAGCTGCCGGTTTCGAAACCTCGGTATTTGATGGGTGTAGGGATGCCGGAGGATCTCATCGAAGGCGCAGCGCGCGGGATCGATCTGTTCGATTGCGTGGTGCCCTCGCGCCACGGACGGACCGGTTCGCTGTTTACGAGTTTCGGGCGAGTGGTGATCAAGCAAGCGCAGTATGCTCGGGATGAACAGCCGATCGATCCGGCCTGTGGCTGTCCTGTCTGCGCGCGCTACTCGCGAGCCTATCTGCATCACCTCTTTCAGATGAAAGAGATGCTGTCGTCGAGGCTCAATACGATCCACAACCTCTGGTATTTTTCCGATCTCATGGGCCACGTGCGGTCAGCGATCGCACAGGGGACGTTACAGTCGTTCCGGGACGAATTTTACCGATCCCGAGACCGGTTTGCATCGGACGTCTCAGCTGCAGAGGCGGCCGACGTCGATATGCATCGGCATGCCGGAGGGGATTAACCTAGTTGGAGAGGAGTTCGCATGGTCATGCAATCGGTTGTGATGGCTCAGTTGCTCGGTGGAGGGGGAGGGGCAGCAGGAGGTTCGGGTTCCACTGCCGGCACGCTCCTGTCCCTCATTCCGTTCGCGCTGATCTTCGTCATTTTCTATTTCCTGGTCATTTTGCCACAACAAAAACGTTCGAAAAAACAGAAAGAGTTACTGGAAGCTCTGAAGAAGGGCGACAAGGTGGTTACGGCGTCGGGTATCTGGGGTACCGTGACGAATCTCGGGAAAGAGACGGTGACACTGCAGATTGCCGACACGACGAAGATTCGAATACAACGGGACCAGATTGCCCGATTACGCGGCAGTGAGGACGAGGATAAGGACAAGGATAAGGACAAGGATTCGTAGGCCGCACAGGATAAAGGGGTACCAGACGACATGAAAAAAGTGGGTGGGCGGTTAACATTGTTGGCGCTGGTGTTGGTAATGTCGGTGATCTTCTTCCTTCCGTCATATCCGCCGCTCTATCAAGCGTTGCCTGGTTGGTTGAAGAAGGTGATGCCGAACAAAGGCATTACTCTGGGCTTGGATCTCCAAGGCGGAATTCATCTTGTCATGGAAGTGGATGAAGATCGCGCAGTCGAAATCGCCGTCGATCGATCGGTCGTATCCTTGCAAGATCTGTTAGTCGATAAAAAGATTCCTGTCGAGTCGGTGATGCGGACGGGATCGACCCAGATCACGATTCAGTTCCAAAACGGCGAACTCAAGGCGCAGATCCAGAAGATGATCGATGACTATCCGATCTTCAGCGAGACAGAATCTTCCGGATCGGCCAACCGGCTGGTGTGGGAGTTGCGTGAAGTCGAGGCCAAGCGGATCAAGGATTCCGCGATCAACCAGGCGCTGGAAACGATCCGGAACCGCATCGACCAGTTCGGCGTGACAGAACCGATCGTGCAGCGACAGGGGTTGAAACAGATCGTCGTGCAGCTGCCCGGAGTCAAAGAGCCCAAGCGTGCCAGGGATCTGATCAAAGAGACGGCGTTGCTCGAATTTAAGATGCTCGACGAAGACAACCAGTCGAAACTCGATCTGCCTGCCCGTATTCCAAAGGACAAAGAAGAGGAGGTGCTGAAACAGTTCGAGGCGAAGCTGCCTCTAGGCGATCAGATCCTCTTCGAGCGGTCCGTCGAGAAAGACACCGGCCGCGAATATCGGATCCCCTATCTCGTGAAAAAAAGGGTCATGTTGACCGGCGATGTCTTGAGCGATGCGCGGGTCTCGATCGGGCAATTCAACGATCCCTACGTGTCGATGGAATTTGACGGGAAAGGTGGAAGGGAATTCGAACGAATTACAGCGGACAACATCAAGAAGCGCATGGCCATCGTGCTCGATAACACGATCTACTCGGCGCCGGTGATTCAGGACCGCATCACCGGGGGGCGCGCGCAAATCACCGGGACATTTTCCATGCAAGAAGCGAACGATTTGGCCATCGTGCTTCGGGCTGGCGCGTTACCGGCTCCGCTCAAGATCATCCAAGACCTCACGGTTGGACCGTCGTTGGGGAAGGATTCGATCGAGAAAGGCGTGCAAGCTACGCTGTTTGCTGGGGCCATGGTGGTCGTGTTCATGATCGTGTATTACAAGATGTCCGGGGTGATTGCGGATTTTGCGCTGGCGCTGAATCTGCTCTGTTTGATCGGAGCCCTTTCTGCCCTGAATGCCACCTTGACCTTACCGGGGATCGCCGGAATTGTGCTCACGATCGGGATGGGCGTCGATTCGAACGTCCTGATCTTCGAGCGTATTCGTGAAGAGCTGCGATCGGGGAAAGCGGTTCGATTGGCGGTGGACGGAGGGTATGACAAGGCGTTGTTGACGATTGTCGATTCTCATGTGACCACCCTCATCACAGGTGTGGCCCTCTTCCTCTTCGGCACGGGGCCGATCAAGGGATTTGCGGTGACCTTGTGTCTTGGAATCGGCATCAACCTGTTTACGGCCCTGATCGGCACCAAGGTCATCTTCGATCTCATGAATCAACGGCACAAAGTGGAACAGTTGAGCATCTAGTTTGAAGGAGCCTGCATGTTAGAGATTCTCGGAAAAACCAATATCGACTTCATGGGCAAACGCTACTGGGCCTTCCTGTTCTCCGGCATCATGGTGGTGCTGGGGGTTGTGGCGCTTGTTCAGATTTCTAGGGGAGCGGCCAACCTCGGTATCGATTTCGCGGGTGGGACTGCGGTGCAGTTGAAGTTCGACCAAGCGATTCGGATCGATGAAGCGAGAAAAGCTTTGGAATCGAACGGCTTGGAGAATACCGAGCTGCAAGAGTTCGGTCAGGAGAACAAGCTCCTGGTCCGCCTGAAGACCTCGACGACCATTGAGGAAAAGGTTGCCGATCGGGTTGTGGCAGTCTTCAAGAAAGAGTTTCCCTCGAACCAATTCGTCATCGATTCCAGCACCGAAATCGGGCCGACCATCGGGAAAAAACTTCAAGAGGACGCCCTCATTGCGGTCGTCATTTCCTTTGCCGGGATCATTCTCTACGTGGCGGCGCGATTCGAGTTGCGCTTCGGCATCGCCGCGGCCCTGGCGACCTTTCATGACGTGTTGGCGGTATTGGGCGCCTTTTATATTCTGGACAAGGAAATTACGTTGCTTGTCGTGACGGCATTGTTGACGCTCGCGGGTTATTCGATGACGGACACGGTCGTCGTGTTCGACCGTATCAGGGAAAATCTTCGGATGCGACGGAAGGAGAGCGAAGAGACGATTATCAATAACGCGGTCAACCAGGTCTTGAGCCGCACGATCGTCACCAGTTTGACCGTCGTGTTGGTGCTGATTCCTCTGACTGTAGCCGGCGGAGAGGTCTTGCACGACTTCTCTCTCGCCCTGCTGTGGGGCGTGATCTTTGGGACTTATTCGTCCGTCTTCGTCGCAAGTCCCTTGCTGATGCTCTGGCCTGGAGGGTCCGGGCGGCTGTTAAAACGGAGTTAGCCGGAATCACAGGCGCGAGAAGCGAGACGTGCGCGACAGGCGCGACTCGCGAAGATGAAACTTCCGACGCGTCCCGATTTTCTCGCAAGTCGCGCGAGTCCCGCGCCAATAGCGAGATGGGGCACACCCATGACACTCTGGAGTCGGTCTCACAGTCTCCAGCGCAAGATCATCGCGGCAATCGTGCTGGTCGGACTTCTACCCCTGACCCTCCTGCTTGCGCTCACCTATGTCGAGGAGCGGCGTGCGCTTCGCGAAATGACCGGCGCCAACTTCAAGGAAGTCGCCGTGGACGCCGCTCGCCGCATCGAAATGCAGGTCAGTCGTGGGATGAACGAGGCCCAGCAGCTTGCCACGACCCCCTTGCTCCGCACCTCCGTCACCGAAGCCAACCGCACATACGAGGGAAAGGATGCGCGAAATATCCAGGGCATGATCAAGGATTGGCAGCAACGGTGGCGTCAACGGGATCAGCAAAGCGAGTTTCCTCTCTTCATCAATCGCATCGTCACCAACTATCTCATCCGGTGGCACGATATCCGCAAATCGGACTATATCGGGATCCTGGTGACCGATAACCAGGGGGCCCTGGTGGTCAGTTCCATTCCACAAGTGGAGTATTTTTACGGGAAGACGCCGTGGTGGCAAGCAGTGGTGAAAGGGGGAAGCCCCAGGGGCTATGTCAGCGAGATCACCTTTGATCCCGCTTTTGGGACTCACGTGGTCGTCGTGGCGGCGCCCATTCTGGACGACACAAAGGGGGCGGTGATCGGGACGGTCACAATACTGTTACGTCGAGATACAATCTTCCATGCCATTGCCGAGGTCAGCATCGGGGCGACAGGCCATGCGATGTTGTTCAGTTCCGATGGCGTTCCTGTGATCTGTCCGGTCATGTCTCCGGAAGAACATACGGTAAAGCCCGAATTGATGGGTGTGCTCGGTGAGTTGAAATCCGGTTGGACCGTTACCGAAGACGATTCGCATGGGGGCAGGAATGCCTTGGTCGGATTCGCTCCGGTTCGATTCAGCGAGAGTTTGGCCCCAGGGAGCCTCGGAGGAAAACAGTGGATCACCGTGGTGCGGCAGGATCCCCAGGAGACCTATGCACCGCTCGCCGACCTCATGGCGAAAGTGCTGCTCTTTGGGTTGCTCGTATTTGCCGTGCTGTGGGGGACAGGGGTGCTCGTCGCGCGTCGGATCGCCCGTCCCATTCAGTTGTTACACGACGGCGTGCGTGAGATCGGAAGTGGACGATTGGACCGTCGATTGGAACTGAAGACCGGCGATGAAATTGAAGGGCTCGCCGAAGCATTCAACCTGATGGCGACGAATTTACAACGTTCGTTCGCCCAGATTGAACAACGCGTGGTCGACGTGCGCCGTTTGGAAGAAAAGTACCGCGATTTGATCGAGCATTCTCCGGAGATGATCTATCAATTGGACCGGAACGGCCGATTCGTCCATGTGAACAAGATGGGGCTCGAGAAGCTGAAATACAGCCTCGAAGAAATGCTGTCGATGCAGCTCTGGGACCTCGTCCCGCGTGGCCAGGAGGCGCTCGTATTGCATTATTTGGAGCGATTGGTGGCACAAGGGCG
>DATENE010000238.1:0-19836 GCA_035275205.1 Nitrospiraceae bacterium
GGATTCAAACGGGCCCACCGGCTTGTCGAGAAAGAACAGTGGGATCGCAAGCCGGTCGATAGCGCGCGGTTCAAAGATCCCACGGAGTCAGTGTTGCACCAGGCCATTTCGAAAGAACGGGAAAAAATGAAATCGGCGATGATTGCTGGAGAATATGGTCAGGCCCTGGACGCACTCGTGCGTCTGAAGCCCTGCATCGACGCTTTTTTCGCAGCAGTCATGGTGAATGCGGAAGATCCGGTCATCCGGAGCAATCGGTTGTCGTTGCTGAAGGAAGTGGATGACTTCTTCAACTCATTCGCGGACTTTTCGCAGATTGTGGTACAAGGGAGTTAAACAGGATATGTAGCCATGGCACAACATCCCCCCATGGATGCCGAGACCACAGCGCCCGGTGATGTTGAGTCACGCCAGGCCATGGTCCGGCGATTCGCCAGGGTGGTGTCTCTCGCCATGATCGTGCTCTGCAACACGATCGTATTCGTTGGGTTATGGGCCAGTGGGATTAATCTCGATGAACTGGTAGCGACCCCCGATGTCTTCAACTCCAAACAGGATATTTGTCTCCGGCTCGGCTGGCAGCCCGTTACGGGAGGGGCGGACCCGGTGCCTCTCTGTTCGGAGTGGATCCATCTGTCGGATCCGTCCGGCAAGACTCACCAGCTGCAACGGGACACCAAGTTTCGACAAGGACAGGACGGGCAGTATTATGTTGATCGCGGTAGTCACGCCGACTATCGGTTACTCCTATCCGTGCTGGCTGTCGTAGCAGTCATTGCGTTCGGGCTGGTAGCGAAATGGTATCTGGTCGGGTGGTATCGGCTGCGTCTCGAATCTGCCGCCGGCCATGGGACGTCACTGGTCCATTGAATTGAACTGAAGTCAAGGCGAAGGAGAGGGCAGCGTGGCAAAAAAATATGTGTACTACTTCGGTGACGGTTCGGCCGAAGGGACCTCCAATATGAAAGAGCTTCTCGGAGGGAAAGGCGCCGGACTTGCCGAAATGACGAATCTCGGCATCTCCGTTCCGCCCGGTTTCACCATTTCCACCGAGGCCTGCGTCGAGTATTACAAGAATGGGAAACAGTATCCTCCCGGCATGTGGGACGCTGCGTTGAAATCGCTCAAGCGGGTTGAGCGGTCGATGGGAATGGGGTTTGGCGATCCTGAGCGGCCGCTGCTGGTCTCGGTCAGGTCCGGCGCTCGGGCCTCCATGCCAGGCATGATGGACACGGTGCTGAATGTCGGTCTGACGACCAAGACCGTCGAAGGGCTGGCGGCGAAAACACGCAACGATCGATTCGCGCAGGACAGCTATCGGCGCTTTGTGTCCATGTACGGCAGCATCGTCATGGGCGTGCCGCGCGAACATTTCGAAGCGATCCTCAAGCACAAAAAGGCCGAGGTGGGTGTGACGCACGAGACCCATCTCGATGCGCGACATCTTCGGGAATTGGTGTCCAGCTTCAAGGCGCTCATCAAAGAGGAGACGAAGAAAGAGTTTCCCGATGAGCCGCTCGAACAGCTTCGCTTAGCCGTCAACGCCGTCTTTTCCTCCTGGTTCGGGGCGCGGGCTGTCACCTACCGACGTCTCTATGGGATTCCCGACTCCTGGGGCACGGCCATCAATGTGGTGGCGATGGTATTCGGCAACATGGGGGAAACGAGTGGCACCGGAGTGGCGTTCACGCGCAGTCCAGCCACCGGCGATAAGAACTTTTTCGGCGAGTGTTTGATGAACGCTCAAGGCGAAGATGTCGTAGCCGGTATCAGGACTCCGCTTCCAGTCAATGCGCTCGCCAAGAATGTGCCGGGGGCCTACAAGGAACTGGAACACACGTACAAGAAGCTCGAAAGACATTACCGGGACATGCTCGATCTGGAATTCACGATCCAAGAGGGCAAGCTCTACATGTTGCAAACCAGAGTCGGTAAACGGACCGGAATTGCCGCTGTAAAGATCGCGGTCGACATGGTCAGAGAAGGCCTTATTTCGAACCGGGAAGCAGTCCAGCGGATTGGGCCAGAGCAGTTGTCGCAATATCTGTATCCGATATTCGATACGAATGAAGAGTCGAAGTCCAACCCGTTGGGGAAAGGGCTTCCAGCCGGTCCTGGCGCGGCAGCTGGGAAAATCGCCCTCACGCCCGATCGCGCCGTGACGATGAAAGCGGCTGGAACCCGCGTGGTGTTGGTCAGGCAGGAAACCAGCCCGGACGACATTCATGGGATGAACGCTGCGTCAGGATTCTTGACGGCGCGGGGAGGGATGACATCACACGCAGCGGTGGTCGCCCGGCAAATGGGCAAGGTCTGCGTGGCTGGCTGTGAATCGGTGGAAGTCTTGGACGCCCAGTCGGTTCGCATTGGAGCCAAAGTGTTCCGCGAGGGGGACTATCTTTCCATCAACGGTTCGACCGGCAACGTATACGAGGGGGACCTGCCTGTCGTCGAATCTGAGATCATTCAAGTCATCCAGGGCAAGTTGGATGCAAAGAAATCGGACAAGTACCAGCGCTTTGCGCTGATTCTGTCATGGGCCGACCGCGTGCGGACGCTTCGCGTCCGCGCCAATGCGGACGTGCCGGATCAGGCCAAAATCGCGCGCGGCTTCGGTGCGGAAGGGATTGGACTCTGCCGAACTGAGCATATGTTCTTTGCCGAGGATCGCATTCCTATAATGCAGAAGATGATCCTGGCGCGGACGAAAGAAGAGCGGGAAAAATTTCTCGATCAGCTCCTGCCGCTGCAAAAAAAGGATTTCATCGGGCTCTATCGTGAGATGGCGGGCTATCCGGTCACCATTCGTCTGCTCGATCCACCGTTGCACGAATTTCTGCCGAAGCGTGAAGAGTTGATGGTAGAGATTGCGCAACTGGAACTGACTGGGCGTGACGGAGCCAAGCTCGAAGAGAAGCGCCGATTGCTGGCCAGAGTCGAGGAACTCCACGAGTTCAATCCGATGCTTGGGTTACGCGGCTGCCGCCTCGGAATCACGATGCCGGAAATTACGCGCATGCAGGCCCGAGCCATTATGGAGGCCGCGTGCGAACTGGCTAAGGAAGGGAAGAAGATCGTACCGGAGATTATGATCCCGCTGGTGGGGATGGTTTCGGAAATGAAGGCGCAGAAAGATTTGATCCGCGAGGCGGCGCAGGAGACGATGAAGCGGTACAACGTGAAGCTGACCTACCTCGTCGGCACGATGATCGAGCTGCCTCGGGCTGCCGTGACGGCCGATGGCATTGCCGCAGAGGCGGAGTTCTTTTCGTTCGGGACGAACGACCTCACCCAAACGACGTTCGGTTTCTCCCGTGACGATGCCGCAAAGTTCATCGATTTTTATCGAACCGCCAGCATCATGGAAGCGGATCCCTTCGCAGTGCTCGATCGAGAAGGGGTGGGGGCCTTGATGCGACAGGCCATCGACGGAGGCCGGAAAACCCGTCCTGGGATCAAGCTCGGCATCTGCGGTGAGCACGGCGGCGACCCCAGTTCTGTGGAGTTCTGTCACGAACTTGGATTGGACTACGTAAGTTGTTCGCCCTATCGTGTTCCCATTGCACGGCTTGCAGCAGCCCATGGAGCATTGGCCGAATCCGGATCGAACGGTTCAGGCTCTTCGCAGACAGTGTCAAGGTCTCGTGCGAAGGCGAAGAAGGCAACGATGAAGACCACGAAGACGAAGTCGGCTCAGCGGCCTCACAGCCGATCGCGCAGTACGCGCAAGGCACGGTGACTGCCGCCACACCGCACCGCCACTTCATGACCCTGGCGCTCCGTCTCGCGGCGAAGGGCCAGGGCAAGACCAGCCCAAATCCCATGGTCGGCGCCCTCGTGGTTAAGAACGGCCGTATTGTGGGGCGCGGATCTCATCAGGGTCCCGGTCAACCTCACGCAGAAATTCTTGCGCTCAATCAAGCAGGGTCGCGTGCTCGCGGCGCGACGCTATATGTCACGCTCGAGCCCTGTTGCCACCTCCGCAAGCGAACCCCACCCTGTGTGCCGGCAGTGGCCCAATCCGGTGTGCGCCAGGTGGTGGTAGCGATGACTGACCCCAATCCCATGGTCAAGGGACGAGGGATCGCGGCCTTGCGTCGGGCCGGGATCACGGTAACGACGGGTTTGGCACAGGAGGAAGCGGCGCAGTTGAACCGCGCGTACGTCCACTGGGTGACGACTGGCCGTCCCTATGTCATCCTGAAAGCCGGGATGACATTGGATGGAAAGGTAGCGACGGCAAAGGGGGAGTCTCGATGGATTACAGGTCCGCTCGCGCGGCAAGATGCGCATCGACTCCGGAGCCAGGTGGATGCCGTGATCGTCGGAGTCGGCACCATTCTTCACGATGATCCCACGCTGACGGCGCGACTCTCCGCTCGTCCACTCAAGCTGGCATCCCGGCAACCGTTGCGTGTCGTGCTCGATAGCCGACTTAGGACGCCACCGACGGCGACGGTCTGTGCCAAGCAGGACAGAGCGAAAACATTGATCGTGACCACAAGTCGTGCATTCCGAGCACGCCGCCGCCCATTTGAACGGGCCGGGGTGGAGATCCTGTCCCTTTCGACGAAGAACGGGCGAGTTTCGCTTCCGGCGCTGATGACGATGCTGGGCAAGCGCGGGATCATCTCCGTGCTTATCGAGGGAGGTAGTACCGTCAATGCTGCGGCGCTACGGGAAAAATTGGTTAATCATGTTCTGCTCTATCTCGCGCCCACTCTTATGGGAGGGCAGGATGCCAAGGCTGTGATTGGAGGCGGCAGCCCAAAGCGCTTGGCCAAGGCCCTACCATTACGTCACCTCACGGTCCGCCGCATCGGGAAAGATCTGGTCGTGGAAGGAGATCTGTGACGCGTAAGCTTCTCTCAGGCCTCCTGGCTGTGATTCTTGCGGGTTTTGCCGACCATGAATTGCAAGCAGGTGCTGGCGCTCCCTCTGCTGAGATGAGGAAGCAGGTCTTCCGCTACCTGGACAGTACGGATGCAGACGAAGCAGCCCGTACGCTTCAGAGCATACTCTCCGATCCACAGGCCACAATCGATCAGACAATAGGGATCATTCAAACCGGACGGGATTATGCCCTGCAGCCGATCGGAACCATTCCCGATGAGGAAATCGATGTGCAGGGGGAAGTCTACAATTTGGCACTGTCCGTTCCCCTGACCTATCAGGTGACGAAGGGCTATGGATTGGTTGTGTGCCTGCATGGGGCGGGGTTTACCGGTAAGGCTTATCTGGAACGCTGGCAGACTCGATTGGGGGAGGATTACGTCTTGGCCTGTCCGACTGCTCCGATGGGCGCCTGGTTTACGAGAGATGCGGAGGAGTTGGTGCTGGCGACGATTCGTTCAGTGCAACGGCGCTACCACATCGATCCTGACCGGATTTTTCTCACCGGTATGTCCAATGGCGGGATCGGCACATGGGTCATCGGCATGCACGATGCGCCAATGTTTGCCGGCATTGCCCCCATGGCCGGCGGCCTCGATAACGTGCTGATGCCGTTTCTGGCCAACCTCCGTTCTACGCCGATCTATATGATTCACGGAGCCAAAGATCAGGTGATGCCGGTGGAGCTCAGTCGCACGATCACGAAGGAATTGACCAGTCTGGGCTATCCCCATGTCTATCGAGAGCATGATCGCGAGCATCCCATGGCAGGGGGGCACTACTTCCCCAGAGAGGAATTACCTGAGCTGGTGGCCTGGCTCAACGCCCAGCGGCGTAAGCCTTTGCCGACGAGCGTCACGGTGGTGCGTGAGGCAAGTCATTTTCAACCGTTTGGATGGGTGCGTATCGACGCGACGGATGCCATTGCCGCGTTCTCAGAAGATTTGGTCAGCAAGCGAGACACCCTCATCACGCGTCAAGTCTATGCGAGACTGGACGCCTCGATCGCGGCGCCCAATCGCATTGAAGTCAGGGCCGAGCGAGTCCAACGCTATAGTCTCTTCCTGAACGAACAGCTCGTCGATTCTTCCAAACCACTCGTCGTGCTCACGAATGGGCAGGTGTCCTTCGTCGGCCCCGTGACGCCGTCGCTTGAGACGTTATTGCGGCAGGCGCGCCTGCGACAAGATTCACAGCAACTCTTTCCCATTCATCTCGCCATCCAGGTTCGGAAGCAGCCGTCATGATCTCCGGGTGGTTGTGCTTGCGGAGCGCCTGCATGCTGTCGTTGTTTGTCGTGGTGTGGCTGGCAACGATCAGTCAATCAAGCCAGGCTCAGGTAGAGGCGTGCCCGGTATCATCCTTCCATGCAGAGGTCAGCTTTTCGATCGAAAAGGTCGATCCCGACTGGGCCTGCCGACTGCAAGAGATTATCGGCCACTACACCATCACGACCAAAGTCGGCCCGCTCAGAACCGGTTTGCCAGAATCGCTGTATCGCGACTTGCTTGATCGCCCGCCTCTGGCAGCGGCCTTGATCAATCGCCTGGGCCTTGGGTCGTATAAATCGGAGGTGAGAGGCCCGGGCCGCTACTGGGGCCACGATGGCGAGGGAACCGGGGGGATCGTGCAACTCATCTCCCAGAGCCGTACCACGCGGATCTATTATCTCGAAGGATCGCACGAGAGTCGATTGCTTCCGAGTATCACCGGCAAGGCAGTCGTGTTTCTGAAGATGGATTCGGTGAAAGACGCCGATGGGATGGAAGCGATGGACAGTACCATGGTCTCTTACACAAGACTGGACAATCGCCTCCTCTCGGGAGTGGTTACCTTGCTGCGCCCGTTTATCGGGGGGACCGTAAAAAGAAAATTGAGCAAAGGGGTGGAGACCGTCAATCGATTGAGCATTCTCATGCGGCAACATCCCGACCGTGTGCTGTTTGAAGCGATGAACCCGCCTGCCTTACCGGATGAAGACGTAGCGTTTGTGAAGCAGGCGTTGGAGAGTATGCCGCATCCCAGTGGCGCGACCACATCCAGGATGACTTCACCATGACGGCGTCACGCAGCTTTACGTTGCTCTGCACCGTCGGCGTGTTCTGCTTCATCAGCTACAACATGGTCCGGATGCCGGTGTTGGCGTTGTTTGCGGAATCTCTGGGGGCCGGTCCCGAGCGGATCGGGCTCATCGTTTCTGTTTCTACCCTGACCGGGGTGTTTCTCAAGCTGCCGTCAGGCGCGCTGTCCGATATCTACGGTCGTCGGTTGCTGCTGCAGATCGGGGTGGTGGCGTTCGGGCTTCCGCCGTTTCTGTACCCCTGGGTGACGGATCTTGATGTCCTGACCGCCTTGCGCTTCTTCCATGGGCTGGCCACCGCCATCTTCGCGCCGAGTGCGCTGGCGACCGTGGCCGATCTCTATCGAGAACGGCGAGGCGCTGCGCTGGGCACCTACACGGCCTCGACGCAATCCGGTGCGTTGCTTGGGCCGTTCATCGGCGGCTATCTGATCTACGCGTCGGGATTCTCCGCCACCTTCGTCACGGCCGGTATTTTCGGCTGCATCGCCATCGCCATTTTCTATAGCTTGCATCTCACGCCGCCTCCTCCGCGTGTTCAGGAGAAGGGATTGGCCCCGCTCATGGCGGAGATGTGGAAGGGCTTTCGGGTGGTCGCCAAGAATCGCAAGGTCCTCATTACCAGCTCGACCGACGCAGCCAAGATGATTGCGAACGGGGCCTTGATGGCCTTCCTTCCGCTCTACGGTGTCGCGTCAGGATTGAACCCAGGAGAAGTCGGTCTGCTGTTTACGGTTCAGGCCCTCACGTCGCTCGTCTCCAAGCCGATTATGGGCCGGGTGTCCGATAGCGTTGGGCGTCAGCCGCTCATCATCATCGGCCTCGTCATCTGCGCGGCGACGTTTGTCTGTATTCCGCAGGTATCGATGTTCTGGCTGTTATTGTTGCTCTCGGCGGGCTTCGGATTCGGCGAAGCCGTCGTCTCCTCCTCGTCGTCCGCGCTGGTCGCGGACAGTTCCGAGTTCAAGACTCTCGGAGCGGGGATGGGCATGCAGGGGACGATCGGAGATATCGGTCATGCCGCCGGGCCGCTTCTCGCAGGGATATTGATTGCGCGCCTGGACTATGCCAACGCCTTTGCCATCATCGCCGGTCTGCAACTCGTCGCGGCGGCGGTGTTTTGGGTCACAATGAGACGGGCATAAAGCCGATGCTATATAATGGGCGAATGTTGAATGCCATCGAGACAGAGAATCTCGTCATTGGAGTCTTGGCCGGTATCGGCCTGATTGTCCTGATCGTGATGTTTGTTTATGTGGTTCGGCTCATATTCAGTCAGAAAGAGGAATAGGGGCATCCTTCTATGTTCACAGGAATTGTCGAAGAGCTAGGAGCGATCATTTCGATCGACAAGACGCTTGCTGGAACGAGGATGACGATCCTGGCCTCGACCGTGATGAGCGATCTCAAGGTTGGGGACAGCATCAGCGTCAACGGCGCCTGTCTGACCGTGGCGAACAAGAACGAGCATAACTTCTTTGTTGAGGTCTCGCCCGAAACTCTGTCCGTCACCACTCTCGGACAGCTCACGGCCGGCGCGCCACTGAATCTGGAACGAGCCATGAAGCTCAACGAGCGGCTCGGCGGCCATCTCGTGGCCGGTCATGTGGACGGTATCGGCACGGTTCGCAACCGCCAACAGGATGGGAACGCCATCCTGTTCACGATCGAAGCTTCATCGGAGATTCTGCGCCACTGTATCGTGAAAGGGTCCATCACCCTTGACGGCATCAGCCTGACGATTAATCACGTGACAGATCGTGGGTTCTCCGTCTCGATTATTCCGCACACGGCGAAGGTCACAACCCTCGGCCTCAAGCAAGTCGGCGATCAGGTCAATCTTGAATCAGACCTGATCGGGAAATACGTTGAACGTTTGCTGCAGGAACGAGGACAGCTTCCCACCAAGCCCACTCCCGTTATAGACAAAGAGTATCTCCAAAAACGCGGCCTCCTCTAGCAGAATGCTGAAAAAGCCCGCCAGCGGCGTTCTCGGCTCGTCGAAATCCTCAACGTACCCGAGAGGGTACGCCTCCGGTTCCGACTCGCCTGCGGCCTTGCTGGACGGACTTTTTGAGCATCCTGCAATCCACCAGTCATCTTCTAGAATAAATAGGGCTCAGGATGGCAGATAAACCCGTTTCGGCTAAACGTCTAACCGTGGATCGGCTGTTCTCGAAGCTTGGCATTGCCTCTCGTGGGACGAGCCAGGAGTGGATCAGTGCAGGGCGAGTCCGTATCAATGGACGAGTTGTGCGCGATCCGGCCACGTGGGTCTTGTGGCCGAACGATTCTGTCTCGATCGACGACCAACCGATTCAAGACTCGGTCAAACGATTTGTCCTCTTTCATAAACCCAAAGGGGTTATCACGACGCACAGTGACGAGAAGGGTCGTAAGACGATCTTCGATGTATTGCCGGCAGATCTGGGGTATATGCATGCCGTCGGCAGACTCGATCAGGCGACCAGTGGCCTCCTCCTGCTTACGAACGACTCGGCACTATCGAGCTATCTTACCAATCCGGCAAATAAAGTGATGAGGACCTACCTGGTCTCCGTGCGAGGAGAATTCACCGAGTACCAAGCCACTGAGGCCATAGCCGGAGTGGTCGATGCTGGCGAGCGTCTCCAGTGCCATACCGTGAAGATTCAAAAGAGTTCCGGCCGCGAATCACATCTGGAAGTAGTCTTGATCCAGGGGAAAAATCGAGAAATCCGAAGATTGTTTAAGGCGCTGGGACATGAAGTGATTAGGCTCAGGCGGATTCAGTACGGCCCCTTCACACTGGAGGATCTCCCGTCCGGCGCTTGGCGCGAGATCCCAATCAAAGACGTGAGGAAATCGCTCCGACTGTAACCAACTTGTTTTGGCCGTTCTGGTTTCTTTGACTCGACTGGCTTATCTAGCCTATTTGGTTGAGCTGGAGTAACCGGATACATCGGTAAAACCAACAGGGCCGTTCCTTAAGTCCACGAGCTGCCGAATGCGACTCCATTGGAAATGGGTTATTAAATCCCTCCCAAATTTGGTGCTTGGGGTGCTCATGTTGCTTACGACAGTCACCCCACGACAAGCCCGCTCCAATGTGGAAGCCTGGTTCCTGTATTTCGGTATTGAGGACCTACCACCATGGCTAACGGATAAGTCCACGGACACATGGATATTTTGGATTGCGTTTGTGGGTTTCTGTGCATGGGCGATTCACTTATATATGGGAGCAAATGTCAGGGATGGCAAACTCTCCATTATCATTCGTGAAGGAGAGCCTTGGGTTCAGATGCATACTGGCGTCGATCGGTCGCAGTCAGCGCCCATCAGCGGATCGCTGTACACCTATCGTATCGCATTGGTCAACGGCGATGATTCGACTATCAGGAATGTAGAAGTGAAGCTGACTTCCTTGGAGAAGAGGCCGGAGAATTTCCATGCTATTGGCAGTTGTCTTAAGCTGAGAAATGATCGGACCGGAGCAACGAACTGCAACGTGTATCCCACCAAAGATCCGCAATGTATGGATGCTCTGTTTGTCGATGTCTTCAGTTTCTTCCTAGGCCCTCAAGGATATTCATCCCTGAGCGTCACATCGTTGCCAGAGGATAGTGATCGCCATATTCCAGTAGACACATATGATGTGAAAATCATTGCGACAAGCGAAAGTGGCGAAATGGCAGTAGCCGACATGGCGTTCATTCCGCCCCCTGGTCAAATCCCGGAATTCAGATTACTCAAGATGCAATCATTTCCTGGTCGATGATTTGTTCGTGCCAATTGCTATCGATTGGTCTTCCCTGATTATGAGGAAGCCTTGGCCGAACCTAGTCTGAATGAGCCTGAGCGGGCTGGGAAGGGTAGTGGAAGTGGCTTCCTAAACCGCTGGTCGGACAGGTACAGGTATGGGAATTTCAAACTGGAGGATTTACAAAAGGTATAGGGACTCAATCAAATAATGCGATGTTCCTTCGAGTCCAGCCAAATACTATTGTTGCAGGAGGTAGCTATAATGAGGTGCTAGCTCAACAAGTCTTGTGAAAGCTGCGCGAGACTCATCTTTCTGCCCAACATTTTTGTAGGTGTGGCCCAAAAGGTAATAGGCTTCCGCTGCGTCCGGATCGATTCTCGTCGCGGCTTTGAGATAATCAATGCCCTTCTGTATGTCACCACTGTCGCGCAATAAGGCGCCAAATGAACAATACAATTTGTAGTTTTCATGTGTGCTCACGAAAGGTTCTAGAATTTGCACGCCGAGAGCCGGCTGTCCTGCATGAAAAGCAGCTGTGGCCAAACTGCTTGCTAAGAAAATATCCTCTGGTTCCCCCTTAAAGTATTGTTGTGCCTTACGGTAGGCCTTCTGGAAGTTATGTTCAGCGAGATCATCTGTAATGGTGCGCTTTATCAGTATTGGATCGTTGATTCCCTGTGCCATAAGGGTCGCCATTGTCTTTTTGTAGTCTGGAAGGATCGTATTTTGATCGACCCATCGCACGCCTAATCCACCTTCGTAAATTACGATGCTAATACCTTGACTTGGAAGAATACGCTGAAATGCCTCTGCATCTACGAATAGAAACTGTGGGGAGGCATCGGTATCTTGGACAACTATTTGAAAGTGTCCAGCTGGTCCCCAGGGTCCCAATTGAACCGGCTCCCCCGTCGCGGTAAGCACTTCGGCGAAGTGCTTTTGAGGCGGTGAGGTCGTGAGAATCCCATTGAGATAGAGACCGACCCCAAAAACGATATACGCCAAGGCGATGAAGTCGCCCACGTGCAAAAACGGTCTGACGATCATCCAAATTTGCCGATTGGGTGAAAACCGTTCCGCAAGCCGAACGGCGAGCACAAGAAGGCACAGGGCCACCACTATAGTGGTAACGGTGCCCGTAAAGGCCCACGGACTCAGCACGGGATGGGCCAATTGTATCGAACTTGCCCATAAGCAAAGCGCGATGAGCCACCTCGAAATAATGCCCCATCGAAATAGGTTGGGAATGAGTTTTTTGACCAAACCGAGTGGTTTCATGGGTATGTCACTTGTATCAAAGTTTGATGCTAATCGATCACCTACGGGGAGGCACGAGATACCTCCACTTTGCGTTGTGTACAAATAGGCGGAGGCTTCACCTTGTCGTAAAGGGCGCAGTATTCAAGCCACTCGTTTGGATTGTCGTACCCCCCCATTTGAACGACGATTTCAAATTCTCCCTGAGCCTCGGCAATTCGGCCTTGCCCTTTATACAGCCTCGCCAACTCCCGATGTGGGTCAGGCCTCTCACGATCCAGGAGGATGCTTCTACGGAGGAGGGCTTCTTCTTCGCCAAAATCCTTCATTCGCCTAGCCGCCCAAGACTTTGACTCTAATTCTTTGGGGCTCCGTGCTTCTAACGTCATCATTTTCTGAATCACTTGCTTCGAACGATTGCCCTCTCCCAAATTTTCCAACGCCCAAGCTAGATGCACATGAGCGGTCACGTTACCCGGGTCAGTCTCCAATACTTTTTGGATCAACCGAGTAATTGCATACCAATCGAGCCGGCGGGAGAGGTGGTGATAGAGCGCTGAGAAATGAAACCGGTCGGCGGGAGAGGCTTGAACGGCCTCCTTCAGGAATAGGTATTGATGAAGGTCGTCACCCCTCTCTACATACATCCGTGCTGCAGCATAGTGGGCACTTGCGTGCTTCGGATTGACCCGTATAGCTTCCTGATATGCGTCCAACGCCTTTTGCGGCTTTCCCATCTTCTCGAAGATAACTCCCATACTATAAAAGGCTTCCGCCTGGTGATCGCCATTGTCGATTGCACGCCGAGCCATATACATGACGCGATTTGCCATTCCGGTATCGTAAATCGTGAGTGTGCGGTAATACAGTGTGAGCAAGCCATATGCTCGTTCGCTACGTGGTTGGCTCTGAAGTTGACCAGTGATCTCCAGGACACTGATGAATGATAGGAGATTGCGCGCTGCTGTGCCTGTCCGAAGAGCCATATCCAGATAATGAAATGCATCCCCCTGTGATGGGTCCCACGTGGCAATAAGTGCGGCAAGAAGGAGTGCATCCGTGTGATCCCAGTACAGTGCCAGAACACGCCGAGTATAGTCGGCAGCCGTTGAGTAATTTCTGCTGTCATAGGCTACCCGCGCCATCGCCAAGAAGGCTTCAATGCTATTGGGATCCCGTAGGAGTTCTCGTTCGGCCCATTTGATCGTTCCCTCGCTGTCTCGCCGAAGCAGGGTTAACAGATATGGGGGAACGTCCTGCTGAGCCTGCAAATAGTCAGCATAGTCCTTGCGGTAGTGATTGGCGGCCTTTGAATACGCGCCAATCTCGTATAGCGCTAAAGCCTTCAGGCTGTTCGCTTCCGGCCCATAAAAGACCGGATTCAGCTGTGCGACACGCTGGAGTGCATAGTAGTCGGCCATGCTACAGGCAATGAGAATGCAGAGTGAAAGTATGACACCACGTTTATGACGAAGCAGTGTAGAAACGATCTTCTCTACAAAGGGGAGGGTGACCGGAGGCGGAATGCCGTATGGCAGAGGTGAAATCATTAAGAAACCATAGCAAAATATTTAGAATCTGCAATGCCATGCTTATTATTTGGCGTTTCTATCGCAGTTTCTGAGAAGCTACGTTCGCATTAGATTAGGAAGCAGCGAAAGCCGTAGCCATGGTCATAAATCAGATAGTTCAAGGACAAGTCTAGTCGTAGGAGCAGCGGTTTAGGAAAGCGTTGTCACGACCCTACTCCAGCCTATTCCAACTCACTCAGGCCTACTGCAGCCAAGGTTTGGGCGAAACCCGAACTTTGGCTGGAGTAGGCTGGAATGAGCTGGAGTGAGGTGGAGTTGAGCACAAAATGAGCACAATTGGGTGCTTTACGATCCTAGAGCGGCTGGAAAAGTTGGTGATCGGAATGTGGCCAACGCTGGAGTCCTCTTTCCCGCGCGGCTTCTCACATAGGTGCGGAGGAATGGTGCAGTGGGGCGAGGATTGATCATGCACCAACTCTTTCGGCATCGAGATACTCACAAACTGTCCGAATATGGAATAAGCAAAAATAAAACACGATGGCAGTCACAACAGTGCTTGCGATAGTCTCGACAGTGGGTGCCCCCGGAGAAATTGCCAGAAGGAAAGAGGGTACGACTGGCGAGAAGACTAGCAGCCAGCGGCTGGCTCGTTTACGCGCAGCGAGGCCCCAAGTGCCAACGCTAATAAATACCAACGCAGCAGCGCTCGCGATACCTTCGCCGGACAACCATTGGTCCGCATAGGACATGCGGTGGCCATCAACCTCCCATTCAACGATAGGAAGTATGAGAAGAATCAGGAAGGCTGGAGCTATAACCATCGCACCTTGGCAGTACATGCGAAGGAGATATGGCATCTCTTTGGTGTTCCTCCAGCACGTAGCAACTAGCTCAAGAGTTAGCATGGTGACTTTAACGCTTAAGCCGCATTCGAGTTGTCTTTACCTTCGCCCTGAACTGCTCCTCGGTTATTTTAGTCTCGATGAAATCTTTCAGAGACTCGGCAAGTTGCACCAGGAGCCTTGTTCTAGACGACTTATCCGGGCTCCAGACCCTTCCGCTCATAGACATACCCCAATTAAGATCCCTTATGGCAAAATAGTAATTGGTACCATCTTTCCCTTCCCGGAATTTTTTGGAATAACGGGTTTCCAGTAACATCGCCCTCCAAATGTCGGCTACCTCATCTACCGTTTTCTTTGACAACCCTCTTTGTGAGTGTTCGACCTCGATGTCTCGAAAATCAGCGGGCGTCCTCTCCTTAAGCTCTCGATATCCTTCTGTTTCTACTCCTGGTGTTTGGTTGCCATCTCTATCCAATAAAAATATTTTGCCTTCTTCATAGTATTTTAGTAGCTCCGTGTCTCCGATACTGGTCTTCGCACGGAGAGAAAATGCTTCGAAACCGCTGGAGACCTTGCGGATCCCAATTACGGATTCAGTAGAGAAAGATTCAAAAATCACGACCTTCAATAAAACCTCTGGCCGGAATCCTTCATCAAACAAGTGCCTGACTTTTTGATGGTATCCGATCTCTTGGCCAAAGGAGTCCTGTTCTGGCACAAGATGTTCTTGTGCATTCCCTACTCCAATAGATCCAAACAATATCACCAGGGCTGAAGAGATCAGCGTCGTGTATTTTAGGACTCCTCCCATACGTGGAAAGCGTAGCGGGGGATAAGACGTTCGTCAAACAAACGGCGGTTTCGATGACGAGCTACAAATGCATTGTAGATCACTAAATAAAACGGGAACCCAAGTTCGATATTGCAACGAGCTGTAGAGTGGTTGAGGGATACCTGAGGGGGTTCAAATAGCTTCTGAAATCTCTAGGGAGGATCTTTGTGATTTCCTTGAGGATTAAGACAGGAAATTAGAGGGGTCAGAAACAACTGATTTAGCACAGGATGGGAATTTTCCTTCCCCTATCCTCTACAGTAAACCTTAGGGGGCAGTGTCCCACTCATATGGGCAGAAAGGGCCATACCAAAAGGCTCATGAGCAACAACACAGAATCGCGGTTGAGCTGTGGTTGCGACCTAACGCCAGAAATGAACTACCGCTGCCGACAAAAACAGTGACACGTGAAGGGTGTGCCGAACCGCAGCTCAGCACTGAGCGGAGAGGCGCAGTAGCGATTCGCTCGACCGATTTTGTTAGGTTGGGCCTTCAATTCCCGTCCTTCACCTTTAAATAAAACTGTTCAGAAGCAAACTCCTTACCTGCTTGGCGCAGCACCTTGTCCAACGCCTTCTGAATGACCTCTTCAAACTCGGCGACATTCCAGACTCCGATAAACTTGCTGAATTCACCTTGCAGTTCCTTTTCCCATAACAAGCGTTCGCCGAAGGCATCCTTGAGCCGCAGGTTTATACGCACGACTTGCGTGGTTGTCCACCATGGTTGCAACCAAAACTCTCTGATCTCTCCTTCCAGCACAGCCGCCCCAATTGTTGTGTTATTAGAAGAAGCAGAACTCGGATCAGGGAAAATGGGAGTGTATCCAGCCTCCTTCAGCACCTCACTCAAACCTCTGGTTATCGTCGTCGTTATACTGGTTCCGTCCCTCACGACGATGACTCGTCCCCCGTTCACAGGAATAAAGGGGTGAACAAAATCGCCAATGAAAGGTCTCTCCTCTAACTCGCGAGCGTCTAGCAGGGGCTTCATCGATATAGTTCCGCTCCTCTTTGATTGAATCGGCTCTGGTGCGCTGTACAAAACTTGAACCGCTTGCACCTCTTTGGATGTGGCGGCACAACCCGTCTGCAAGCAAAGACCAATCAGAATTAGCGCGCCGAATCTATACGATTGATGTCCGCTCATATCAACTCCTCGGTCTATATCATTTTCAAACCTTAACTTTCAGAATCATTTGTTTCTGAACAGGCGGAAGGATATGTCAAAGCCCTAGAAAAATCGACTTCTAGAGTCCTGCGTTGGCGAGAGGTTTTTGAACCCGAGCCGGAACGGCTAGGCAGACGGAAAGAGCCTGATAGTCGTTATGAACTACCTTCTATAGTTTGAAAGCGGGGAGCCAATTATTACTTTTTTGCGAATCACACGGCTAGTCATGTTCATATCAGCTTTGTTCTCTTTGGCTTCTGTTTTTGAACCTAAGCGGCTCAATAAAAGTATGGTTATTAAGTGGTGCACCTCTTCGAATTCTCCATCAGTTCACGGTGGATAGTTGTCGCAGATTTAGACCTTCGCTTGAGCAATGATCATGGTGATTGAGCCAGAGCTCACCGACCTTGGTATGAATGCTCGTGCACAATCCACTTTCTTCATCGACGAAACCCTCTCCTCCCGTGCGCTTGAGCTGATAATGGTATGTCGCCCACCCGGTTGTTCCAAGAATATGAACGTCGATGTTCGTCACTTCAGCCGCTATTCCGACCAGCTTGTTATGTTTCAGTTGTTTATCTATATCGGACAGCCAGTTTTCTATGTCTTCTAACATTTCTAATTTCCCGTTCTGAACCCTCATATAGTCTTTGGTATAGAACTTTAGAATCGATTGCTTGTCCCTGGTTTTTGAAAATTCAGAGAGCGCCTTAAATTCTCCAGTGATGACTTTTTTGATTCCATCTTCCTCTTGAGCCGCAAAAGTAGACGAATGCGAAAGTGAAAGAATGCACGCAATCATGCTAGCCACCAAGAATACCTTCATTGTCTGGGTCCTCCCGTTTACAATAGCGCTGAAGACTCGAAGATTTGTGTGAAGAACAGGCGGAAGGATACGTCAAAGCCTGAGAAAAAGCGACATCTTTGGACCTGACCTGGAGAGAGGTTTTTTTAAGACTGTGCACGGAGCGACGAGGTAGGCGAGATGAGGCTGAAGGTCGTCTTGAAAGTTCTGTCTACGGTCGAAGCGGTGAACCGCGGAAGACGCGAACTCTGGGACCTGGCTTGTGTTAAATTTGTGCTAAAACCCTTCATAAAGGTCAGGACTCATCGGAACCAATGGAAACAATGGATACCACCTAAGAGCCTGATACAGAGAGAAAAAGGGGGAAACCATCTGAAACACCGAGCCTTGAGCCTTTTTAAAAACGTTTTGCTCACATTCCTAAACCTTCTCTGTACAGCCAACTCGTATCGAGACCTCAAGTTTTCAATGGGTTGCACTGTCCGACCTGGGCCCCAGCCGTTCCTGTGCTAGATTTGTCCTATCTTTATGACCCTTCTTCCATCGGTTTGAGAGCTGATTCGGAAAGGCTTGGAATGTCACGCAGAAATCCACGAGTGCTGATTCTGGGCGGTGGGTTCGGCGGCATGTATGCTGCGCTGGAATTCGAACGAGCGCTTGGGCGGGGAGCCGACGTGGAAGTCACCCTCGTCAACCGCGACAACTTTTTCCTCTTCACCCCGATGCTGCACGAAGTCGCGGCGAGCGACCTCGATATCACCAATATCGTCAGTCCGATCCGCAAGCTGTTGCGTCGCGTGACGTTCTTCCATGGGGACATCGAATCCATCGACCTCGTGAATAAGCGAGTCGGTCTGTCGCATGGTCACGAGGAACATTGTCATTCGCTGCCGTACGACCACCTGGTGCTGGCCCTCGGGTCGACCACGAATTTTTACAACCTTCCCGGCTTGGCAGACCGCGCGCTTACGATGAAATCCTTGGACGACGCGATTTTTCTGCGTAACCGCCTCATCGCGAATCTGGAAGAAGCGAACTTTGAATGTGCTGCGCCCCTCCGCGCTCCCTTACTGAATTTCGTCGTGGCCGGTGGAGGGTTCGCCGGTGTCGAAACCATCGCGGCAATGAATGACTTTCTGCGTGAGGCGGTGCGGTTCTTTCCGCATCTGCGGGAAGACATGCTTCGGATTATCCTGGTCAATTCGGGGGAGATCATTTTGCCGGAACTCGGGGAGAAACTCGGCACCTACGCACAGCGAAAACTCATGGAGCAAAAGGTGGAAATCCACTCGAACTGTAAAGTCACCGCCGTGACAGACCGCGAAGTCACGCTCAGCGATGGCACGACGGTGACGACCAATACGCTGGTCTGGACCGCTGGGATCTGCCCGAACTCTCTCTTGGACACACTGCCCTGCCCAAAAGCGCAGGGCCGGGTTCTCGTCAACGAGTACCTGGAAGTTCCCGAGTGGCCCGGCGTCTGGGCCTTTGGCGACTGCGCGCACGTGCCTGATCGCAAAACCGGGAAATCCCACCCCCCGACCGCACAACACGCGCTGCGCGAAGGGAAGGTGGCGGCTCAGAACATCCTGGCAACGGTTCGAGGCGATCAGAAGAAGCCGTTCTTATACTCGACGATCGGGCGACTGGCCCCCATCGGAAAACGGACCGGCGTGGCCAACATTCTAGGCGTGAACTTTTCAGGCTTCATTGCCTGGTGGCTGTGGCGGACGATCTACTTGATGAAACTGCCCCGATTTGAAAAGAAAGTCCTCGTCGCTTTGGATTGGACTCTCGATTTGCTTTTTTCGAAGGATCTTGTCCAGTTTAGGACGACTCGCCCCGCCACTCTGTCGCCGACGGAAGAAGAACTGGAGAAGCAAGCCAGTCCGGCTTTGGTCGGCGCCGGCACCGACCACGTGAAATGAATACAAGAACAGTAGCATGTGTCTTTGGCTGACTGCTTTACACCACAACTATTTCTCGCTCAAATCCGGCTAGACTCAGCACATTGACAGAGTTTTCACAACGATCTTTCGCTGCTCTCATCTGCCTAGTTGTTCTGCGCGCACGGTTCAAAAACCTTCTCATCATCGAAAGCAGAGAAGTCGATTTTTCCAAGGTTTTGACGTATCCTACTGCCTGCTCCAAAAACAAAGCATGAGGTTGTGTGAGAAGCACAAGGTGGGGAGTCGGTCGGTCATGGACATGAAGATGGAGGATCGGCGCGCTACGCCTCGCATCCGGGTGCAATTTCGCACCACGGTGTCAGGCCCTACCCAGCCCGAAGGAACAGGCCTCATGCTCGATCTTTCAAGGGGCGGGTGCCGACTGGAAAGCCCCTTCCTCTTTTCACCAGGCCTCTCTTTAGAACTGCGCATCTATGTGCCCGGCTTGGAGTGGCCGCTGATGATTGATGGGGCTGATGTGCAGTGGGTGAGTGAGCAAACCGCCGGGCTGGCTTTTGTTCGAATCAGAGAGACTGAGCAGCAGCGACTCGACGAAGTGCTTACCGCTCTGCTCGCCAGGAAGTCCGAGGACGGCGACGAAGAGCAGTTCCAAGCGGTGCCGTTTGAGTCCCAAGAACTTGAGAAGATACTCTCGAAAGACCCGCAACTCGCCATCAGCAAGGGGCTATCGTGGTTCGCTCAAGACCGGGAGCAATTCCGGTTTCGAGGGG
>DATENE010000239.1:0-7382 GCA_035275205.1 Nitrospiraceae bacterium
GTCTCGATATCTCGAAGCGATACCGGTGCTGCCAGGTCTATTCTTGCCCATTGCTGGCCGCCGTCCAGATCGGCAATGACCAGGTAGTCTTCCGATCCGAGGGGATCAGGATTCGCGAAGTGAGCGCCGCGGCCATTGGCCATGAGATAGCGTGCATCATTCCCACGTTGACGTTGGGCGATGCGGTCCGGATACGCGAGTGCAAGCAAGAGACCGACCTCATCGAGGCTGTCCTGACGATTCGAACGAGAAGATCGCGGAAGGTGTCGTTGCCACAGATCGGCGGTGCGTGTTACTCGCTGGCAGGCAGCGCGGTCGACAGTGATACCGGCTGCGTGATCGTGCTGTCTCTGGAGGACATCTAAGCGAAGTCGCAGATCGGCGTTGCGCCAGCCGGAGGGGCCTCTCAGAATATCACGCTCGCTGAGCAAGGCCGCGAGCTCACAGGCCAAGCTGGTGAGTTGTAACGGCACAGCCTTGAGCAGCATGTGAGCGAGACGGGGATGTAGCGGCAGTTCGGCCATCTGTCTCCCATGAACGGTGATCTGTCCTTCGGCAGTCAGTGCGCCAAGGTTGGTGAGCATTGCTTTTGCCTGGGCCACAGCCCCGGCCGGTGGGGGAGTGAGCCAGGACAACTTGGCTGGATTGGCTGTGCCCCAGAGGGCCAATTCGAGCAACAGGGGCGCCAGATCGGCATCGAGCATTTCCGGCGGGCGATGAGGCGCCAACGATTGGTGTTCTCCAGCGGTCCAAAGACGAATACAGACGCCCGGTTCGACACGACCGGCCCGGCCGCGACGCTGCTCAGCAGAATCCTGCGTGACGCGAATCGTTTCCAGTCTCGTGAGTCCCGATCGTGGATCGAAGCGAGGCACTCGCGACAAGCCTGCATCGATGACGACGCGCACCCCGTCGATCGTCAAACTAGTCTCAGCAATTGAAGTAGCCAGCACGATCTTTCTCATGCCTGATGGAGCAGGAGTAATTGCACGATCCTGTGCTTCTTCCGGCAGGTCGCCATGGAGCGGCGCAAGGAGGATGTTCGAGCTTAAATTCAGATCGAGGAGTTTCCGTTCGACACGCCGTATCTCTGCCATGCCAGGGAGAAAGACTAAGAGACTGCCCTGGTCTTGTGCGAGCGAGCGCCGGATTGATTGTACAACTGCCCCGTCAAGATGGCCGGAAATCGGCTGATCGAGATAACGGATCTCTACCGGAAACATCCGTCCTTCGCAGGCAATGACGGGTGCGTTACCCAAGAGATTTGCCACCGGCTCACAGTCCAATGTGGCCGACATCACGAGCAGGCGGAGATCAGGGCGAAAGATCCCTTGCGATTCGAGGCAAAGAGCCAGGCCCGTATCGGTCTGTAAGCTCCGTTCGTGGAATTCATCGAAGAGGACAATCGCGTACGTGCTGAGCGCCGGATCGTGCTGGAGTAGGCGACTGAGGATGCCTTCCGTGACGACTTCGATTCTGGTTTTAGGCCCCACCTTTGTGTCGAGCCGCATACGGTAGCCGACCGTTTCACCGACCGATTCGCGCAGAGTGGCGGCCATGCGATAGGCTGCGGCGCGGGCTGCGAGCCGCCGCGGTTCCAGCATGAGCATCGTCTTTCCACCGAGCCACGGGGCATTGAGCAAGGCCAGCGGCACCCGTGTTGTCTTTCCGGCGCCAGGCGCGGCAGTCAGTAGCGCATTCCGGCCCTCCGTCAAAGTGCGACGAAGGGTCGGCAGCACATCTTCTATTGGAAGTGCGGACATGATAGGTTCGGCGCTCATGAGTTAGTTCGGGCTAGACTGTAGCAGACCACTGCATTCACGAAAAGGACAGAAGCGAATGGCGGGCTATCAATGGAGCACGACGAAACCCAGTGTCGCCGGCTGGTATTGGTTCCGAGGTCTGGCGCACGAGGCAGATCCCTTTATTGTGCAAGTCGATGAGGTCGGACAATTTCAATGGCCTGACGGGGGATTTCAGGAAGTCACGCTGGCCAAAGGAGAGTGGGCGGGGCCTATCCAGCCGCCGAAGGATAGAAGCGAGTAGAGGTAGAACGTACGAGCGAGCTTTGAGGGAGCATTGTGAGAAGGCTTTAGCTCGAGATGAGTGTGTGTCTTAGCATGATCGGAGTTGGACGGGTGCGTACAGTAGAGTTTTTTTCGGACCTCCTATCTCTTCTTGGTCGAACCGCAGTAGTATAGCGACCATTCGGCAGGCGATCCGACGATCGCCCAACCAGCATCATTGTACAAAGTCATTTAATATATCTTATGAAACACGAAACTCCACACCGATCTGCGGAAGCACCGGCGAAGGGTTTTTCGCCCAGCTTTGCAGCACTGGGCTTGGAAGCCGCCCTGCTCACTACGCTCGATACGTTGGGCTATGAAGAGCCTACACCGATCCAACGGGAGGCGATCCCTCCGTTGTTGGCAGGCCGCGATCTCTTGGGTCAAGCAGCGACCGGAACCGGCAAGACGGCAGCCTTCACACTCCCGCTGCTCCAACGCATTGCCCATTCGGCGCGGCGCTGCCCTTCCGTGCTCATTCTGGTGCCGACGAGAGAATTGGCCATACAGGTCGGCGAAGCGGTCACGCGTTATGGCAAAGAATTAAAAATCTCCGTGCTTCCAGTCTACGGAGGACAGGCAATGGGCCTGCAGCTCCATGCGCTCAGGCGCGGAGTCGATGTCATTGTCGCGACGCCTGGACGGGCGCTGGATCATATCCGTCGAAAGACCTTGCAGCTGAAGACGGTTCAAATGGTCGTGCTGGACGAGGCCGATGAGATGCTCGATATGGGGTTTGCCGAGGATCTGGATGCCATTCTGGAACAGACACCCAAAGAGCGGCAGACGGCACTGTTCTCCGCCACCATGCCGCCCCGGATCGCCTCCATCGCCAAGCACCATCTCAAGGAACCGGTGGAGATCCAGATTGCCAAGGAGCCGCTCAAAGCCGGTGCCACGCCGCGTGTGCACCAGACAGCTTATATCGTGGCCAGGCAACATAAAGAAGCGGCATTGGCTCGTATTTTGGATGTGGAAGCTCCGAAGTCGGCCCTAGTATTTTGCCGCACGCGTATCGAAGTCGATGAAATCACCGCTATGTTGACCAGCCGTGGGCACAAGGCCGAAGCGATCCATGGCGGGATGAACCAGCCCCAGCGTGATCGCGTGATGAATTCGTTTCGAGCCGGGCAGACCGAACTTCTGATCGCCACTGATGTGGCGGCGCGGGGCTTGGATATTCCATCCGTGTCGCATGTGGTGAACTACGATTTGCCTACATCGCCGGAAGGCTATGTCCATCGGATCGGGCGGACCGGAAGGGCCGGGCGTGAAGGGTCGGCGATCACCGTCATCGATCCACGCGAGCAGCGGCTGCTGTGGAACATCGAACAGCTCACGAAAGCCAAAATTGTCGTGACACCGGTGCCGACCGCCTCCGACCTTCGCGCGAAACGGCTCGCACGTGCGAAGAGCGCGATTGAAGAAGTCCTCGCAGCCGGCGACCTGGACCAGTTCCGGGCCGTGGTCGCATCGCTCGCCGGACAGGGAGACCCTATTGAGGTGGCGGCCGCAGCGGTGAAATTCGTCTTTCGCGTGCAGGGTGGGGAGCGGAAGGAATACGACATTCCCGCAGTGTCAGCCAGACCGCCGGATCGGCCATCGATGACGCGGCGGCCTATGCCTATGGGAGATCCTCGAAGACGCGCCGGTGGCATGATGCCGAGAGATGGACAGTCCAAACCGTTCTACGTATCTGGCCGTGGCGGACGAACGGCGGGGACAGCCAAGGTATATATCGGCGCGGGTAAGGAGGCAGGGATTCGGCCAGGCGATCTCGTTGGGGCAATCGCCAACGAGGCTGGACTCAACTCGAATGTGATCGGTGCTGTCGAAGTGATGGATCGATTCTCACTGGTGGAAGTGCCGGAAGTGCTGGCGCGGGAGATCATCGAGGCTCTCAGTCGGACCAGGGTCAAAGGACAGAAGGTAGCAGTGAGATTGTTTCTGGAGCAACCAAGAGGAGGGAGGTAGCTGAGGGTCCCCTTTGTTCGTGCAACGCGTACGATCGGAATGTGCTCGCCTGGGACAAGGCGCGTCCTCGGGTGAAGAGGGTGTCTTGGCAGACTTAGGGCGGGACGGTGGAGTAGTCGCCGGGGTTGGGCGGGTGAGAATGTCGCGCACAACCGAGGATCAATCAGGCTACCCTTGAGAGAGAAATAGGGGATTGAGATGACGAGCGCACCGGGGGGACTGGTGAGACGTTAGCCGGTTTTCTTCAGCTGCTCCAGTATGAGTGTGTGGGGGTGGGGAATGATGTCTACCCCGTTCCTGCCTTGGCTTTTGACACGATAGAGGGCGTAGTCGGCCATCCTGCGCAAAAGATCCGGACTCAATGGGTGCTCGGATGACCAGACTGTCGCTCCAATGCTCACTGTCACGGTAAGCGGTCCGCTCGGTGTAGGAAATGGCCAGTCGCTGATGGATGACCGAAAGCGTTCACTGCATTCTCGTAACGCCTCCAGATCGCAGTTGGGAACAACAATCAAAAATTCTTCTCCGCCTATCCGTCCGACGTGATCGTACCCGCGCGCGGTTTCGCGGAGGCGTTTTGCGGCTTCCCGAAGGACGATATCGCCTATGAGGTGACCATGGGTATCGTTGACCTGCTTGAAATGGTCGAGATCTGCGATGAGAACCGCAAGAGGTTGATGGCTTCGTTCAGCCCGCGATAGTTCCTGCGTCAGAGCCGTGAGTGTCGTTGAATGATTCAACAGCCCTGTCAAGGAGTCGTGGTTGGCCTGTTCCTTGGAGTCGTGGAGGAGTTGCAGATTCTGAATCGCCGTACTGGCTTGAGAGGCAAGGGTCAGCACAACCTGTTCGTCCAGTTCACTGAAGTCGTCGGCAAGTCCGAGCGGAGTCACTTTGTTGACAAGAGAAAGGTGCCCGAAGAATTGGTCCTGGTATCGAATCGGAACGCCGAGAAACGACGTCATGGACACAGGATCTACGGGTATTCCAAGGGCGGCAGAGTGGGTTGTGAGATGAGCCAGGCGGAGGGCGCTGTCCCCTTGTTCAAGGGATTCCCTCGACAACTGCTCGAACGGTAGCAGCTGAACAGCGCGGGCCGCCGCATCATCGTTTCCGGCGGTCAAGAATTGGATTGCGACATGTCCGTTGCCGTTGTAGACCTCTAATGCCGCATAGCGCGCGCCGGTGTTCTCCTTCGCGAGATGGAGAAGCTGGTGCAGCAGTTGGTCGAGATCTTGCTGAGATGCGAGCCTCTGTGCGGCCGCAACCAACGCATGGAGGGCTTCCGTCCGTCTTTTGAGTGCTGTTTCTGCGTCGGCCGCTCGTTGGAATTCCCGTTTCGTGGAGCTCCATTCTTCGTGAAGGGTCTTGATCATCCCCAGCACAAGACCAAGCAACGGAAGAAGAATCAGAATGGCCAGAACCGACAATTCCCAGAAAAACGATCGAATGGGAGCAAGGATATTGTTCTGGTCTACACGAATCACGATGTTCCAATGCTGGGCCGGATCGGCATGGACGATGGGGACTTGCGCATAGGCGGTGATGACGGAGGTCCCGCGGCGAGGATGGGTTTCTTCGATAAAGCCACGCACGTGCATGCCTACAAGCGTTGCCGAAGGAGGGCCGAGCTGTTCGAGGTTGCCTTCTGTTCGATATGTTGAGTCGGCGATCAGGTCGCCCTTCTCATTGATGACTTGATATTCAATGTGCGACTTTTCTGTCCATTCGGAATTCTTGAGTTGCTGTATTGTTTCGTCAAGGATGGTCATTAATGAGGGGACGCCCACAACCGCCTCGATCGCGCCGAAAAACTGTCCGTCGGAACCACGCAGGGGAACGATCATCGTGATCGCCAAGGCCCCTCCGGACTTCTCACTCACCTGCGCATCTAGAATTTTTGCATCGGTGAGGGTGCGCGCCTCTTGAAACCAGGGTCGCTGGCTCTGATCGAGGGATGTGCTTGATGGATCTGTTGCGGCGATAATCTTTCCACGCGAGTTGGTGACGCCAATCCATCGATAGGCCGGGTAGGCCTGCGCCAATTCGCGGAGATAGGCTGTCAGCGCCTCGTGGTTCTGGCTTTGCGCCATCGGAGTAGTGGAGAGCAATTGGATGTCGCGATACCGCTCAAGGATAACCATGTCTAATTTACCGGCGGCATCCGTGGCGGCTTGCACCAGACGCTGGCCGCTGGACTGGATTAATCCATGCTGGACGGTATATGCAGTCCAGCCCAGGCAAAGCAGCGTCACCAGTGTAATGACGACGGCCACAGAAACAATCCACCTTGTGGGATGATTGTTCATCCACACCGGGAATCTGTCGGTCGTGATCGAGATGAAAGACGGCGTGCTCTCGGGAGCAGGAGGAACCCTGGTGGAGTCAGGGGTAGCGACGATAGGGGCCTGTTGTTTCATTCAGGTTAAACGGCGTTCTATTACAAGACGCTCTGCGTGTGGCTGCGTCAATCATAAAGTACGGAAGGCGAAAAGCAAGAAAAGTGCCGATTGTCGTTGCGGTGAAATGGCTTTGATCGCTTTAAATCCTTGATGGATCGAGAGAATACGACTTGCGGGATGGAGAGAGCGAAGCCCCTCCAGCGGACTATGCCGCAATTTGTGGATTCTCTCTGATGTACGGCGGGAACATGGCGCAGGCCTTCATGCTATCGTAGGGCTTCTGCGGCTAGCAGGCTGCAAGAAATCTTGAAGCTCGCCGGAATGATGGTTTGTCTCGTTCAGCCATGCAAACTTGACAAACCGAGCAGACCAAATGAACAAGATTGGCTGGCGCACATGCGGAAGATTCTTGGTAGCTATGCAAGAGGGGATCGACCGAGGCACCTGTTTTGTGAGAGACCCTTCGATACAAATGGAATTTGTGCGTTCAGTAGATAGCCACCATCCTCGCTATTGTGCCGATGCCTACCCAACAGCAACCATTTTCTTGTGGGCGACGTAGCACGGAAAACCGGTATGGATCATCGCCAACTCAACGCAGAACTCATCAAGCGAACCGGCGGCAGGGTTGACCAGGTGACCATTGCACAACTGACACGACGAATTGCGCTGCTGGAAAAATAGCGATATTCAGGTTTTAACGGTGTCCGAGCCTAACAAGATAAACGCCCGATGCAAGCGAGACTAGCATCAAAGGCGCAACAGGCAAGATTGAGAAGAGCGGTACTGCTTGGTGAGCCCGCGTTGGAACGAAAGGTTTGAAGTTCAGATAACCGCGGACTTCACACCTTCGCCCGTTCCGCGTGGCTTTCCTGCAACAAGACGCTTCTCAGACTGAATCCCGAACAATTCTTACTTCACGGTGTTGATGTACAGACCA
>DATENE010000240.1:0-2702 GCA_035275205.1 Nitrospiraceae bacterium
TGGAAGGGCGAGAAAAAAGGAGTACTCCGTAGCGACTTTCCGGTCCAGTCCTACTAAGAGCCCTCCGATGATTGTGGAGCCGGATCGTGACATGCCGGGCAGTAATGAGGCGCATTGAGCCACGCCGATCCAGAATGCGGATGTCAGGCTTACTTGTTCGAGTTGATGTGTCCGAGCTTGGCTGCGGCGCGCTTCGACGGCAAGAATAATCAGACCCCCGATGATTGAGGAAGCAGCCACAGTTTGGGGCGTAAAGAGCTGGCTCTTGATCCAGTTGTGAGTGAAGAACCCGATAGCGGCTGCTGGTAGGAATGCAATCCCGAGCCCGATGAGAAACCAGAGATTCGGGTGAGTCGTCCAGGAGGTTCGCAGGATTGCCGACCAAGGTGTAGCGCCACGTGATCGGACCATGGCGGAGACAGCCCGTTGCTCCTGGAAGGCCTGTCCGATCATGGAGGCGAGCTTGTGTCGTTCGTAGACAATGACGGCAAGGATGGCGCCGAGCTGGATCGAAATCTCAGCGCTGGCGGCGAGGTCTCCTTCGAATCCCAGGAAGTGGCCGGCGAGAATCAAGTGACCGGTCGACGAGACGGGTAAAAACTCTGTGAGTCCTTCCACGATACCCAAAATCGTGGCAAGACCAGGACCCCATTCGTTCATGCGAGAACTTTCTGAGATAGGTTGCGTCCAGATGGTGAGTCTCGGGCATATTCACAAAGTGACGGCAGTCCGTCAAGCAGGTAGATGAATCTCCGCAGCCCCTCATGATGATCTGTGAGAATGGAGGACCCGTAAATCTATTGACAAAATGAAAGGCATGGCATACACCCAACATTATACGTATTAGGTGTCGTAGCACCCTCTTATACCGACAGACCTGTTAGATGAAGAGAGGCGGTCGACATCTGTTGCAGAAACCACGCTCAGTGGGATGGGAGGTTCGCATGAAATCAGGGTGGATGGCGGCGGTGGTGCTGATCGGCGCAGTCGCAATGGTCGGCTGTGTCAGTCAAAAGAAGTATGAAGAGGCGATGACCGACGCCGAATCGTATAGGTCTGAGTTGGCTCTGGCCCGCGCGCAAAAGAACGCCTTGGAACAGCAAGTCAAGACGCTCAAGGATCTCAACATGAAATTTGGGAACGAAGCCCAGGTCGCCCACGACGAGCTTGAGCGCATTCAACATGGCCGTGACAAGGAACGCGGCAGTATCGAGGGGCGGACGAAGGAACTCGAAGCTTCTGTGAGGCAACTCTCTTTCCAGAATCGGGCTCTGCGTCAGGAGTATGAGGGTGTAAAGCGGCATAACGAAACGCTCAAGTCTCTGGTCGCGCGCTATCAAAAAGAGTTGAAAGATCAGTCACGTACTGTGACAGGGGCGCCGGCGCCTTCCGCGGCGCCAGTGAGTCCCGTTCCCTCAGGGACGCCTGCCCCTCCGGCGATGAAGGAGCCTCAGCCCATGCCTTCCGCCATGAATGTCAATAAGGCATCTGCCGATGATATGGTGCTCGTGCTCGGCCTCTCCAAAGAGGTGGCGGACCGCATTGTGGCGAATCGTCCGTATCGGGTGAAAGGCGAATTGGTCGCCAAGAACGTGGTGCCCAAGGACACCTTTGATTCGATCAAGGAGCGTATTAGCGTCAGTCCCTAATCGGGGCCATGGTCCCGTGAGTTTGGCAGGCCGTCCGCCGAGTGGTGGACGGCCTGTTTGCTTTTTCGGAACCCTGTGTAGCAGTTGTTTCAGCCAGGTGAATCCCTTTAGTCTTGTTGATACAATGCATTTCAAGTGAGCGCGGGAATTGGAGAACGAATTGATGCGTCGTGCCATCCTGATCGTGAGTGTCCTGGCAGTCGGGTTGGCCATTGGAGGCTACGTTGTCTTCAATGGGGAGCGCAAAGCCCCGGTTCGCTATCGGAGCGCGGCGGTCGAGCGTGGCTCCGTCGTTTCGCTCGTGACTGCAACGGGAACGATCAATCCAGTCGTCTCGGTTCAGGTTGGTACGCAGGTGTCGGGCATGATCAAGAGCCTGCATGCAGATTTTAATTCGGTCGTCAAAGCCGGCGATATCGTGGCCATGATCGACCCCGAACCATTCAAAGCCCGCCGGGATCAGGCTGCCAGCAATCTTGAAATGTCGAAGGCGAATGTCGCAAGAGCCAGATCCGATTTGGCTCAACGCAAGCGTGAACTGGGTCGAGTGAAATCGCTGGTGGCACAGGAATTTGTCTCGCAGAACGACGTTGACGTCGCCGCGACGAATTTTCAGGCGGCTGAGGCGCAGGTGAACGTGGCAGGAGCACAAGTGAAGCAGGCCGATGCGGCGCTGAATGCCGCAGAGCTGGATTTGAAATACACCGTCATTCGCTCGCCGGTCAACGGGATTGTGGTCGCCAGAAATGTGGAGGTCGGTCAAACGATCGCAGCCAGTTTTGCCACACCGAACCTCTTTTTGATCGCGCTCGATCTGACGAAGATGCAAGTCGACACCAACGTGAGCGAGTCGGATATCGGGGGGATCACCGAAGGGAAAGAGGCAACCTTCACGGTCGATGCGTACCCAGGGTATCAATTCGCGGGCACGATCCGTCAGGTTCGTCTTGCGCCGATCAACGTGCAAAATGTAGTGACCTATAACGTCGTGGTGAACGTCGACAATCAGGATCTCCGTCTGAAGCCAGGTATGACCGCCAATGTTTCTATCGT
>DATENE010000241.1:0-11205 GCA_035275205.1 Nitrospiraceae bacterium
CGGCAGGGTGGAGCTGCCGGCATTGTCCACAATCCGTCTCCCACCGTAGAGGACTTTGCGAATGATGTCGATCCGGGCCATCGTGGCCCAGTTCATGAAGTTGCCGCTCCAATTGCCTGCACATGCATGACCGTAGGTTCCCGTTCCGGCAGCAGAAGCATTGAACCGCCCACTGTTGGCAAATCCAGCTCCCCCCGAAGAGGCATAGTCATAACACTTCTTTGAATCGAAGTAGCCGACGTAGTCGATGTTATCCTTGTACGTGGTATCGACCGCCGCATCGCCCCCAGGCTTTCCGTTGTCCAAATCGACGATATCGTTATAGCCCTTGAAGAACAGCCGGTGGTCTTTGGTCATCATGAGCATGACGGCGGGAGGGACAGCCTTGTTGATAAACGGAGGATAGGCCGTATAGTTATTCATAGTCTGCGCCATGGCCTGGTGATGGCCCAGGGCCCCGGCAATCGCAACCAGGAGAGCAATGGTAAAGCGCTTCATACTGCTACCCCTCCTTCTCGACCATCGGCTTCTGTCGACGTTGTGACAGCATACTGAACATCTTCGTCTGCATCTCAGATTTTCTTCTGACATTGGCCGTTCAAGGTACAGGCATAGATCGCCACGACGCGGCTTTCAGATCCGCTGGCCGCCAGTGTCGCTCGGCAATCGATTCGATACACGATATCGGCCCCACCCCCCGCTGTGCCGCTACCGGTCCCTTCGTATCCCGCAGCAAACTGCATTCCTGATCCGGCTTTCCCCATCAGATACAGGCGATCGATATCGCCTAAGACGGTGTACCCATTAATGTCGAGCCTGTAATCAGGCCCTCCGGCGCCCACTCCTGTCACATTATCAAGATTGTTGTCCGAACCCCCCGAGATTTCCGTGGACAGACTGGGAGTCGCCGCTACTTCCGCCGAGTTCAGCACCGGACCGGCCGCCGAAACGAACGCTACCGGTACAGTGAGAGAGCTCGATGCCAATGTCTGCTGAATAATGTTCACCGACGTTCCCACACATGATTCTGCCGCGCTCGTCGCGGATTCTCCGGTTCGCTGGAATCCGGCAATCCGATTTTCTAGCGCCGTCACGGCTACGGACCCCACCCCTATTACGGTCATGATGAGCAAAATCACCAACGTCGTGACGAGCGCAACACCCGCTTCGCCCCGCTGGGGCACAGCGAGATCGTGCCGCATCGTTTGCATACCCGTTCTCATTCGCATCCCCTTGCTCATGTTCACTGCATATTCCTTGTGTCGACGGTTCTCGTTAGGAAACGACGGCGGAATGACTGATAGGTTGCCGCCGCGTATCCTGCGTCGTTCGAGGGCAGATGGTCGCTGACCTGAATCGGCGTACTCAAGGACCCTGCTTGAATCGCCTCGCCGGTGCCTTGATCAATCGCTGTTTGACGCGCCACAATATTGATCTGTGCAAGTCGAATCGTCGCTGGATCAAACGTCCCAAATGCCCAGACCCTATTGGTTTGGAAGTCGGCTACGTCAAACGTGTTGTTGCCGTTAAAGTCATCGATCACGCCGTCGGGGACGCCCGCCTTAATCGTGGTGTTACATCCGTCGCACCCATAGGCAAATTGCAAGTCTTCAACGCCGTCCACGAGAGACGTGGTGATGGTCGGCGCTGTCCCGCTGTCCACTGTTCGTGTCAGGCAGGGACCCGCAGAACCACAGTTGGCTGTCCCGGTTGCCACTTGATACGTCACACACTGTAGGAGGTACACCTGGGTTCCGGCCGGAAAGTTTATTGGGGCGTAGGTTGGAGCTCCGAGTGTAATCGTCGCTCCACTACTTGATGTCACCGGCAGAGTGCGCACTCCTCCCAGCGAAATATACGCACCAGAGCCGTTCAGCATCCCTTCAGCTACCATCTCAGTGACCGCCGTAGCCGACAGGGTGATCGTGGTAAATGATCCTGCCCCTGCAGATGGAGCGGCACTGGCCAACACCCAACCAGGGATTGCCCCGTTCGTAGGATTCGTTCGCGGAACAACGAGCGAAATGGTATCAGCGCCCGTATCATTGACGGCGGTTAGTGGAATGGCTGAATTGTTATCGACGGGCCTGATCGCCGCAGCCGTCGTGCCCGTCGCACCCGTCGCGCAATTGCCAGCGGTTCCACCCACTGGAAGATCAGGGGCCATCGGCATGCCAAATCCCGCTTGTTTAATATCCCTGGCAATCAACTCCATGGCCACTCGGATGTTTTGCTGCGTTCCGACCGCTCGCTCATTCGAAATCGTGGCTCTGTGTGTCGTGGTTAGTATTGTATAACCAGCAGCAATGATGACTGACGAAATCACGATTGAGATCATTACCTCAATGAGCGTAAATCCTCGTTCACACAGCATCCGCACATCCTTCACATGATCCACCGTGCACCTCTCATAACTATGACTAATCAGGCGCCACCACTGTGTCCAAGCGCACCGTCTTCGGAGTTGCCGTGACCTCTCCGCTAGCCGTCTCGTCCCATGTCACCTGGACTGTCACGGTATTACGGTTCAATCCGAGTGGGTCCACCGCCGGTGGAGTCGGATTGCTCAGCATGACGGTCCCTCTGATGTTTTGAAGGTTTGAGCCCAGCAGCAAGGTGCGCCATTGGGTGCAGTCTCCATTCGCCATCACGTCGGCTACGGCGGTCGGACACGCCGTCACGGCCGAGCTCACATTGATGTTGTGATAAAATGCCGCCCTACGACGATTAAATTGAATGCGTTCAAGCATATCCGCCGCCAGATTCGTCACTCGCGTTTGGTTGCTGGCATCCACGTTTTTTCTCAACGAGAACGATTGCATGCCCGTCAAGGCCAGGAGACCGATCGTCAGTATGACGGCCGCCACCATACTCTCGATAAGCGTAAACCCCTCGTGCCCACGCCACGAGACACAAGTCGTTATGCGGTGATATCGTGTGTTCATGGACATGTGGACCTTGCACACCATGTCACCTTCCCCGATGGCATCACAGATACGGAGTAGGCTAAGCCGTTCGTATTCACGATCGGAATGACTTGATTCGCAGCGGCTCTACTCAACCCCATTGACGAGAACACCACGTTCGTCGTGCCACTTGGCAATCCCGTCACACTTGGGTTCAACGTCTGAGTGCCAAATATTGGAGTCCCTCCAGCGACGGCATCGACGCCAATGTGTCCACTGCCCAACACTTGAATTGTGACGGTCACTTGGCGGTTGCGATTCATCGCGACTACTCTTGCAAGGTTTAAGTTAGTGGCAAACTCTGTAACAGACTGCCGCAGATCATATCGGGCTTTCCATTCCACATAGTTTGGGATCGCAAGCGCCGAGGCAATCCCGATGATCGCACATACAAGCATCACCTCGATCAGTGTGAACCCGCTCTCGCGATGTGTTCTCCCAAACATATCATCTGCCCTATTTTGTCCTGGTACACCCATAGCGCCAATTGCCTTCACGCAAGGGACATACCGTCACGAACGCCAGCGCCGTAATTCGCAAGTCATTGATACTAAAAGGTGATAGAGAGAATGTCCCATGGGCATGAACGCTTTTTGGACTTACAAGAGACAATTTTCGGCGAAGAAGGAGCGTTTCAAAGTCCTTACTTTGATGGAGAAAATCCTGAGTAGGAGAGAGCAGAGGGACAGGCAAATGCAGCCTAAAACAAATACTACCGATTAGCTATTTCATCGACACAGCTCTGACTTGGCGATAGGTGGTGAGTCCTTGTAAGACCTTTCGGACGCCGTCTTGGGCTAGTGTGACCATCCCATTTTTCATCGCGAGAGCCAGCATCTCGATGGTTCGTGATCGTGACTGGATGAGCTGTTTCATGTCTCCCGATGGGAGCAGCAATTCATGGAGAGGCACTCGCCCCTTGAAGCCGGTCCGATTGCAGGCCTCGCAGCCTCGTCCACGGTACAGACTCCAATCGGCACGGTACTCGATACCAAGCGTGAGCCAGTCCTGCGCACCATACCCCTGTACCAGTTCATCGTATTCCTGCCGGCTCGGATGATAGGCTTCCCTGCACTGAATACAAATCCGTTTGCACAGCCGCTGTGCAAGGACTCCCAACATGGCATCGGCAAAGTTGAACGCGTCGCAGCCGAGATCCAATAAACGGATCACCGTTTCAATCGCACTGTTCGTATGGAGGGTGCTGAGCACCAAGTGGCCTGTAAGCGAGGCCTCAATGGCAATGTCTGCCGTTTCTTTGTCCCGCATCTCGCCGATCATGATGATGTCGGGATCGGCACGCAGAAACGCCCGCATCGCAGTCGCGAAGGTGAGGCCGATCTTCGAATGAACCTGGACTTGGCGCAGACCGTCTTGGGTTATTTCAATGGGGTCTTCGGCCGTCCAAATCTTTCGTTCGTCGGTATTGATGTGCTTGAGAATCGCGTGCAAGGTCGTTGTCTTGCCGGACCCAGTCGGCCCGACACACAAGATGATCCCGTGCGGTTTCTCTGCGATGGCTTGAATGGCCTGCAACGTGGCAGGAGCAAATTCCATCACGTCGAGTGGCATCGGCTGTTTGGCTGTCAGGAGACGCAACACGACGTCTTCGTCTTGTCCTGAGGTGGGCAAGGTTGCAACACGCAATTCGACTTCTCGGTCCTTCGCCAACCGGTATCGGATCTTGCCGTCTTGCGGTTTGCGGCGTTCCGCGATGTCAAGATTGGCCATGACCTTGATGCGGGATACGAACGCGCGCCGATAGGTCGCTGGAATCTTCATGAATGTCGAGCAGATACCGTCGATGCGCAGGCGCACAGCCATGTCTTTACGATCCGCGTATGGTTCGATGTGAATGTCCGATGCGCCGAGGCGGTCGGCTTCGACGATCACTTGATTGGTCAGCCGCACAATAGCTGAGTCATTCTCATCGATCCCGCCTGATACGGGGTCGATGACAGACTCAAGATGGATCTCATTGACCAACTCGCCAAGAATGGTGCCGATGGACCCGCTGGTTCCCTGACCTCTAGCCAGATTGAGAAATTGCTCGATGTCCCGACGCAGACCTACGGCGTAGCGAATCGTCATTCCGGGAAATGTACGCCGCACGTCCCAACCCTTGTCGAGATCGTGCGGATCGCTGGTGAGCACGTCGATAAGTGAGCCGCGACGTGTAATCGGCAGCCAAAGATTCTTCCTGAGATAGTCGAGGTTAAGCGTTTTGAGCAGGTCGGCATCGATGATTGTTCGTTCGTCATACGGCAGATAGGGACATTGATAAAAGTCGCTCAGCGCGGACCCTAAAGCGTCCTTCGTGACATGATAGCGGTCGAGGAGGACCGTTTCGAGGTCGAAGCTGCCCTCTTTCGAGTCGTCGACCGCTGCCAGCACGTCGGAAAGACTGATAATGCCGCGATAGACCAAGCTATCAAGCACGTTTTGTTCGATCGCGCAACGGGAGGGTTTCGACGTGCGGGTGCCTTTTTTCCCTCCGGTTCCACCAGCCACTACGTCCGTCTCGACTGTCATGCGCCAATGCCCTTCGCTCGCACCTTCCCGCAAGTAGTGTGTTGGAAAGCTATTTTTGACTCTGGGAAATATAGGGTCACGTCGCAGACAGCTTCAGCAAATCCCATAGGCTGTTCAAAGAGACCAGACTCCTCCCCTCTCAACCTTGGCGGATACTTCATCCTCCTGCCCTGAGTCTGCCAAGACGGCCTTGCGTGGGACATGCCTTGTCCCACGCAAGACCGCGGCTTCGCGACTGCTTCTCAGTCACATTTCACGCCTTACGTTTCATGGTTTCTGAGAACGAGGCAACCTGCCTTTGTCGTGCCCGGCATGGCAAACAGGGAATGCTGCTGGCGGACGTTTTCAGCAGTCTGCTAGTACTTGACTAACCAGGTTCCCGGCGCTCGATACACAACTGGAACCCCTCGAAACAGTCCTTGCGCTAGATCGGCGTTGTACCAGACCTCGATACCGGTACCGGTCCCGATCGACGTCACACTCTGTCCTGCCATCATCGCCCCATACAAGTGCGCGGATCGTTCAATCCTGATCGCGCCCGCCGCATACAGTAGGCCGTTGACGTGGATGCCGGATAATTGCACCGGTACCCTTGCCCCTAGCGACACTGTCCCCGGAGAAGATGGACTGAGGGCCGAAACAGATTTTCCTGCTGCACGAGGCCTGAGCACGATGTGACCTTGTACGACCAGAAGCCCTTCAAAATAGTCCGCATCCAGCACGAGCGTTCCCATGTTGTCGACACGCGGCGCTTGCCCATCGACTGTGTCGACGAAAACCAATCCACGATGATCTCCGATGGTGTGAGATTCCAGTGCGTCTGCAGACGTGATTCCCTGATCCGTGTCCTGCGCCCCTTGCGGATGTAGCTGTCCTACACGATCGAGTCGATAATAGGTCCCCCAGCGTAGCGCGATCTTCTTGAGCGAGTCATAGTCCCACTGATCAAGCCTTACCCCGGGCGTCGGATATTGGTGCAGATGCACGTTTTCAGGAAATGAAGGATTCTCACCTTGGCCTGGTGGAGGAGAGATGACGGAGACAATCCCTCCAATCCAATACTCCGTCCAGCGATCCTGAGCGGATAACATTTGGTCATACGACTGACCAGTAATTGAGGCCGCAGCGCTCTTGAAGACCAGATCTTCGACTCGCTGCACCGTGAGATCGCCCAGTATCCGTTGATCTCCCCAATGGACCATGACGGGAGACTCACCGCCTGGCTGCATGACACCGAGAGTCTGTCCTACTTGCACCGCCGCACGGACCGCGGGGATCGATACAGCTCCCAATTGGAGTTGAACCGTTCGTGCGATTGGCCGGTGATCGACCGTCGTAGCCGTTACCTCAACCGTGTTCAGCAAGCCTGGCTGCAGAGGGCCATACACTTTCAATTTAAGAATTCGGCCAAGGCTTCCCAGGGTATGAGATACGCCGTTGGGCAAATCGTTGAGCATCTGATTGTCCGCCTGGTTCGCCGCATCAAGGAGGACGTCGGGACGGTCAGCGGTCCCGACAAACTGTGAGCGCCCGGCTACGTCGAAGAACGACGGCCCAATCGAGAGATCTCCCTGGCGCTTCACAAGCAATCCAGTAATGGATGCCGGTGTGACACTCGGATCATGAAACCAACTTATTACGACATCCGCCGCACCATCGGCCAACTGTTGCGCGACGTTGTCCTCTTTCATGGCGCTAACGCCCGATCCATCCTGACCGGCCAGATAGAGAGACGTCATACCGGCGACTCCCAGCAGAAAAATCAGCATGAGTGCCACGAGAAGCACATGACCCCTGTCGCACAGATTCATGGGTTTTGATGCGCGTAGTTCTTTCATCTTCCTGTCCTTACCCATATGTTTCGTAAAGGCGCCACAGTTATGTCCTGAGGCTCATTTCTCGAACCGCGCGAATCCCTCGGTCAGACATTGTGACCTCAACAACGACTAGCCTCACCTGCGCTGGTTCTGTTACAACCTGCCCGTTTTCATCCCAGTAGGAGAACCGCGCCTCCCTGATATCTCCGACCAAAACACTTGCGCCGCCATCGACCTGCCGTAACAGCCTCAGTACACTATGATCATCACGACGGCTGTAGTAGCGGATACGATTCAGGAGGGAGACAGCGGCTCCGGATGGAATCGCCACGGTCAGCGGCTGCGTCACCGTAAGCAGGTGACGTTGTCCATCACGAGCCAGGGTAAGAGTCTCGCAGCGCTCGGCCCAACAGGCCACAATGGTTTTCTGATCCTCCCATCCCCGCCCATCTTCGACCGATAGAGTCGTATGGCCGATCGTCGCTGCTGCCGTGATCGTCGTCGAGAGACCTTGCAGATTCGCCAAAAACCCCACTGAGTCCGAAGCCGTCGTGGTGAGAGAACCGGACCCTGCCAACCGCAATTCTTGCTCAAGAACTTCTAACCCAAGGCGAAGATCTTGCTGTTGCGCGACCACACGTTGTTGTCTCATAAACTGTTGCTGGAAATAGGACAGAGCTTGAAGCGTGGCGCCCAATACGACCAACCCAGCTGCCATGGCAAACATCAGTTCAGTCAAGCTGGTGCCTACCTCCATTCGTATTCTATGGTAGGAGCCTCTTGTATGCCGCCCTGTCGGTATCCTGTCTGCTCCGGGTAGCGACACGTTACTGGCTCCCAGCGAACACGGGGTTGGCCCGTAGGGTACCGACTCGTACTTCACGCTGATTCTCACCAGTTTCGTAGACTGCCCGTGCCTCAATCAGCACATGCCCTGAAGCCGACAGCGAACCAGAACGGCTCGGCGTCACCGTCCAGATCAGATGGACGCCATCCTCGTCCCAACGACCGGAATACACCCCATCACCGGCCATTGCATCGCCGCCTGCTCCATCATCACGCATGATAAGATCCGGGACGCCGTCATGATTCAGATCGTCCAGAAAGAGACGATCCCATCGCGCGGCTCGTTTCGCTTCAATCCGCGATTCCGCCATCGCCAGGGCCCGCGTCGCCAATGTCCCCGTTCGAAGATTCCGTTCTGCTGCCTGAAACGCCCCTATCGCGCTGACCAACCCAGTCAACGTCAGTGCCATAGCCACAAGCACTTCGGCGAAACTGACCCCACGCTCTGCAAGAAATAATCGATCACGCTTCATGAGATGGACACTCTTCCTGTGATGCTCATCGTGAACGTGGTTTCCCTACCTTGACTGTCTCGCACGCGAATGGTTGCCGGGGTTACCGACCGGCCGCTAGGATGAAACAGAAGTTCGGGTCCAGCAGTTGGCTCATCGACAATTACCCCCTTCTCCGCATATTGATAGACATGCAGGGTACCCTCGGCATCTGCACGTCGAAGCGTAATCGTACGCCTCTCTTGATCGAATATGACTCGCAGGCGCTCTCGCCTGGCCATCGCTAGTTGTCTGGCGAGCCGAAGTTCCGAAGCGATCTCTATGGTGACGCTACGCGCCTGGGCCCTTGCGACCAAGGTCTGATAACTCGGTCCAGCCAATGCAGCCATGATACCCATGATCGACAGTACGATGAGGAGTTCTATCAGACTCCAGCCTTGTTCCTGGCTCTGTGATTTTTTCGGCATGATTCACTCTCGCAGAGGAATTCACCTTACGGAGACGAGCGTGCTCTCCAAGACCCGTGCCCATGTTAATCCACACCCAGATGACTGAATACGTCGTGAGAAACAGGAGTGGAATACTCCGCAAGTTCGCGCGGTTTTGCGTTGTCACGAAGTAGCAGGAGGCAGAGTCGGTCTGCTCACCGGCCTAGACAGAAAGAGAAAACCAGAAAAGTATCTCACTATTTAGATACAGGGCTTCGCCAGAAGAGATACAACGAAGGGACTAGAAGGCAGGGTCAAGAAAACCTTGATACCAATCGAGAAGCGGTTGAGCAAAAAACAGGGAGAGGAGGGCACCCAACACAAGGAAGGGGCCAAAGGGAATATAGTCATCACGCTTAGTGACGCGTAGAGCGATCAAGCTGATACCGATGATAGAACCAGTAAGCGAGCCGATCATGATGGTAAGGAGTGCAGGCTTCCAGCCAAGAAACGCACCGATCATCGCCAGCAACTTGATATCGCCACCTCCCATTCCCTCCTTACCGAAGAGATAGGGACTCAGCCAGGCGAGAAGCCAGAGGATGCCACCTCCTACGGTAAGACCAACCACAGAATTGATCACACCCACCGGCAACACGGTCACTGCGCCCAGAAGTCCGACCACCATTCCCGGAAGAGTAATGACATTGGGGATCATCTTATGGGTGAGATCTGTTCCCGTCACCACAACCAACGCCGAGAATAACAAGGCATAGAGCGCTGCCGTCCAGGTTGGACCGAAGTACCATAGAATGGTGAGATAGCCAATGGCATTGGTGGCTTCGACGAGTGGGTAACGTATCGAAATTGGTACGCGACAAGCCCGGCAACGTCCGCCGAGCCAGAGATAGCCCAGCAGAGGAATATTGTCGTAGAACGCGATCGGTTGGTCGCACGAGGGACAATGGGAGCCGGGCCAAACGATCGATTCGCCTCTGGGCAGTCTGTAGATGCAGACGTTGAGAAAACTGCCGATCAGCGCGCCGAGGATTCCAACAACAAGATAAAGGGTCCACTCATGCATAATCGACTCGGAAGCAGACTCCGGCTCCGTACACCCTGGTCGCTTTGTTTGCCAAATGAAATGAATTAGGTAGCTTCACTGGATCGGATTTCCTCTAGTTTACTTATGACCAGAGAGTTCTTATAATCACAGCCTGCTGGGCGAGCGTTTGTTCTTGGCATTACTCCATCACGGGAAATGATACCGTACTACTTTATTTGTTAAAGGAGAATCAAATAATGGCACGGACCGCAAAGACGAAAACCAAACCTTCGTTGGCCAATCTGACACCGCCGCCCCGCAAGAAGCGGCCTGAATCGCTCACCAGCCGGGAGAAAGAGATTCTTGAACTGATTTGGGCCGGGTTCAAAAACAAGGAAATCGGTCAGCGACTCAAGATCAGCGTCAAGACCGTCGAAGCGCATCGGGCCAACATGATGAAAAAGATGCGCGTGTCGAACACCGCTCAGCTGCTCAAAACCGCGATCCAAGACGGGACAATCAAGATTCGGTAGACTGCGCCTGGGTCGCGATACCCTTACGACGTTGGCGTACCGCTTCGAACAGCGTGACGGCTGCTGCAGCCGAGACATTCAACGACTGGATACGGCCCTGCATCGGAATCTTGATGCGGTCGTCGCACTCTTTCAGCACCCCAGGACGAAGGCCTTCTCCTTCTCCCCCGAGCACCAGCGCGATCGGTCCGGTCATGTCGATGTCGGTATGGAGCTTCTCCGCCTGTGGGTCGACACCATAGATCCACAGGCCGGCCTCTTTGAGATCCTGAATCAGACGAACCAGATTGCCAACCCGCCCAACGGAGATATGATCGAGCGCTCCGGCCGATACTTTCGCCACCACCGATGTCAGGCCGACTGCTCGGCGTTCCGGAATAAAGACCCCTTGGACACCCGCCGCTTCGGCCGTCCGCAAGATCGCGCCCAAGTTGTGTGGATCTTCGACTCCGTCTAGAAGCACGAGAAATGGTTTCTCACCTCGCGTCTTCGCCCGATCGAGAATCTGCTCTGTCGTAACGTAGGATTTCGCCGCGATGAGAGCGATCACACCCTGGTGGTGCCCACCAGGCACCAATCGATCGAA
>DATENE010000242.1:0-11124 GCA_035275205.1 Nitrospiraceae bacterium
TATTCGAACAAGACAAAGATGTGAAGACCGCCTAAGTCGTTATAACTGTAGCTGTTTCCACCACACCGAACGTCTATTTTGAAACTCCCCAGGCCAGATTCACCCTGGCCTGGGTGCCTCTTTCCACGCGTCCTTTCCCAAATACTCTCCCCTCCTTCTACCTCCCTACCTGTCGCGGCGGTCATGACTCTGCGCTTTCCCTCGACAAGATGAAATGCTGCGCTATACTTGCCTTACTGATTGATTGTGGAGGACCTGTGAAATATCCCGTGTCTTCAAGCCTACGGCATAAAGGGAAAGCCCTCGACCTTGACGCAAACCGTGAGGTGATCACCCTGCTGGGAATCAACGGAGAACCCATGGGCAACCTGTCCTGGGACTTTGTCATCGATCAGATTCTGGCCTATCGCAAACCTCAGGCAAACCGAGAAGCCAGGAATGAGCCGCGCGTGACACTCACCTTTCGTGTCAAATACACAACCCCGGAAGGTCAGCAGTTTGAAAGTCGCGCAGGCGGCATCGGCGGAGGCGGGCTCTTTATTGAAAGCCAGAGCCCTCTACTGGTTGGTACCAAGCTTGCCCTTGAATTTTCGCTACCAGAGCAACCGTCAGAATGGTTGACGGCTAAGGGTCTTGTGGCATGGGTGTGCCCTAAAGCAGACCAATATACGTTTAGCCCTGGCATGGGGGTGCGCTTTACAGAGATTAACCCCGAGATCCGTAACCGTGTGCTCGAACTGGTGAAGGCCCTCCAGACCGTCGAACAGCCAGCCTAGCCGTGTGTTGAAACACGATTGCGGGCTCGATTTCTACAGGGCTGAGAGCCTCTGAGTGATATGCGAGTACCCCTTCAAGGGAACGGCGCAACCCTGGGCCCTGAGGCTGTCGTGGCAGCCTCAGGGCGAGCGGGTGAGATGACCAGTTTTTTCAACAGCCTGCCAGGGATTATCCATCTGCCACCGAGTCGCCCCCTATTTAATACAAGGACTTGACCATGAAGTTTGCCGTGATCGCGACAGAAGGACATGAGGGCAAAGTCCTTGAGATGAATGCCGACCAGGAAGTGGTCACGCTTCATAGCGCCACGAGAGAACTGCTTGGTGCCCTGTCGTGGGGAACGGTTATTGAACAGATTCTTGCCGGCGACGACGACGTGCGATTCGCCCACGCGCGCGCTCATCCGAGAGCCCCGCTCGCCGTAAAGGTTCGCTACACGACCCCGGAAGGCAGACAGTATGACAGCTTAACCGGCGGTATCGGCGCAGGCGGGATGTTCATCGAAAGCAGCGCCCCGCTGGCTCCTGGGACTGAGCTATCCGTCGAGTTTGCGCTGCCCGATCATCCTTGGGAGAAATACAAGGCCAAAGCGAAGGTTGCCTGGGCCCGCAATAAGCCCGAACGGCATCTTCTCTTCCCTGGGATGGGCGTCCAGTTTACCAACATTGATGAGAAGGCCCGCAAAGAGCTTGTCGAACTCGTCGATGCATTGAATCGTTCCCGCGTGACGGCTTAAATTCCCCGTTTCGCCCAGCGACGCACCCCACTGTCTGGATCCTTCGCGATCGTTGTGTTGAGCGCTGCCCTGGTATCAGGATCGCTCAGCGTTCCCAGCCGATAGGCCGCTTCTGCTCGTACCCCGGGCGAGGGATCTCCGACTAAACGCTCTCGGATCCAAGGCGAGGCCGCTGCCCCTCCCCATTCACCCACCGCCGCCACAATGCCCTGACGAACCTCCGCATCGGAGTCACGGCCTGCCGCGACGAGCGCAGAGATTGATTCGCTTGAGTCGACTTGTAGCAATGCCCGCACTGCCGCCCTCCTAATCGTGGCATCCGAAGATTTCAGTAGTTCTACGACAGGTTGCAGTAATCGAGCGCCCGGTTCGATCTCTCCGATCGCCACAACTGCCGCCTGCCGGACCGATTCGACAGGATCCTCCAACGCCTGCTTCAACAAGACAACCACTCCACCGGTCGCTGCGGGTTTCAAGCGGCCCATGGCTAGTACCGATGCTTCGCGGACTATTGCTTCGGGATCACGCATGAGGGGGAGAACGGAGTCCACGACTCGTGGATCGCCGATCTTGCCGAGAGATTCTGCAGCCGTTCTCCGTACTTCTGGCGACTCATCATGGAGCAATTCCAGCAAGAGCGAGACCGTACGCTCCCTCGCGGAAAGGGGAGAATCTTGGACACAACCGGCGAGGCAGAGGACCAACAGGGCGACCGAGCGGACTATGGTGCGAGAGGACGTGCGACAGCACCGGAGATATGCGCTGGGCCGGGTGATGAAGACCACACCCCAGCTCACGCTTGTTTAGGAGGCTCTTCGTGCAAGGCAGGCAGTTCTTTAGCTGCTTCGATGGATTGCTGGAATTCCTTCTGCGCAGAATCCATCTCGGCTCGGATTGTCTGGATCTCGGGATCGACCGAATTTCGGACATCGGCAACAGCCTGCTTGAACGTCCGCAGTGCATCCCCGAGTCCTTCTCCCAAACTCTGCATATCCCCGGGGGACATACTGGCAGGCTGCGCCGCCTGCGTCTTCATCGCCACCTGCTGCGCTTGCACACGGGCCACTGCGTCTTTATTGACAATGGCCGACGGACGCTTCAGTACTGGTTTTGTCTGAGCGCCAACGGGAAGAGGCGGGTACTGTGCCCGCATAACCGGCGCAGGGGCAGCCGCTCGTTCTTCCATCGTCGGAGGCCGCTGGCCCTGCCCCGTCGATTGGGCTGCTGAGGAGGTCAATGGCCGAGCCGGTTGAGGCGGCGCCGCCATGTTGTGCATCAAGGCGGCGGTGGTCCCGGGAGTCAGTTCAGGTCCAGGTGTGTAGGGCGCCGTGGGCTTCGGAGTGACGAGAGTCTGTCCCGGCGTCATCGCCGACGCCGGTGCCGCCTGCACCGCTGGATGGACCTGCATGGGCGCCGGTTGATTCACTTCGGTTGGTGCCACATCCGGCGGCGGGGGAATATCGTTGACTTCTTTCTTGAATCCTCTAAGCGCTTTGCCGACTCCTTCACCGATTTGTGGGAGCTTGCCCGCCCCGAAAATGATGAGAACAATGACGAGGATAATGATGAGTTCCGAGATTCCCATGGTACCAAACATGGCGTGACTCCTTTTCCCTAGAGGCCTGTCCGGCCCATCGCCGTCGGCCTTGCCTGCTTGAGAGTCGAATCAACTCTATAGGCCAGTAAGAGGCACTGTCAAGGAAAGGGGGAGAGGGCTAAAAAATCGGCACGATCTCGCTCTGTAACGGCAATCCGAATACCAACGCCTCACGCTCAGCGAGGTACACGTCCAGTTCACTCCTGATCCCAAACTCACCAGGAAGGTAGATTCCCGGCTCAATGGAAAAACACGTCCTGGGCATCAGGCGGCGGGTGTCCAGCGTCTCCAACCCATCGATGTTCGCGCCGTTGCCATGCACTTCTTCGCCGATCGAATGGCCCGTACGATGAAGAAATTGATCGCCATAGCCGCTGCGCTGGATTACCTGCCGGCAGGCGTCGTCGACTTCCCATCCAAATGGGCGATGGCCAGCAGCTATTCGTGTTTGGACGAAGGTCAGTGCCGCGTCCCGTCCTTGTCTAACGACGTCGAAAATCTCGCGCTGTTTCACCGGAATGCTCTGGCCAATGTAGCCGGTCCAGGTAATATCAGCATAGACTGATCCGGGCTCCGTTCGTTTGGCCCAGAGATCAATCAAGAGCAACGCATCACGCGTCACTTCGGCCGACCCCATCTCTGTCGGACCAAAATGAGGATCAGCGCTATGAGCATTGACGGCGGCGATGGGTGCGCTCGACGTGACCATCCCCGCCTCGCGTATACAAGTCAAAATAAACTGCTGTACTCCATATTCAGTGAGACTCCGCCCTTGCGTGACCGCCTTATGTACATGACTAAATGTCTCATCAACAATACGCCGCAGCGCTACAGCGGCATATTGATGCGACTCGAGTTGGCGGTCTGTCCAGCGCGCTTCAAACATCTGAATCAAATCTGCCGAACTCACCACCTCGACATCGTAACTTCTGATTAGCTCGATCGTACCGGCATCCACGCGCGACACGTAGGGAACCGCATTCAGGGGGGAATACTGCATCGCGACACGGAGGCCACCGGCGAGCAGGCGCCCAAGAATGAGTCGTTGTTGCTCCCACGACACATAGCAGTCGGCCTGTCCCGGCAAGGCATCCAGCACATGCGGCTCGATGCGATGCAGCAGCTTGACAGGGCTTCCCTGCGCCGGAACCCAGTAGTACCATCGCCTCGTCACATGGAGGGTAGGATCGAGCTGCAGTATCCGATAGGCGAGGGGATCGCTCCCGCGGAAATCATAAAAGAGCCAGCCATCGATCTCGGCGTCACGCAGGGCCTGCTGAATCTCGCTGACACGCTGAGGGATGGCCGTAGTCATGATAGAAGGCATCTTATCGTCGCGTAACCAAGCCGTCAATGAGACGGCCGTTGAGGTCGGTGGTCATGCTACAATGCGCACCATGACAGTTGAGCATGCACCAGAGCCTTCCCAATTCCGCGTAACGCTGTTTGTCGGACCGCAGCAGGTGGAGGGAAGACCCTTCACCTGCTCCTGTGTATTTAACGTCAAGAAACGGAGTTGGAAGGGCGGAATCCAGGTCTCCGTCATGCTCACCCAAAGCCAGATTGATACACTCAGCATCGACATTGATTTCTCCCGATGGTTGGCCCTGGCCCTAGTCGATCTCGCAGATGAAGAGCGGCTCGCTCATCAGGAACGAGCCCATGAGCTGTTTATCCAAGCCGTCTGTTGGTGCAAGCTGGACCTGGCGTTGCAATCCGGCATCGCTCAAGAGAACCAAAGTCTCGAAGACACAACATGGGACGCCGAAATCAGAAACGCCGTCACCAAACGGACGGACTTCATCACGTCGTACGTTGCCTCTGAACTAGACCTCGTACTGAGAGACGGTACCACTCCGTGAAGGACTTCACACTCGCGCGGCAGGGGGTTTGCAATCAGAGATGAATTTGTTATAACCCAACTACCACTGAATCATGAGTGAGCAGAGTAAACTACTGGCTCTCCGCTCGCTTCGTCGCAGAAGGAGGATTACTTGTGAACACATACTCGTCTTCGTCCAGTCGCCCCCGTGAGGCTTCCAGCTTCAAACTGGTGGCAGTATTCCTACTCGTAGCCTTGTGCACCGTCACGATGGCGCCGATGGCATGGAGTCAAGAGAGCGCAGCCCCCACGTCGAGCGCGAACACCGAAGGCGGAACCCCGTCAAGCGCAGGCATGCAAGTGGCCGCCGGTCTCTCCACCCTGGTGTATCTTCCGCTAAAGTTGGCTTTCGCCATCGGTGGAGGGATTGTCGGAGGACTCACCTATGCGTTTACCGGCGGGAATGAACAAGCAGCCAAGAGCGTCTGGAACACCAGTCTCTACGGTACCTACCTCATTACTCCCGATCACCTTCAAGGCAACCGACCCATCCGTTTCCTGGGGGTCGTTGATTCGGATGATGCATCGGCGTCAGCGCCTGCTCCAGAGCCCATCCGCTAGCCGATGAAACCGATCATCGGCGTCACACCAGACTTCAACGCCGGTGACCGGAAAGAATGGGGTGGCCACGAGCCCACCTACTTTTTGCGCGGGCGCTACATCCGTGCCATTGAAGAACTCGGGGGCGTCCCGCTGGTCCTTCCACTCCTCGCAGACCGGGCCACAAGACGGCGCCTCCTACATCAGCTCGACGGACTTCTCCTTACCGGAAGTGGCCCGGACCTTCCACCATCACTGTATGGTGAACGTCAGCGCTATCCGTTCGGACTCGTAAGCGAACGTCGCGCAAGCTTTGAACTGGATATGGTCCACTTAGCACGGCGAGCCAATGTCCCCCTGCTTGGCATCTGCGGAGGCATGCAGGCCATGAACGTCGCCTGCGGCGGCAGTCTATTTCAGGATATCTCATCCCAAATCTCGACACCACTCCAACATCGGCAACACACCCCAGCGACGAATCTGAGTCACACCGTCACCGTCACACCCGGTAGCCTGCTCCGCCGCATCGTGCGATCGGTGTCGATGCGGGTAAATAGCTCGCATCATCAATCAGTCAAAGCCGTCGCGCCGGCATTGATCGCCAGCGCTCTGGCCTCCGATGGCATTGTGGAAGCGATCGAATCTCCGACCCACCGATTCTTTCTCGGCATCCAGTGGCATCCGGAGTTTCTCTTCGACCGGCACCCCCTCCACCGACGACTATTCGAGGCCTTTTTACGCGCTGCCCGCGCCACAAGCCGTGACGCGTGAAGTACGAGCGATGCGCGACCAGCGGAAAAGGCCTGCTATACTTGACCCCATATGGAACAGAAGCCCGGTAACCCTACAGCGCTCTTCGCCATCCCCGCGTCTTGAGGAGATACGGTGATCGGCCGACTCTTTCGAACCAAGCCCATTGAGCAAATTCTCGCGGACGCAGATCATCCCGATCATCGTTTGAAAAAGACCCTCACAGCTTGGGATCTGACCGCGCTTGGCATCGGCGCGATCATCGGTACCGGCATCTTCGTCCTGATCGGAACGGCGATCGTCGGCGATGCCCACAGACCCGGGGCAGGGCCTGGAATCATTCTGTCCTTTGTGCTCTCCGGCTTGGCCTGCGCCCTCGCAGCACTCTGCTATGCAGAGTTCTCCACCATGATTCCCGTGGCCGGCTCCGCCTATACCTACTCGTACGCCACGTTGGGAGAATTTCTGGCCTGGATTACCGGCTGGAACTTGATTCTGGAATATGGCGTGGCCTGCGTCGCGGTCGCCATCGGGTGGTCCGGATATTTCAACAAGCTACTCAGGTTGGCCGGGATTGAATTGCCACACTGGGCAACCCATCCACCTGGAGGACCTGACGGGGGTGTGGCAAACTTCCCCGCCGCCATTATCGTGTTACTCGTCACCATCATCCTTGTTATCGGAATTAAAGAAAGCGCCCGCGCAACCGGCATCATTGTGTGCCTGAAACTCGCGGTCATCCTCTTTTTCATTGCCGTGGGAACGCCGGCCGTGAATACCGACAACTGGACGCCCTTCCTGCCACAGGGATTCGCCGGTGTCGGCGCTGCAGCGGCGATCGTGTTCTTCGCCTATATCGGATTCGACGCCATCTCGACGACTGCCGAAGAAGCCAAGAACCCTCAGCGGGATCTCCCGATCGGAATCATTGCCTCACTCGGCATCTGCACCGTCCTCTACATTGCCGTAGCCGCTGTCTTAACCGGCTTGATCCCCACAGCACAGATCGACATCCATGCACCGGTGGCCGAAGCGCTGAGTATGGTGGGCTTCAAGTGGGGCGCGGCGATTGTGGCAATCGGGGCGGTAGCCGGAATTACCAGCGTACTCGTCGTGATGATGCTGGGTCAGATTCGGGTATTTTTTGCCATGTCGCGAGACCACCTGTTGAGCCCCTGGCTGTCAACCGTGCATCCGCGCTATGGCACGCCTCACAATGCCACCATTCTCACCGGCATCGCCGTGGCCACGCTCGCCGCTCTGATTCCCATCGGCGATGCTGCAGACATGACGAACATCGGGACTCTCTTTGCATTTGTCCTGGTCTGTATCGGTGTCGTGGTCCTGCGCTACACGAAACCCAACCAGATCCGCCCATTCCGGCTTCCGTTCATGCCGCTCGTCCCGATTCTTGGTATGCTCGCCTGTCTCGGCTTAATGAGTTTTCTCCCACAGCTAACCTGGATTCGATTCGTCGTCTGGACTGCCATCGGCATTGTGGTCTACTTGGGATACGGACTGAAACGCAGCAAACTGGCCAGACCCTCCCCTGAGAGCCACCTTCCGAAACGTTCGCTGTAGATAGAACGGGTTAGCTCGATTTTTCTACAGGTTGAGCCGCCAGGGCTGGTGAGGGAGTCTGTGTGGCGTCGGCAGGAGTAGTAGATGGAGAGGCTGCGGGTGCGACAGGTTGGCCGTCAGGTGTTGATGCAGTAGTGGGTACTGCTGGTTTGGGAGCAGTGGGTGGCTTAGGAGGAGCAGGTTTCTCCGGCTTGATGCCTCCTTCCCACGAGGGACCTGAGTACATATCCGCCGAGAGACCTTTTGACTTCCATTTCTCTTCGAAGTCGGCAGCCGCCTTATTCGGCGTCTCCCCACTCCCGACGACCTCATTCCACGGATAGACCTTCGGGCCGATCAAGCACCCGGTCTCCGTTCGCTTCAAATACAAGGAGATCGGATTCCCGCGGTACGGTCCAAGATAGATATGCACGGAACCGGCGTATTCGAGCAAATGCTCCATGCGCGTCTCCAAGAGGGGGGCATGATGCCATAAGAGGCGAGAAGAGGGCAAGGAGGCGCGGGGATGGATCAGCTCGCTACGCGTTGGTGCCTCTCGAAGCGACCCTTTCGGAATTTGCCGAAGGGAATCCTTCGGAAATTCCTTCGCGGACTCAGTCAGTTTCCGCTTTCCTCTTCGGCAAATTCTCGAAGGGTCCCCGCTCCTTCGGCAAAACGCTCCGCGAGCTGATCCATCCCCTGATGGGAAAAAATTGACAGGCTTTTGAGCCGTCCCGTAGACTGCTTCGATGTCATCACGATTGATCACCCCGGTTCGCCCAAGTAGCAAGAAAACCACCATCGGCTTCGTCAACTTGGGTTGTTCAAAGAACCAAGTCGATTCCGAAGTCATGTTAGGCATACTGGCGGCGGACGGATTTGCCCTGACCGATAATCCGAAGAAGGCCGAGGTGGTCATCATCAATACCTGCGGCTTCATCGAAGAAGCCAAACAGGAGTCGATTGATTCGATCATTGCACACAGCAAGCTGAAAGAGACAGGGTCTTGTCGTGTGTTGATTGCCGCAGGCTGTCTGGCACAACGGTATCAAGGCGACCTCCTCAAGCAATTGCCGGAACTCGACGGCGTGGTAGGGACCGGTGAATTCGGGAAAATCGCGGAGATTTGCCGGGATCTGCTGGCGCCGAAGAAACGGCAACAACGGCTCTGGATCAGCGAGCCTCCGTATCTCTACGACGCAGACGCTCCACGCCTCCGTCTCGGGAAAGCCCATAGCGCGTATGTGAAAATCGCCGAAGGCTGTAACCGGAATTGCGCCTTCTGTGCGATCCCCTTGATGCGGGGGAAGCAGCGAAGCCGCCCCGTGGAATCGATCGTAGCCGAAGCCGCACGGCTCGCTGCTGAAGGTGTGAAAGAGATCAACCTCATTTCCCAGGATACGGTGAATTACGGCGTCGATCTTGGTGTGCGCCACGGCCTCGTCACGCTGCTTCGCGAGCTGGTGAAGGTGAAAGACTTGCGCTGGATCAGACCGTTCTATCTCTACCCGCAACAGGTATCGGATGAGCTGTTGGCTCTCTACGCAGGAGAAGAAAAGATTACCAAGTATATCGACATGCCGCTGCAACACATCAACGATCGAATGCTCAAGCGGATGCACCGGCTAGGCGATCGGGCGGCCATCACTTCCCTCGTCGATCGGATCCGGACGCGCATTCCCGGCGTCACGTTTCGCACGGCCTTCATCGTGGGGTTCCCAGGAGAGACTGAACAAGAGTTTGATGAACTGAGAGACTACGTGGAAGAAGCCCAATTCGATCGGGTGGCGGTGTTTTTGTATTCGGACGAGGAAGACACGCCGGCAGTTGGGCTTGATGACAAGGTTCAGCGATCGGTCATGGACGAACGACGGAATGAAATCTTAGCTGTGCAAGAAGAGATTGCGGCGGCGCGAGGCCAGGCCCGTATCGGTTCCGTGATGGAGGTGTTGGTCGAAGGGGTCTCCGAAGAGACAGAGTTACTGCTTGAGGGACGCCATGAAGGGCTGGCTCCGGAGATCGACGGCGTCGTGTATATCAATGATGGATCAGCCACAGCAGGAGAACTCGTCAAAGTCAAGATTACCGACGCGGCTTTGTACGATCTTGTCGGCCACATCGTCAAATAGTAGGATGCTGAAAAGTCCGCCAGCATCGTTGCATTTCTGATATGCCGCGCAGTAATGAAAGAAACACGAACACAACGTGTTGTTAAACGTGGTGAACTCGCGATTCGCAGAGCTTTCATCGCGCTTCTCTCAAGGCGCTCCCTAAAATCCTCTCCGACTCTACCGCTCCAGCTTCCCGATTCCCCAACGATCCTTATTCTGCGCCACGATAAGCTCGGTGATGCCATTATCACAACACCATTACTTGTCGCTCTGAAAGAACGCTACCCCACAGCGAGGTTCATGGTGCTCTTGGGTGAAAAAAATAAGAGCATCGCACCTCTACTACCGATAGAGTGCGAGACATTCGTGTATAGGAAAAATCTTGCTGCAGATATTGCACTGCTTTGGACGATACGCAAGATCCAAGCTGATGTACTCATAGATCTCAAAGACGATGCATCGGCTACTTCGTCCATCATTACCGCCGCTGTTTCAGCCAGATACTCGATCGGTATCGAAAAAGAAAATGCTTCAGCATACAATGTGCTTGTAGAACGGCTCGATCGGAAAACTGTTCATATCACTCGGCGGATAGCGGAGTTGCTTCGTCCGCTTGGGATAGACCCTGATACTATTTCACTCCAGCCAAAGCTCAATATCCCTATCCCGTCCCGCATAGCAGGAAGAATAGCGGTGAATATATCAGTAGGAAAGCCCTCATGTTGGGTGCCACCACATGTTCAAAGCCAAATATGCGCGCTTGTTTCGGCGGTGCCGGATACTCAGGAAGTACTTGTCTTTGCACACCCGAAGGACAAAAAGGGACAGGAAGAAGTCATTCGCCTGGCAAACACAATGAAAGTCAAGCCGGCGCCACTCACCAACTCCTTCGAAGAGTATGCATCATTGTTGTCTTCGTGCGAAATACTCCTAACCCCAGACACTTCAACTGTCCATCTGGGAGCCGCACTCGGAATTCCCATGGTTGCATACTACCCACAGTCATCATTGCATTATTGGACGCCAATAGGTGTCGAATACAGAATGCTCACTCAAGATAAATTACAAGACATATCAGTCAATAATGTTCTTGTGTTGTTCAAGGAGCTGTTGGATGGAGTAGCAACCACGAACGCCAGTATCAGGGAGGAAGTCGCGCGATAACAACATG
>DATENE010000243.1:0-7662 GCA_035275205.1 Nitrospiraceae bacterium
ACAATTGGCCGATCTCGAAACGCAGTTCAAAACGGAAACCGATGTCCTCGCCGCAGCGATCGATCCTCTCAACGAAAAGCTTGAGATGATTTCTCTGAAACCTACCAAAGTCAATATCGCCGTCAGACTTGTGGCTCTCGCCTGGGCCCCTCATTGGCGCGACTCGGGCGGCGCAACGGTACCAGCCTGGTCTTAGCCGGCATTATTCACGAAGGCTTCTACTGTAACCGTCGATACGAAAATCAGAACTCATTGCGGTATTCTTTCTTCGCGCCAGGATCATACACAGAGCGCTCGACCTCGCAAGCGCGGTGACGACGCACCTGACGGCGGGCGGGCTCGCCGCTCGGACCCTCAACGTACTGCACGAGTACGCATCGGGGCCTCACGACTCCACACGCCCGTCTCGCTTGGCGTCTCGGCGGTTTCGTCACGAACCCTCGTGAATAACGCGGGCTAGTTCGTGAATTGTGGGCGGGACAGGAAGTACAGAGTGTCGGGGTAGAGGCCGGCGGTCGGCTTCCCCTCTGTCACCTCGTAATAGCAGAACCCTTCGTGCTCGACGAGTTTCTTCGCCATCACCCCTGCGGCTGTTTCAAGCGTAGCGGCAAGCGTTTCATTCTGGGTACCGAAGACACTTCCGCCGCGAACCGCTTTCCCAACGAGCGATGTCACGGCAGCTTCGGTTCGCAAAGCCTCACGGGTTACTCGGGCCAGGGCCTCCAGGGGAATTGTGGGATGATCAGCGTCGAATTCAGGGTAGGGCGGTTCCTGTGAGTTCGGTCTCACGCGCAATGCAGTCGCGCCATGGACGGCCGGCACTCGATAGGCCGCGTCGAAGAACGCTTCCAGGAAAATGCGCATCAGATCGGCGCTGACACGTTGAGAGTCAACCCTGGCGCCTGAGAGGCGAGCTGAATTGGCAGGGCTTACCTCAATTTCCTCTGAGATTCCAGGAAACAGCACGGTGTTGCCGGTCCGATCGACGAACCCCTTCGAAGTCACTTTGACAACCCCGCGGATGCCGGCTCCTGCGGAGGTCGGTTTTGCCGTGAAACTGAGATCGCCAAAATACGCCTTGTTGTATGCCAAAAGCATCCGAGCGAAGCGAGAAGAATCCCGTTCGAGTTGATCTTCGTCCAAGTCGAGGTGCCCATACCATCGTTGGATTGTTTCGATGACCCGTGTGAGTTTATCCAGATCAATGCGCGCGGTCGCATCGTTGGCCACGTCATCGAGCACGGTGGCGAAAATGGAGAGGGAGACGTCCTCGTCGGGATGTCGCCGGCGAATCGTTTCGATGACGGCTGACAAGGGATGGACGCTCGTTGCTTGTCCCTCTGGAGTTTGCAGAGATAGAGACTCTGGCGAGGCGGCCGCGTCACGGCGCTCACTCAGTGGCTCATCGTGAGCTTGCTCGGTACAAGCCAGGAACTTCATCGCGAGTTCTTTGTTGTCGGTCAATTTCTGACGGAATTTCCCGTGCTGCAGATCAGGCTGGTCGCGTAGTTGCAACACCGAAGAATTACAGCCCGCTTGCACAAACAGGATGGCTAGCAGAGCGAACAGGGAATGTGGCAATCGCGTCATCGTTGCCTCGTATCAGGGAGAGAGGCTGACGGCGGGCAGAGACCACCTTCAGCCTGAACACCTGGGCATTGGCACATTGGGTCAGTGCTTGCGGTCTTTCTGCATGATCTTGTCGGTCCAGGCCAACAGGATGGCCGATCCGATGAAGGTCAAGTGGATAAAGATCTTCCACTTAACCTGCTCGAAATCTTCGTGCGCGATGTTGACGAACGATTTCAGAAGATGAATGCTTGAGATGCCGATCAGGGAGGCGGCAAGCTTAATTTTGATGGTGCCGGGATCGATATGGGTCAGCCAGTCAGGCCGATCGGCATGGCCCTCTAGATCCAATTTACTCACGAAGGTGGCATACCCGCCGATGATTACCATCGTGAGCAAGTTTGCCACCATCGTGACGTCGATCAGGCCCAGCACGCCCAGCATGAAGGTGGTCTCCTGCTGCTGATTGATGTGCCAGATCATCTCCCACAGTTCGAGGAGAAATTTGTACGCGTACAGCAGCTCGGCAATGATGAGGCCGCCGTAGAGTGGAGCTTGGATCCACCGGCTGGCGAACACGACGGTTTCAAACGCGTGCTCGATGGGGTTGATGGGAGCGAGTGCGTGCTTCGCTGCGGCTGGTTCTGAAGGTTCGGAATGACTCACGGCGCGCTATCCTAGTCGGCGAGCGGGGGAACTGTCAATTTGAACGATACGACAGAGACGATCCGTGGAGAAAGATGGTTGCGGAAGAACGCTGATCACTCATCGAGCGTAGCAATGGGGAAATCCGACGCTTCCATCCGGTTGTGAGGTACATACAGAAGGCGAACGGTGTCGATCATTTTATAATCTTCCGTAGCCTTCTCAAAAAAGAAATCGGCTCCGGCGAGAGAGCAGGCGGTCTTATTGTCGGGCGAGGGGTCGTCCGTGACGACGATGATGATCGGCGGGACCATCAATCGTTTGATGTGTCGGAGAACTTCGATGCCGCGGCCATCTCGGAGCGAGGAATTCATGATCGCAATATCCGGTTTCCGATTTAGAATCATCGCGGTAGTTTCTTCCGAATCCGACGATTCTCCCACTATGTGCACACCACTAATTTTCTCAAGGCGCTTCTTGAGTCTGTCACGAAAGCTGGCATCGGCGTCGGCCAGAACGATGGTCATGCGATGATTCCAATAGAGGTCACAGTCTCTTGAGTCACGCATAGTCCTTACGGTCAATCGACGAGAAAAACAATCAGTTGAACACGTACGCACTGTAGGAGGAATCTGACCCTGCGCTGATCCCCAACAGGCACGAACGGTTCAAGCGACTGCCTATGTCTATTCCCGACCCCATCCGAATCATGTATCCGCAGTAGGTTCATTGTGATGGCTATCCAACCAAATGATGATCGAGGGCATAGCGGATCAATTCGGCGGTGGTCGTAAGTTGTAGCTTGTCCAGGAGACGGGCTCGATAGGTACTGACGGTCTTGATACTGAGAGCAAGAGACTCCGCGATGTGCTTGACCGAACGGCCCTGCGCTAACAAGACAAGGACTTCGCTTTCTCGCTCAGACAATGTGTAGTGGCCGGAGCCAGTGGGATTCATGTTCAGGCTGCCGGCCATCTGCTCTCCGAGAGAGGCGGTGACGTACATGCGTCCGGTCAGGACTTGCTTGATGGCTTTGGCCAACTCCTCCGGTGTGGTCTGCTTGGTGAGATAGGCTTTTGCCCCCGCGCGGAAGGCGCGAACGGCGTATTGCGCTTCGGTGTGCAGACTCAAAACCATCAGAGGGAGTCGGGGGGCTGTGCTGTGTAACTCGCAGAGCAGTTCCAACCCACTCTGATCAGGAAGGCTGATATCGACGATTCCCAAATCCCAAGATTCCTGCTGCACTGCAGCAATCGCCTTCTGGCTGGTATCGGCCTCTCCGACTTCGACGTGAGAAAAGATCTCCTCAAGGATCTGTTTCACTCCCCGACGCACGACTGCATGATCGTCGATGACAAGGATTTTCACCAGCTGTGTCCCATTCATGGGGCAAAGCACTCCGCAACAGGCACGGAGGCAATGGCCGTGGTTCCGACACCGGATGTTCCTACGATATGAAAGTGGCCACCCAGGAGAGAGGCTCGCTCCTGCATTCCTCTAAGCCCAAACGCGTGCGGCGTGGTCGTCCTCTCGCGAGTGATCCCCTTTCCGTTGTCCCTCACTTCTAACGTCAACATTGCGCCGTCCTGGTATAGCCGCATATGCACCTTCGAGGCGTTGGCGTGACGCATCACATTCGTCAGCAATTCCTGCGCGATTCGAAACAGCGCGGCAGATACTTCGGAGGGCACTGCGAGGGATGACAGTTCCGGAGCCACGTCTATTGCGCACCGCGCGCCCGTGCGATATTTGAACGTCGTGGCGAGGCCGGTCAACGCCGGAACCAGTCCGAGATCGTCCAGCATTGGGGGGCGAAGGGCTGCTGCTGTCGCGCGAATGGACGTCAAGAGTGTATCGACTGATCCTGACATAGACTGAATTTTGCTCAACAGATCTCCGCCGATGGTTGGATTAGGAGATTGCGGGAGTGCCCGGCCAAACCTCGCCAGATCGAATTTCAAGCCGGTCAAGGCTTGCCCGAACTCGTCGTGCAGTTCACGGGCAATTCTGCGCCGTTCCTCTTCCGCAACTCTCTGCGCCCGGCGAGCCTCGCTGCGTAATCGAGCATGGGCCAGGCGGAGTTCCTCTCCTATCTGCGTATCCAGAACGACGGCCGTTCCGATGGCCATGAGCCCCAGTAAGTCTGCGTGAGCGCCCAGCACTCGCGTGATATTCCAGGAGAGCATTGCCTGAGAGCCTGTGCGTGTTCGGATGGGACTCTTGAAGCCTCTCACTTCTTTCCCCTCAACGGCCTGCGCAAGTGCGCTCAGGAACGACTCACGCGCCTTCGTCGGAAGAGATAGTTCTCTAAAGCTGCGTCCCAACGCTTCGTCGGCGATCCAGCCTGATACTGTTTCGGCCCCTCTGTTCCAACCCAGAATGATAGAGGCGGGCGAGAGAAGCAGGATCGCACTGTTGGAGGTCTCCAGTAAGGCACGATAGCATTGGTCGATTGGCCCTTCTGAGTGGGTGGCCTGCTGTGGCGTGCTCCTTGTCTTGGTTGTGCTACGCCTGCTCACGCTTCGACTGGAAGCGTGAGACGATGCAGTCGTGACAAGATGGGTGCGTGGCTGTTTCATACCGTCACGAGCATCGGTTTCAGATAGATGTCAGCGATGATGCAGGTGCCTCGACTCGGTATAGATTGAATGGTCAAGCGCCCCCCAATCTTTCGCACCCGATCTTCCATCTGCGCAAATCCAATGCCTTCCGCCGATCCGTGCTCGACCTCGAAGCCTGATCCGTTGTCGCGAATGCTCAGTCGTACTCGTGAGCCGATTTGCCGAAGCGCAATCACGATTCGTGTGGCGCGAGCGTGACGGACGCAATTGCTCAGGGCTTCCCTGGTGATCGTAATAAGTTCCCGCGCTTCTTCACCGGTCAGAATCTCCTCTGCCATCGGGTCGACCTCCACACGTATGCGCAACTCACTCACACGCTCAAAGGTCTCGGCGAGGGCTTGTAACTCGGAAACCAGACTAAACGGATCCACGCAGTCAGATTCCACACTCAGAATCATGCGCCGGATGTCCTGGATGACCGTGTGGAGCTGGTCGGCAGCCTGATCGTTCGCGTGTGGCCGAGCCTGTGGCGCTCCTCTGCCGAATTCATGGGATTGTGCAAGGCTCAACCCGATCGCATAGAGCGCTTGCAATACAGTCTCGTGCAACTCCCGTCCGATGCGTCGGCGATCATGCAGCAGGGCGCTCAATCGTCGCTCAGATGCCGTGAGGGCCGCGGTAAGACTGTTTTCGACCTGCCCACGCAGCAGGTATGAAATAGCCTCCGCTGTATCGGTGGGAACTCCCTTTGCGCGCGATGCAGGCTGCTGGGTCGGTTGACCGGAAACACTCCGAAACCCGTTGATAATCTGGAACTTCTGTCGGTCCTTCATTAGCTAGCACACCCTTTCCCTCTTCTGCCAAGAAGCGTATTGGGAATCTTTCCCCCCACACAGACTCCTCAGGTCGAGAGACCATTAGTAGTACGCTCCGCCATGTAATTCGTCACCTGGCTGAACCGCCAGGTGACGAATTACGTAGATTATGAAAAACCACTTGCCCAGTGAGATGGTGCGAACTTGATGTTCTTTGGAAAGGAGACGGTCGATGCCTAGCGTGAAAGATATTGAGTTCAGTGAAAATGGCTTTGTCGTGAAGACGTTACACGGCGAGCAGCTTACCCAATCTTATCGACTCCGGCATAAAGTGTTTGCCGAGTCGTTGAAATGGGTTCCCGAGACGGAGGACGGGCAGGAGATGGATCTCTATGATCTGTGGGGAATAACCGTTGGCTTGGTCAGAGATGATGGAGCAGTGGTTGGGATGGCTCGACTCCTTCCCGCTTCCGGACAATTCATGCTCGAAAAAGAGTTCGGTGCCTTGCTCCCCGCAGGTTACCAAATCAGAAAATCGTCAGATACTGCCGAGATCACCAGGCTTGCGATTGACCCTGAAATCCGAGATAAAGGACTTTCGTACAGGATGATGCTGGCGCTGTTGAAAGGCGTCTATCAATGGGCAGTAGAGAACGACATTCGGTACTACTATCTTGAGGTCGAGCATCGATTCTTTCGAACGCTTCGAGCACTAGGGTTCCCGTGTGAAATGATCGGAGAGCCGGTTGTGCTTCCTCCAGCTGGAGCCAGTTCCGTGGCAGCGCTATACGACATGGTTCGATTCGACGAAGAGAACGCGATCAAAAAACCGCACTTACTGAACTGGATATCTTCAACCGAAACACTGCGGGGCGAGATGATTGTCGGTCGGACTTCTACGTACTCACACCGCGGGAAGTTGGCATTAGTGGAGATAGAAGCGTGATGGGATGCGGAGAGAGGTTCGTTCCAGTGGCGGCCTACAGTCCTCTTGTGAGGGAGCTCACGATCGCCGACGCTAATTACACCACATTGGGCAGACCGTGTTCGATGGCGGTCGCAACCGCATGGGATCGCGAGGTGACGTCCAGCTTCGAGAAGATGCTTTCGACGTGGAATCGTATGGTTCGTTCAGTCACGCCGATGATTTTGGCAATCTCCCAGTTTGTCTTGCCGTTTTTTACCCAGTTGAGGATTGTCATCTCGCGCAGCGTGAGTTCCCTGACGCAAGGAGCTACCGCCTGTGAATTCTTCGGGGCCGTGCGTAAGAGGGCAAGATGGACGTGGTATCCAAAGTACTCGACCAGCGGCACATAACGTTTTGAATCGATGCGTTCGGCAGAGGCAAATGAGCAAAACGTTGCGACTCCGCATGCAGGATCGGCTGATCCTGTTGTAATCCCATCCCCTAGACCAAACTCCTTCGCCGCTGCCATAAATTCGCGCTGCTTGTCCGAGTGTGTGGTCTTGTAGGTGGTTTCCCAATGTTGCGTCCCTGGTTCTCGTAAGGCCTTCTGGAAGACTGGGTCGACTTCAAAGTACCCCTTCTGCCAATACAGGCGAAGCCATTCTTCCGGATAACTGACATTGAGTACATTGGTAAAACCTTCAAACCCGCCCTCGCGACTGAGTTTTGCAAGCCCACCGATCACCCGGGTAAAAGGAAACAGCGTTTGAAACCGTGTAAGCACATCTTTGACGTCTTCCACAGTTTCTGATTGCACCGTAAAGTGCAGGACCTCGAGAAAGGCTTCGCACTCGGTTTTGGTTAATTGAGTAAAGAGTTCTTTGGGAAAGGGGCGCTTACCCTTAACATGTGCCATAAGGCCTCCGGTAGGCTAGAACGCACAAAGCCTACCATAATTCAAGGCCCTTGGCGATATGGGATTTTGGCCCTAGCGAGATCCTTCTCAATCGGCTATATCCTGAAGAGCTTTCAAAGCGTGTTTATCAATACTTATGCGTAATCTCAAGTCTGTCAGCGAAGGCGACCGTTCTGTGAGGATTATGGAGTGAACCAACGATGCCTCTTGGCTCTGGGGCTCGCCTGCATACTCTGTCCGTCGCTCGGA
>DATENE010000244.1:0-13679 GCA_035275205.1 Nitrospiraceae bacterium
CGTCCATGTGAACAAGATGGGGCTCGAGAAGCTGAAATACAGCCTCGAAGAAATGCTGTCGATGCAGCTCTGGGACCTCGTCCCGCGTGGCCAGGAGGCGCTCGTATTGCATTATTTGGAGCGATTGGTGGCACAAGGGCGCAGCTCGATGGAGACGGTGTTTCTGGCCAAGGACGGTCACCCGATCGATGTGGAGATTCATGCTACGGCGCTGATCGATCAAGAGCGAGGCGGGCTGGTTCACTCGCGCGCGTTTGTGCGCGACGTGACCGAACGCCACCGGCTTGAGCGGCATCTGCAAGAATACACGACGAAGCTTGAACAGGCCGTGTCGGAGCGGACGCAACAGCTCGTGGCCTCGCAGGCGCGATACAAGGCGTTGTTCGACTTGGTGGCGGACTCGGTGTTTATGGTGGATCCGAACGGCATCATCGTCGCGGTCAACAAACGTGAAGAGCAAGCGTTGGGGTATGCAGAGGCCGCCGTAGTCGGGCGCCGTCTACTCGAAGTCGTCCTCTCGGGCTATCACGATTCGTTGATTGGGTGGCTGAGCGACGTCATTTCTGGGCAGCGGAAAGTGCCCACTCAGGAGATCATGGTGCGCCATGCCGGTGGGGTGGATACTCCGGTCGAAATGGATTTGATCCGTGTCGGAGTAGCCGATCAACTGTTGGTAATGGTTCAGTTGCGGGACATTACGGACCGGAAGCGGCTTGAACGGCAGCTGGACACCTACCGAGAAGAGTTGGAGGATAAGGTTCGGGAGCGCACGCGGGAAATCGAAGAGACCAAACAATATCTCGAAAATCTGCTCGAGAATGCCAACGACGTCATTTATACCCTCGATGTCGAGCAGCGGTTCACCTATGTGAACAGTAAGATCGAAGCCTGGGGCTACCGGAAAGACGATCTGCTCGGGCGCCCGTACCTCGTCCTCCTCTCCAAGCGCCATCGCGGGAAGCGTCTCAAGAGCACCTTGGATATCGGAGCGAAGCAGGTTTATGAGGTCGAAGTGGTGACTCGCACAGGGGAACCAAGGGCTGTTATGGTGAGTGTCTCCCCGCTGCATGGGGTCGGAGGAGCGATCTTGGGCGTGCTGGGCATCGCCCGCGACATGACGGAGACCAAGAAATTGGAGCAGCAGATCAGGAACTCGGAGAAACTGGCCTCGGTCGGAAAGCTCGCTGCAGGGGTCGCTCACGAGATCAACAATCCCCTTGGGGGCATGCTCAACTGTCTCTATAACTTGCGGAAGGGGACGCTGTCGCCGAGCCGGCAAGAGGAGTATTGGGCATCGATGGAAGACGGTGTGCGGCGCGTGCAGAAGATCGTGCGGCAGCTTCTCGATTTCTCCCAGCAGCATGAGCCTGCGTTCGCTCTGACGGACATCAATCACGTCGTGGATCGGGTGCTGGTCTTGACGACGCATCTCTTTGCCCCGAACCGAATCGTGTTGGAAGCGGGATTCGGTCAAGGGTTGCCGAATGTTATGGTTGATCGGCACATGATCGAGCAGGTGCTGATGAACCTGGTGTTGAATGCGGTCCAAGCGATGAAAGACGGAGGGGTGTTGACCATCCGAACGTCCGTGGTCGAAGGAATCTGTCTGATTGAAGTCTGCGATACGGGGTCGGGAATTCCGCCGACAGTCCTGCCAAGGATTTTCGACCCCTTCTTTTCGACCAAGAGCGAAGGCGAGGGAACCGGCCTTGGCTTATCGGTCAGCTTGGGCATTGTCGAGCGCCACGGAGGAAAGATTCTGGTGGACAGCGAAGTCGGGAAGGGGACGACCTTTACTCTCTGTCTTCCTGTCTCCCGGGAACGTTCGTTGATGGAGCGAGTGTCATGAAGGGGCTCAAGATCTTACTCGTCGATGACGAGCCGCTGATGCGGCTGTCGATGGTCGATGCATTAGAGACGGTCGGCCATGATGTCGAAGCGGCGCCATCCGGGACCGAAGGGATCGACGCCATTCGCAAACGGCCATTCGATCTGGTGATCACCGATCTGCGGCTCCCAGGCGCGGACGGGCTCACGGTGCTCACGGCGGCCAAAGAGCAGTCGCCCCATACGGAGGTCGTGATGATTACCGCCCACGGATCGGTGGAGACGGCGGTAGGCGCAATGAAGCTCGGCGCCTTCGACTACATTACGAAGCCGTTCCAGGTGGATGAATTGCTGTTGATCGTCGATCGGGTGGGCCGCGTCGTGACGTTGCGTCGCGAAAACCAGGATCTCAAAGCGGTGCTGGAAGATAAATTCAGTTTCGGAGGCATTCTTGGCGCGAACAGTCAAATGCGAGCCGTACTCGATAAGATCAAGCTGGTGGCGGGAACAGATTCGACGACATTGATTCTGGGCGAGAGCGGAACCGGCAAGGAACTGGTGGCCAATGCCATCCATCAGAACAGCCCTCGCAGCCACTACCCCTTGATCAAAGTCAGCTGTGCGGCGCTTCCTGAAACCCTCTTGGAAGCGGAACTGTTCGGCCATGAGAAGGGGGCGTTTACGGGGGCGTTGCGGCAGCGGCGTGGGCGGTTCGAGTTGGCCCATCGAGGGACGCTGTTTCTCGATGAAGTTGGGGAAATCTCGCCGGTCATCCAGGTGAAACTCTTGCGGGTACTTCAGGAAAGGCGGTTTGAACGCGTCGGAGGAAACGACACGATTCACGTCGATGTGCGCCTGGTCTGCGCGACACAGAGAGACCTTCGAAAGGAAGTTGCTCAGGGCCGGTTTCGAGAGGACCTGTTTTATCGGCTCAACGTCGTGCCCGTCGTGATTCCCCCGTTGCGACAACGGCAGGAAGACATCATGGTCATCGCAGAGCACGTGCTGAAGAGCTGTGCCGGCAAGATGAATAAAGCATTGAAAGGGTTTTCTCCTGCGGCGCGCGAACTCTTCTTGCGCTATTCATTTCCGGGGAACGTGCGGGAATTGGAGAATATGGTCGAGCGCGCAGTGGCGCTGGGGCGAGATCGCGAAGCGATCCAGCCGTCCGATCTGTGTGGATTCCAGTCCTGCCCATTTACGGGAGGGAGGCCACAAGAGTCGTGCGGATTCTGTAGCGAAGGGTTGACGGGGCAGAAGCGAGAGGAACGTTCATTGACCTCGCTGGCAACGGCACGGGAACAGTTTGAGAAAGAATATATTGTATCGGTGCTAGAGCGAGTAGACGGCAGCCGCACGACCGGCGCAAAGATACTCGGTTTGTCGCGCAAGGCGCTCTGGGAGAAATGCAAGCGCTACGGGATTCCGTCGGCGCGGGAAGAGTCGGGCGACGAAGAGGAATGAAGAGAGCGAAAGGGCCATGCCACCCCTGCTCCGTAAGAGCTTATTTTAGGGTGCGAATGGCGAGGGTAGTAAGGTTACTCTTGAGGCTCCGCGCCGCCTTCCCACAACTTCACCGTCCGGTCCCACGACGCGCTGGCTAGTTTCATTCCATCCGGTGAGAGAGTAATACCGCGAACGGCGGCGCTATGGGCCTTGATCGTTCTGAAGCAACGGCCGTTTGACAGGTCCCAGAATCGAATCGTCGCGTCGTCGCCGGCGCTGATGAGCACCTTGCTGTCCGCTGTGACGGCGAGCGCCCGCACCCAGGCTGTGTGGCCTTTCAGGGTTCGTTGCTCTGTCATATGGGGCATGTCGAACAACTTGATCGTCTGGTCACGGCTTCCGGTAATGAGCAGTTTGGCATCGGGAGTAAAGGTCATTGCGCCGATCCAATAGCTCATAGGCTTTTGAAATCCACCGTCGTCTTCGATGAAGTATCCCCTGGTTTCACTGGTATCATCCTCGTCGTGTTTCCAGTGGCCGTTATGCAGAACCTTTTCCTCTCCGCTTGGTAAGACCTCCCACAGCTTGATCTTGCCGATATCCATTCCACTGGCGAGGTGGATCCCATCCGGTGAAAAGGCGACGCAGACAGACCAGTTGTGATCGTACTGGTCTTTGCCGAGGAGGGTCATGAGCTCGGTGCCGGTGGTGACTTCCCAGATCTTGATGTCTTTATTGTGGCTGCCGCGCGCCAGCATGAGACCGTCGGGCGAGAGAGAGAGGCTGACCACGTTATGGTCATAGCGTGTGAAGAGGAGCTTCTTCGATTCGCCGGTAGTCGGATTCCACAGCCGGATGGTACGGTCCTCGCTGGCAGTGGCAAGCGTCTGACCGTCCGGCGTGAAGACGACGGATCGGATGTCTGCCGTATGTCCTCTCAGTGAGCGCAGGAGGCGTCCGGTTTCGATGTCCCATAGCCGAACAAGCCGGTCGACTCCACCGCTGGCGAGAGTCAATCCGTCTGGCGCGAAGGCCACCGACCAGACCCCATGCGAATGGCCGCGATACGTGGTCAGTTCCCGTGCCCCTGCCTTCCAGTATTCGAGAAAATCGATCGGTGCAGGCACTGTTCCCGACGGTGTTGGGAGTGGGGAGGGAGCTGCGGCAAGCTGGGAAGCCGTTTGGTCGGCCATATTCAATGATCCTTAAAGTTTTGGCGAGGTGAAGCGGTCTACGGCGACTGGCTTGATTGCAAACCGCCGATTCGCGCCAGTATAATTCGTGCGAGCCTGGGATGATCGTAAGAGAAGGTTTGTCATCAAGTCAAGCTGGCCATGAGAGCCGGTTTCCGCTCCCTCAATCTGGGCATGCCGCCGTAGCCACGGTCAAGGACTTCTATGGAACTTCGTTTTCAGCCCGCATTGCTGCAAGAGGTCATCGACTCGTTCGTCGAAAAGACGGAACGGGAGGGCGACCCTACCTATTATAAAGAGTTCCATGAACTAGCCGACCCGATCTATGAGAAGTTTACGCTCGATGATCGTGAGAGTGAGTTCAAGAAGCTCTACCAATACATGTTCGGGACCTGGGGCTTTTCCGATATCATCCGCGATGCCTTCAACGAATATCCTTCGCTCAAAGAACGAGTCGGAATTGTGCTCATCAAGGGGGTGCTCAAGGAAGATCAAGAAGGCGTCGATATTCTCAGGAAATGGGGATCTGTCGAGCACGAGATGGCTCGAGCGTTCGAAGAAAAGGGGTTGAAAGGCGTCGGGATTAAACTCATTCCGCGTCGGTTCTACGATCCTGCGCTGACGCGCTATTGCCGCCACGAGTTGTTGCATATCTCGGACATGTTGGATCCGGTCTTTGGGTACGATCCTGATACCAAGGTCGGGCAAAATCCAGGTGAGGAAACCCTCATTCTTCATCGCTACCGCATTTTGTGGAATCTCACTGTAGATAGCCGGCTCACTGTGGCCGGCAAAGAGCCGATGCTCAGGAAGGAAGACCGGTTCAAAGAGTTTCGTTCCTGGTATCGCAAGATTCCCGCGCCACAATTGAACTCGGTGTTTGAGGGATTATGGCAGACGAGTTTCTTCACCCATTCGGAATTGATCGAAATGGCGTCGGACACCTTGCGCGTGATGGACCGTGCCGTGGATGTCGAAGGGGGCGAGGTTCCGGAAACAGAAAATAAAGTCATGTTGATGCCGGGATTCCCCTGTCCCCTGTGCCGCTTCCCGACCTATTCGTGGGTCGAGGACATGGGCAACAAGATCGAGGGCTATGTGCTCGATTTCATCCGCGAGAATCATCCCGGCTGGGATATCGAATTCGGGGCCTGCGATCGCTGCGTCGAAGTCTATAAGCTGCGCGCCGACGGCGTCATGTAACGGGATTACTATGGCTACCGATTCGCCATACGGACGTCGAGACTTCCTCAAAGACTCTGTCGTGTCTGTTGCCAAAGCAGCAAAAGAATTTAACAAGCACCAAGAGATTGTGCCGGAACGACCGATTCCAGCGCCGGCGCGGACCGATTGGCTGCGTCCTCCCGGCGCTGCCGACGAGGCGCTCTTTTTGGAGCGGTGCACACAGTGCGGCGACTGCGGCAAAGTCTGTCCATACGGATCGATTACGTTCCATCCGCAGAACGGGACACCGGTGATTTTTGCGGATCAAACGCCGTGCTATCTCTGTGAGGATGTGCCCTGCATTGCGGCCTGTGCGACTGAGGCGTTGCTGCCTGTCGAAGGACGCGGGCAAATACGAATGGGTCTTGCGTCAGTGTCACACCGAGTCTGCACGGCTGGGCAAGGATGCCATGCCTGCGCCTCAAAATGTCCCACGGATGCCCTATCGATGGATTTTGACCGGCAGCAGATTGTTGTCACGGCTGAGCGTTGCGTCGGCTGTGGGCTATGCGAACATGTGTGCAGGACCGTAAACGACCACGTGGCGATTCGAGTCACACCGGATAGGCTGTTGCCGCAGGCGCTCTCTCGATCCACAAGAACAGTTTGAATGCAAGAGAGAAGATGTCGAAAGATGAGGCGGATTCACGAAGTTGAAAAGTTTGAGAAAATACCGCGTTAGATTATTCATCGCGAACGGGAAAATCGTACTTGACAACCTTCGGATCAGTACCTACGATACGAGAGCTTTGTGCCACAGGTGCGACCTCGTATGCCCAGCCCATTTGTATGGGCAACAGGTGAACCCAGGGGCCGAATTTCATGACGAGTAAACAGCCGGTTCAAACAAATTCTCAAGCTGTAGCCGGAGTCATTCCGGCCTCTCCTGCCATTAAAGATTCACCCGCAGTTGAACGCGCCTTGAATCGCAGCAAACTCTATCTCCTTGTGTCGTGGAGTCAACTGTATCCGGAAGACGACGAGTTCCTTGACTATGTACAATGCGGAGAGTTTGTCGAGGATGGGCGAGCGGCGATCGACACCTTGGACCAGGCGCTCGACGGCATTGGCGGTGAGCGAGCCAAGCTCAAGCTGGTGTTGCTGCGCAAGCAGTTCGATCAGATCGAGAAAGTGGTCGCGTCGGAATGTGTCAACTGGCAACTCGGCGATCTGCAGGCCGAGCATCGTCGAGTGTTCAGTAATGTCATCACGCTAGATTGTCCTCCTTATGAAACGCTTTTCGGAAACGACCACGTGTTTGCCCAATCGCAAGTCATGGGCGACATCGCCGGGTTCTATCGGGCGTTCGGGGTGGAGTTATCCAAGGACATTCATGAGCGACTGGATCATTTGAGCGTAGAATTCGAGTTCATGCATTTTCTGGCCTATAAAGAATCGTATTCCCGTTGTCATCATGGAGCTGACAAGACCCAGATCGTACTGGACGCACAGAAAAAATTTGTCAAGAATCATATCGGCCGGTGGGTTCCGCTGTTTTGCAGAATGTTGGTCAAGAAAGCCGGGTCAGGTTTTTACAAACACGTAGCGGATATGATGGCAGAATGGATGGACTTTGAAGCCGCATTTCTCGGTGTCGTTCCCCAGCCCTACTCAGAGACCGATTATCGCCCGGCCACGTTCAATTCACCGGAAGGCCAGACGTATGAGTGCGGCGCGCAGGATCAGGGAAACGAGCTGAGTCTCTTGCTGAACGAAGTCGGCGCAGAGTCATTTTTAGACAAGAAGGATCAGAGTAAAGACAAAGAAGAGGGGGGGCCGACCGGAACCGCCTGACAATTGTCCCTGTTCAGGAATGTCTCAATAGATTGTGTGTCGGTAGCGATCTCGGGCGACCGCACTCTGTTGTATATCGAGAGGAGGAGTATCGTATGAAAGAAGAGAAGTCACCGAGCAACCGTATAAGAATCGGCATTCTTATCGCGTCGTTGATCGCCGGTGTGCTCTTGGCCCTCTTCTCTATACTTGCTACTCCGCATTGATTGATCGTTGGTATGAGCTGAGTTTACTTTTTTACTAGAGAGGAGGGGGATCCTATGAGTGTAGTGCAGACACACAGTAAGCGTGTGGTGCTCGGCATTCTTCTCTCTGCGTTGATCGTGGGCGTGATGCTGACGATCGGGCAGGTTCCGTTGGCTGTCAGCCAGCCGGTGACAATTCCGGCGAAGATGGTCAAGGGCGCGATACCGATGGATGGCGCGAACCCAGTGTGGGAGAGCGTTCCCGGGGTGATCGTGCCATTGAGCGGGCAGCTGATCACGACGCCGATGCATCCAAATATTTCGGTGAAGTCGGTGTTCGTGAAAGCCATGACCAACGGAAAAGAGATCGGTCTGCGCATCGAGTGGAGCGATCAGACCAAGAACGATACGGCCATCGGTCCCCAAGACTTCCGTGACCAGGCGGCGGTGATGTTCCCGGTCAACACAGCTGGGGCGCCACCCTTCCAGTGCATGGGTCAGTCAGGCGGCACCACCAATATTTGGCGGTGGAATGCGGAATGGCAGAAGGATATCGGCAAGGATAGCGCAGGCATCTGGGATGTGGACGACCAATACCCAGGCATTTTCTGGGACTACTATTTCGAAGAACCAGCGGGTGGTGTGACCTATCCGGATCGGATCGGTCGGAGTCTTGGACCCTTCAATCCCGGTATCTGGTCAGGCAACATCATGTCCGATCCAACGTTACGCGTGAGCTCGGTTGAAGATCTGAATGCCAACGGTTTCAGCACCCTGACGACGCAAGCGCATCAGGATGTCATTGGAAACGGTGTGTGGGAGCCTTCTGGTTCCATCAAGGGCGGTGGATACACGGGGCCAACCTGGCGTGTGGTGGTCAAGCGCTCGTTGGAAACCGGCGATGCCAACGATACCCAATTCAAGGCAGGCATGTCTGTGCCCATCGCCTTTGCGGTGTGGGATGGGAACAACATCGAACGGAACGGTATGAAGTCCCTCTCCACCTGGTTTACCCTGAAGCTGTAGTAAGGGAATCAGTTTCTGGAAAGGCCGCTTCTTACCCTTTCAGTAGAGGTAGGGTGAGGGCAGAACAAGAAAACCCCAGTCGGGTATCAGGCCCGGCTGGGGTTTCTTATTTGTCGAAAGCGTTCAAGATTTGGATCAGCCCGCCAACTACTTCTGTGTGCGGAGCCTCTGGACTAACTTCTTCTCGATGTCGGCCCGCTTAGCAAAAGTTTCGAGCGGAGTCATCTTCCATTGCATGATGACCACTTCCTTCCAAAAGTGACGGCAAAACCTAATCTTTTATCTATTCTAGATGCCCAAGGTCTCTGTATGGAAGTCCAGTTGAAAAGACAAGATGGGACCACCTCGAGGTACTCAAAGTCTAAAAAGTAGAAAGCCTTCCACTTGACATACGAGTCGGTTCCTCAGGCTATTTGTGGCCCTATTCTTGGTTTTAGGCTAACCAGTCTTGACATTCGTTTCTCCAAGCGCCCAAATTCAAGTCATCACAGTCCCTCAGCACAGTGCTGAGAAGGAGAGGATGCCGCGCGATGGACCGATGGGGCGCACAGTGGGGGGATCAGCTCCGTATTCAACACAAGGTATGGGTGGTGCTCCTGCTGCTCTGTGTGCCGCTCAGTGTGGGTATCGCCATTCACCTGTATATTGTCCAACAGTTGCTTGCGCTCCAACAACAACGGCAAGAGCTCATGCTGGCTGATGCGCAGGTACATGTGCTTGGGAGACTCGCCGTCGACATTGAAGACGGCTTTCGCGGCTACGTCTTGACCCAGCAACCAGCCTTCCTGGCTCCATTGGCTGGAGCAGAAGCGAAGCTCGACCAGGCATTGTCGGATGCCACACAGTCACTCACGAGGCTATCGGACTCTCCGAACAGCCTCGCGCCGATCCAACAACAACTGAAAGATCTGCTGCGATCGAAACATGAATTGATCGCAGACATTCAGAAGGGACCGGCGGATAAGGCCTTAGCGTATGTGCGGTCGGGTGAAGGGCTTCGACTGTCCGATCTCCTCCGCGAAGCCGTTCGGGCCGTCGAAGATCGCCTGGAACGGCAAAGAAATTCGTTGAACGACCAAGCGGACGCGCTGTCGAAGCGGACGTTTGTCGGATTGTGGATCACTCTGGCCGCTGTGGTCGCGCTGGGATGGATTGTCTCGCGCGTGCTGGCCCGCTCTCTCACGGATCCGATCACGCGGCTGCAATCCGCCACAGCAAGAATCGGGGCGCAAGTCGATGTTGCAGGGATCACCGAGCTGTTGGCCGCCGGCCGAGGAGCGAAGGATGAACTCGGTCAGTTGGCAGAGGCGTATCTTGCCATGGCTCGCCGCATCGAGACGAATCTCCAAGAGATCGAAATGCTCGACACCATCGGCCAAGAGATCGACTCCATCGGCTCGGACGACTTGGAAGGGGCGCTTCGGCGTATCACGAACCGTGCTGTGGAATTGGTGCAAACGGATATGTGTCTGGTGCTCCTTCGTGATGAACAAGTGGGTTGTTGGATTGTTGAAGCGGCATCCGGCGAATGGAACGATCGTTTGAAGAAGCAGGTCATGCCGTGGACAGAACTTCCGGTGTGTGTGCAAGCGTTCGATGGGCGCGCGGTTGCGATCGGGGAATGGTTTGGTTCGGATGAGTGGCCGCAGATGCTCCGACGCAACGTGACCGGGAACAGTATGCTGGCGACTCCCTTATTTGCGCAGGGGATTCCGTTCGGGGTTCTGTCATTTTTAAACGAGCGACCCAGGGCCGCGCATGAGTGGAATCAGCGACTGGCTGAAGGATTGGCCCAGGAGGCTGCGCTGGTCATTTCACATGCGCGGTTGTACGAAGCGGCACAGCAGAAGCAGCGAGGGTTGGTGACACGCCTTCGACAGCTCGAGCATCTGGCGGAAACGTTGGCCCATGATCTCAAGGGTCCGGGAGCTCGAATGGAAGAACTCGCACGGCTGCTGGTTCAGCAAGACAGGGGGCAATTCGATGACCGGACGAAGCGGTGGCTATCTCTGATCGAAGAGAATAGCAGGGATCTTGTGCAGCGAGTGGAAGGGATTTTAACGGTGGCTCACGTGGGCGCCGATCAGGAGGCCATCACGGCTGTCGACCCAACGGCGATTATCAGTGAAGTGTTGAGCGCTCGAGCCGATGAGATCGGACGGCTTCGCGCCGTGGTACAGGTTGAGCCGGGGTTACCGCTCGTCGCTTGTCACGGCGCCTATCTTCGGCAGATCTTCGACAACCTTATCTCGAACGCGCTGAAATTTACTCAAGCGGGAGCGTCACCCATGGTGAAGATCAGCGGGCGCGTAGAAGGTCCTATGGTGGCGTTCTCTGTGGAGGACCACGGGATCGGGATTCCTTCGACCCAACGCAGTCGAGTGTTTCAACCGTTTGTTCGGTTGTTGATGACTGAGGCGCCCGGCGACGGGATCGGTCTGACCATAATCCAACGCATCGTGGAATTGTATGGCGGCAAGGTCTGGATTGACGGAGTCGAAGGGTCTGGCTGTACAGTACAATTCACGGTCCCGAGTTTTCAGGAACAAGAGGGAGCCTCGAATGCCGGGATGCCGGCCTCGAAGGTTCCCGATGTGGTTGATGTCGTCCGGCGGGGGCCTCGGTGAGGAAGGGGGAGATCATGACACGTGGCGGGGTGTCCGACATGCGATCGAGCAGAACAAAATCCAAAGCGCCGTTCACGATTTTGATTGTCGAGGACAACGCAACGGACGTTGAGTTGATGCTGCACGCCCTTGAATCGGCGGATCTGAAACCGCTCGGGGGAGATTTCGACATGGAGGTTCGTGCCACTGCAGAAGGAGCCCTGCAATTGCTTGGGGAACGGGCCGTCGATCTTGTGCTGACCGACATGGTGTTGCCGGGAATGGATGGGTTGGATCTCGTCAGCCGCATTCAAAAGATAGATCCAAACTTGCCGGTGCTCGTGGTGACGCGGATGAACGCCGTTCCTCTGGCTGTGGATGCGATGCGGCGAGGCGCCTTCGACTATGTGCTGAAGCCGGTCAATGCAGAGGACCTGGGGGTCCGACTCCATCGGGCGATTCGAATCTCTGAAATTCTTCGCCGGCATTCGGTGTACGAACAGCAGGACCGGCAAGAGTTCGCCGCCAATAGTTTCGTGGGAAGCGGCGCCGCATTTGAGCAAATCATGCGGAGTATTCGTGAGGCGGCCCAGGTCCGCTCGACGGTGTTAATTACCGGCGAAACCGGAACAGGAAAGGGGATGATTGCGCGGGCAATCCATCAGCAAAGTCCTGAGAGCGATCGGCCGTTTCAAGTGATCGATTGTACGACCGTTCCCGATGGGATGATGGAGTCGGAGCTGTTCGGGCATGTGCGGGGCGCCTTCACCGGCGCGATCGCCGATAAGCCAGGGCTGATCGAGTTGGCGAACGGCGGCAGCGTGTTCCTCGACGAAATCGGGGACCTCCCCCTTCTCCTCCAAGCAAAACTTCTGCGCGTCCTGGAGGAAAGCGAGGTGCGCCCCGTGGGCGGAACCAGAGTGCGCCGGATAGATATGCGCGTGATCGCTGCGACCAATCGGAATCTCGAAGCGAGGGTGCGTGAGGGCACATTCCGTAAAGATTTGTACTATCGGCTCGCGGTCGTTTCGATTCGAGTGCCCCCGCTCCGCGAGCGCCGAGAGGACATTCCCGTTATCGCGCGCCATTTACTCAGCCGTTTGGCTCAATCCATGGGCAAGGCGCAGTGCCATTTTGATGAGGAGGCGGTGGGCGTTCTTGTGTCCTATTCCTGGCCCGGGAATGGCCGGGAACTCCGCAATGTCGTGGAGCGGATGGTCATGCTTGCGACCGACGACATCATTCGGGCGCGAGATGTCCGAAGCATGCTTCCACAGGGTGAGGCCGAGAGTCTTGCTTCAGTCGATCCCGGTCTGGCCATCCTTCCCTACATGGAAGCAAAGGAGCGAGCGCTCGAGGAGTTCACGAAGTCCTATTTGCGTGTCAAACTCGCGCAACACGGCGGTGTCATCACGAAGGCTGCTGAGGATAGCGGCATTCCACGGCAACACTTCTCGCTGCTCATGAAGCGATTTCTGGGAGGCGAGGGTGGCGAGAACTCGTAGCGACTCATCCTCCATTCGTAACAATTAAACCATTCTCTAGCTTCGTGCGCTCTTCATTTCCGCCAACACGTTTCCTCTTCGTAGCATAACGACCTCACACAGTGGTTCTGTGGTCATTCTGCCTGGGTCATCCGTCTATTCCTGCCTGAGAATATTCGGATATGCGAACGTAACAAATTAATATATTGGATGAAATATGCTGTTTATTTTTTGGCGCATATCGTCATATTCGATTAACGAAATAACTTAGTACTCCTCTTCCCCGACACCTCTTCGCAATTCAAGTTTTATCCGTTCTATTTCAATGCGTTAACCAGGACAGCTTTGTGCCGTCCTCTTCTTCATAGTCTGGCAATTCTTTTGCTTTGTCTGTTGCCACAATCAGGGTGGTGACCGACATGTTCATGAAATTGCGTCAGATTTTTTAGAACGACAGTAGATAGTTAAGATTTTTTCTGTGTGTCGCGTGGGCTTGCGTCAAGCCCTCAACCGTGGGGAGGTGGGATCCATGTTTTTGTCACGGCGGCAGTTTTTAAAAGTCACGGCCGGGACCGTCGCGGCGGTGGCAGTGGCGGACAACGTCCTGGCGTTGACGGCGCTCCAGCCGGTGATCGAAGTCGGGAACCCCTTGGGGGACTATCCGGACCGGTCCTGGGAGCGGGTCTATCACGACCAGTACCGGTACGATTCGTCCTTTACCTGGGTCTGTTCGCCGAACGATACCCATGCCTGCCGCATCCGGGCCTTTGTGCGGAACGGCGTGGTGATGCGGGTGGAGCAGAATTACGATCACCAAACCTATGAGGACCTCTACGGCAACCGCGGGACCTTTGCGCACAATCCGCGCATGTGCTTGAAGGGGTTTACGTTCCA
>DATENE010000245.1:0-4561 GCA_035275205.1 Nitrospiraceae bacterium
CGGTTGCCCCACGAGCTGCGCCGGTAGACCCGCAACTTTTTGAGCGGCTCAGGCAACTCCGCACAGAGCTTGCTGAGGAAGAAGGCGTCGCAGCCTTTCTCATTTTTCATGACAAAACATTGAGGGCCATTGCCGGTCACAGGCCAGAGACGTCCGCTGCCTTGCTGGAAATTCCTGGTATCGGCACTCTAAAGGCGGAACGATATGGCCGGCGAGTACTGGAAGTGGTGAATGGGGAGTAGAAAGCTGTCAGCTTTCAGCTTTAATGGATTCCTCCCCTTTGTAAGGGGAGGCTAGGAGGGGTAGAGGATCATGTCCAGAGTCACACGAGGACAAGCTAGCCATCTCGACCTCAAACGTCGACTTCGTTCTGACATGACCGGCCCGGAAACACGACTGTGGTCAAGGCTGAAAGCGCGGCAATTTCAGGGACGCAAATTTCGTCGGCAACATGGCATCGGGGCGTACATTGTAGACTTCTATTGCCCGGAACAGTCTCTCGTCATCGAAATAGATGGCGACAGTCATGCTGATCCTGCTCAGATCGTGAAGGACAAACAGCGCGAGAAGTATCTTCAGTCTCTTGGCCTTCGCGTGATTCGATATATCAACGACGATATAGTGAAGAACTTAGACGGGGTTCTGGAAGATTTAGCCGAAAGGTTGTTGTCGGGATCGACCTCCCCTCGCCCCTCCTTACGAAGGAGGGGTAAAGAAGCTGAATGCTGATGGCTGATAGCTACTTGAGATTCCCCGCTTGGGCGAAGCGCGCTTGCAGTTCCCCATAGGTCTTCGTCACCGGAAATTGCGGAAACTCCTTGGGAAGGTGGTCCGGAGGACAGAAGAAGAACCCCGCGTGAGCTTCCCCCAACATGGCAGTATCGTTGTAGGCATCGCCGGCGGCCAGGACATGAAAGTTGAGCGATTTGAGCGCGGCCACCGAATGCTTCTTTTGATTCTGCATCCGCATGTGGTAGTTGACGATGCGGCCGGTGTGATCGATCTCCAACTGGTTGCAGAACAGTGTCGGGAAGCCCAGCCGGCGCATGAGCGGTTGGGCGAACTGATAGAACGTGTCGGACAAAATGATTACCTGACATCGCTCTCGGAGCCATGCCACGAAGTCGTTGGCCCCTTCCAGCGGGCCCATCTTCTCAATGACACCCTGGATATCGTGAATGGTGAGCTTGTGCTGATCCAGAATGGACAGGCGCCGTGTCATCAATGCATCGTAATCCGGCATTTCGCGAGTTGTCACTCTCAGTTCGTCGATACCGGTCTTATGTGCAACGTTAATCCAAATCTCCGGTACCAATACGCCTTCCAGATCCAAACACACGATCACTGGTTTTTGCATGCGTGCACTCCTCTTAACTCACAGTAGTAGAATCCAGCTGATAGCTGTCAGCTGTCAGCATCTTTGCTACGTTTCTGAAACGCCTGACTGAGAAACCTCCACATGTTGTCGAGAACCTGATCCAAGAGGGATGATCCTGGCCAGGTCCGTCGGGACTCCTCTTCATGCCGCTCGGCCCACTCTAAGGCCATCGGAAGCGGAATGAGTCGAGGGGGAGAACTGGTCAATGTTCCCCAGACCAGTCCCAAGATGGAGCTGATCCGCATCGAGACCGGCAAGGGTGTGACCGGATTCTGCGTCAGATCCTGGCACAGTTCCGCCGGTGAGGTGACGAGGAGTTCCCGGCAGGCGGCTGGTCGTGCCTCGTATATCGAACACATCTCATTATCCAAATAAGGACAAGGCATTCTCAGTGCATAGTAGGCCTGGTTGATCGGGTCGAGCTCTTCGTCCGTTACCGGCCTTGCCGCCTCCGCCAGGTCGTTGAGCCGATCCCACAGCCCCTCACGTGTAAGGCGATCCTTCCTGTCACTGATGCGGTTCAGTAGAAGGGTTCGTCGATCCGTCGGCAGCTGCGCCACATACTCGCGTAGCGCGAACGATTCCGGCGCGGAGAGTGGGACCAGCATGCGGCAACAAGCGGCGCAGCCCATCCGGCAGGAAACGGTCTGGCCTGCTTCGATGGCCTGCCGAACTTCCAGTTCCGCGGCTTCGTCCCCCAGGCGACGCGTGACCGGCACGATTGATGTGATGGGAATAAATCCCGTCGGTACGTCGATGGCCGTGGTCAGCCGTCCGGCAGGGGTGTTCAGTGCCACCTCAAATCGTTCGACCATCGCACACCCTTCGCCCTTTGTCTTCGTGCGTGATCCCACACGAACTGCATGAAGAATAGGGCTACCTTCGTGCCATGCTCCTCACGGCATCATAGAGTAGGCGAGACTTGCGAGACAAGCGAGAACAACGCGACCCGAAGTCGGTTTCACCGGCTTTGCTGTCCCGCATACGTCCGGTTCTTGTGCTCGCTCTGGTATAGCCGCATAATATGGACAGAGGAGAATGGTATGGCATTGTCCGGTCATGTGGTGGGTTTGCTGAAAGAGTATATGGGGGATTTAGTCGAGCAGGCGAAGCAAGAGTCCAACGCTCATGCCTCTTTTGGTTTCTCCGAGAAGCCTTATCGATCGGATCAAGCCTTGTCCGATCTACTGGCCATCTTAGACGATCGTATCGAGTCCGAAGGCGTCCAAGTCGGGTTACCAGGCGAGTTTCTTCACGAAATGTGGGTGCTCTGCAACAAGGCCCAGGCCCAGGTGTCGGAACGAGTGTGGTTGGAAGTCAACAGCAGTGACCAACCGCCATCGAAGGCCAAGATTCGAGAGTTGACCTATCGCGAGTTGCTGACCATTCTGGAAGCTTCAGACTAGCAACCTGTTGAAAACGTGGGCCAGCGTGAAAAGACCGTTATTTGGTTTGTGTGGTCTGTTTCGTTTGTTTGGTTGAACAAGATCAGCCTGCTAGAGTTTTCCCCCGAGCCAATACACGACAATACCCGCCAGCTCTGTCATGGCTTCTCGGGAGTGTTGCAATTCGGTATCGTTGGGCATGAAATCAAACGGATCAATCTGATCCCATCTCTCGCGCGGTAGGTCCCGCGAGACATAGCCGCAGGGGACAGGAGTCACGCGCAAGCCTTGCTTGGTGAATACCGGGACGGCACGCGGTAGATGGCTGGCCGAACTCACGAGGAGAATCGTAGCCGGTCCGAGCAGCCGTTTAGTCCCTGTCGCGTTTTCATATGTGTTTCGGGCTTCGGTATCGAGCATGGTGGCAGACTCCGGAACGCCGAGACGAATCGCCCACCGCTGCATTTCGACCGCTTCTTGAGGGCCCGTGCCGAAGATTTGCGTGTCTCCTCCTGTCAAGACCATGGTAGGGGCATAGCCCTGTTGATAGAGATCTACGCCGCAGGTCGTTCGATTTCTGGATAGGTAAGACGGCTCGGTCGTTGGGCGAAGCGAGCCCTTTCCATTGATGCCTCCGCCCAATACCACAATCGCGTCGAAACGATCGGACGGCGTCAGCCTCGGCGGTTGGTACCAAGTCTCCAGCGAGCCGAGCAGGGGAGTGCCGATCAATGGACTGGAGAACGTCACGAGCAGGAGGAGGCAAGACATGATGAGAAGACGTACCCACCGCAGACGCTTTGGTGAGAACGGGAAAAGCGCCAAAAGTCCTGCCGCGCTGAGCAACACCACGACCCATGTCAAAGGATAGAGACCGTACTTGACGAACTTATACAGACCGAAGAAGAATGGGGTCAGTTCCATCGGCATACCTCGATCGGATGAAAGACATTGCCGACAGCATACATGGAGTGAACTGAATGACCAAGCAGGAAGAGGTGACGCGATGACACAAGGGCCGCGCTATTGGTTGATGAAATCCGAACCATCCGCCTTTTCCATTGAGGATCTTGAGAAATCTCCCAAGCGGACAACGTGTTGGGATGGTGTGCGGAACTATCAAGCGCGCAATTTCATGCGTGCAATGACTGTCAACGACCGCGTGCTTTTTTACCATAGCAGTACTGAGCCGCCTGCCGTAGTGGGGGTAGCAGAAGTCGTGCGAACGGCCTATCCAGACGAGACGCAGTTCGATAAAACCAGCCACCATTATGATCCGGCGAGCGATCCCTCTGCTCCACGGTGGGATATGGTGGATATCCGGCATCGAGAGACATTCAAAACGCCTCTGCCGTTGGATCGATTGAGGCAGGAACCGAAACTCAAACGCATGGTCTTACTGCAAAAAGGCTCCCGCCTGTCTGTACAACCGGTGACGGAAGCTGAGTGGTCTGTGGTACTCAAGCTTGCTGGGGCTAAGTAGGTTCAGGCAAAACTATGTTGGTACGTGGGGAACTATACGGCCAGTATATTTTGAAGAAGAGGAAAGCATTGTTGCAGGCTGCTCAAAAAGTTCGTCCAGCAAGGCCCGAGGCAAGTCGAAACCGGAGGTGTACCCTCTGGGGTACATTGAGGATTTCGATGAGCCGAGAACGAAGCTGGCGGACTTTTTCAGCAGCCTGCTAAGTTTTGGCTTTGCCGTTATCCAGATGCCGATGCTGCCAGTCGAGCCAGGCATGGCCTAATTCATGGGCAAGAATGTAGCGCCGTCTCGTCACGGGCAGGCGCTTCCGAAGAT
>DATENE010000246.1:0-4202 GCA_035275205.1 Nitrospiraceae bacterium
CGCGACCGTCGCGCCAGCGGGGCCGAAACCAGTCGAGGTCTTGACGTAGTCGGCGCCAGCCTCCACCACCAACTGACAGGCCGTACGCTTTTCTTGCAGCGTCAGATAACAGGTTTCGAGTATCACTTTGTGTTCGACGCCAGGCGTCGCCTTCACCACTTCAGCAATGTCCTGTCGCACATACTCACGATCTCCTGACTTGAGCCGGCTTACATTTATGACCATATCCAACACGTGCGCGCCGCGCGCAACGGCTTCAACGGATTCGGCAACTTTGGCCTTCGTCGTGTGACCACCCAGGGGGAACCCGATAGGGATGCCGACACGAATCGCGGTGCCTGCGACAGCGGTCACCGCCTCATCCACATAGCACGGCGGGACAAAAATCACGGTGAATCGATGCTCCTTTGCTTCCTGGCACAGTCGAAGGACATCGCCCCTTGTGGCGTCCGGCCGGAGCACCGTGTGGTCGATGAGGCTCGGCACATTCCATTCGGACATGACTCAGGACACTCCTTCTCTATGGACTTGAGCCCCCTCTCGAGGGACGATTGACGTCTGTGAATGGGTCCCGCGACGAAAAGGCCGCTTCTGATATTTCTCTACCGCCTTGTTGTGCTCGATCAGCGTCGCAGAGAACTGATGCGTTCCATCATTCCGGGAGACAAAATACAAGGAGCGAGAATCGGACGGATAGAGCGCCGCTCGAATCGCTTGAATGCCCGGGTTGGCAATCGGTCCAGGCGGAAGTCCCTGCACACGATAGGTATTGTAGGGACTGGGACTCGACAGGTCTTTCTTGTGCAAATTCCCGTCGAATGCCGGTAAGCCATAGATGACGGTCGGATCGCTCTGTAATGGAATGTGCTTCTTCAGCCGGTTGTGAAACACCGCGGAAATCTCCGGCCTTTCGCCACCCGACCCAGTCTCCTTTTCGATCACGGAGGCGAGGGTCAGCACTTCGTGCATGGTCATCTTGAGTTCCTCCATTCGAGCATGGAGATCCGGTCCAACCTCCTGCCGTAACTGCTCGACCATGGCCACCATCACCTCTCGCGACCTAATGGGACGAGGAAACTTATATGTGTCGGGATAGAGATATCCTTCCAGCGTTTCTGCTTTGATCCCAAGAGACGCAATGAACTCCCGATCTTTCGCAAGTCGGAGAAACTCCGCGCGATCCGTGAGGCCCTGTTGCAAAGCCAGATCGGCGATTTGGACGAAGGTCAGCCCTTCGGGAACAGTCAACGAATGGAGCAGTACTTGGCCGTTGCGCAGGATTGAGAGAATCTCCGCCGGAGTCATGCCGGGATTCAGCTCATACTCGCCGGCATGAACTTTCCGGTCGGCAGATTGGGCTTTTCCAAAAAGGACAAAGGCGAAACTGCTCTTGATCAATCGTTCGCGCTCAAGCAGCTCGGCGACTTGTTGAAACGTCGAGCCGTCCGGAATCACGATGACTTTCGAGGGAGGACGCGCTTCTGCGGGAACAGCCGGGCCTTCAGCCCAGCGAATCGTCTGATAGGCGACGACGCCAAGTGCGACTATTACGACCAGCAGACATCCTAGAATGATCCGTAGGCTCATGAGGTGGTTCTACCGTTTCTCCTTCCCCATACTCATCCGACCATGACTCCAGCTCTCTCTTCGGCGCTGGCTCAAGGCTCGCCAGATAACTCTGGAGCAAAATCGAAGCGGCGATGCGATCCACCACACCCTTCCGCTTTTTCCGGCTGACATCGGCCGCGATCAAGAGGTCTTCCGCCGCCTTCGTCGTCAACCGCTCATCCCACAGAATAACGGGAACGGTCACTCCCTGTTCCAACCGAGCGTGGAACTCGCGCATTGCCTGGATCGCCGGACCCTCGCGGCCATCCAATTGAATGGGGAAACCCAACAGGACTTGCCCGACCTCATGTGTCCCGACGAGGGACACAATATGGGCAATGTCCCGGTCCAACGTGCGCCGATTGAGCGTCTCAAGCGGTTGGGCGGTCCAGCCCAGCTCATCACTCAGAGCCACCCCGATCCGCTTGGTCCCGTAATCGAGCGCAAGTATTCGTTTACCCTCCATGAGTGTACCGCTGCAGCATGCGTTCGACCAGTCCAAAGACCTTTTCCAACGCGGCATCCAACTTGGCCGGATCCTTCCCACCCGCCTGCGCCATCTCAGGCCGACCGCCACCCGTGCCGCCGACTTCCGCCGCCATCTCCTTGATAAGGTCGCCTGCTTTGAGCCGGGCAATCAGATCCTTCGTGACAACCACGAGTAGTGAAACCTTGCCATCGTTGGCGGCGCCGAGAGCCACGACACCACTTTTCAACTTGTCCCGTAACTGATCAGCCAGTGCCCGCATACCGTTCACATCTAACCCGTCCGTCCGCTGCACATGCACCTGCACGCCCGCAATGGTTTTCGCCGTGGACTCGACCGACGATCCACTGGCCATTCTTAGCTTCAGTTCTTCTAATTCACGTTCTTTGTCTTTGAGTTGGGTCATGACCTTGCGCGTTTTGGAGACCAACTCTGACTGGCCGACCTTCAGCAAGTCCGAGAGCTCTCGAATGTCCGCCTCGAGTTTTTTCATAAGAGCGAACGCGCCGCTGCCTGTCTGGGCTTCGAGGCGGCGCACACCAGCTGCAACACCGGTCTCTGACACAAGCCTGAACAGTCCGATATCTCCTGTCTGCCGGCAGTGCGTCCCGCCGCAAAGCTCTTTGCTGAAGGCTTCAACCGTCACGACCCTCACTTGCTCGCCATATTTATCTCCGAAGAAGGCCAGCGCACCCTTGGCCACTGCATCCTGAATACTCATGACTTCCGTTCGGACTGGTTCGTTCTTTCTGATCTCGTCATTCACCGTCGTTTCAATGTCATCGATATCGCGGGACGACAACGGCCTGAAGTGGGCAAAGTCGAACCGCAGCCGATTCGGACCGACCAATGAGCCATATTGCTTCACGTGCGGCCCCAGCATATCGCGCAACGCGGCATGGACCAAATGCGTGGCGGTATGATTTCGCTGCGCGTCCTGCCTCGTGGTGGCATCGACGGTCATGTGTAATTGCTCACCCTCGCGAATCCGCCCTTTCGTGACGGTTCCCTTATGTAGAACCAACGTCGGCGCCGGTCTCGTCGTTTCTTTGATCTCTACCCGCCCCTCTTGGCCCAATAACACACCTCGATCGCCGACCTGTCCACCGCCTTCCGCATAGAACGGCGTCACATCCAAGACCAATTCAACTTCGTCGCCTTCCACCGCTTCTTTGACCAACCGATCGCCTTTGAGGATCGCCTGCACGAGACTGTCGCTTTCCAGGCGATCATAGCCGATAAACTTCGTCGTCCCGACACGGCCGGCCAATTCAGCAACCGCAGGGCGAGCCGTTTCCTGTTCAAACCCACCGGTTTTGCGTGCACGGTTTCGCTGTTCTTCAATAGCCTGCTCGAAGCCCGCCTCATCCAGCGTCATCCCCTGCTCGCGGCATGCCTCTCCCATCAGGTCTATCGGGAATCCATAGGTATCATAGAGCTTGAACACGTCAGAACCCGTAAGGATTTTGCTCCCGGCCGATCGTGCTTTTTCAACCATCTCGTTCAGAATCGGTAAGCCTTGATCGAGTGTGGCAATAAACCGTTCCTCTTCGCCCCTCGTCGCTTCGGCAATCGTCGCGGCAGCGCTTCGAACCTCTGAATAGGCCTCACCCATTTGGTTCACAACCGCCGACGCCAACTCATAGAGGAACGGCTCAACAATGCCCAGTAGCCGTCCATGGCGAGCGGCCCGGCGAAGAATCCGGCGCAGTACATAGCCGCGTCCCTCATTCGACGGCAACACACCGTCCGCCATCAAGAACGTGATCGCGCGAAGGTGGTCTGCCACGACGCGCATCGACCGATCGGTCGGCTCTTGCTTTCCATACTGAACCCCGGCCCTGATCGCGATCGCGCCGAGCAACGGCGTGAAGACATCGCTGTCATAGTTGCTGTACACGCCTTGTGCGACTGCCGCCAGCCGTTCCAACCCCATGCCCGTATCGATGCTGGGTTTGGGCAATGGATGCAGTGTTCCCGCAGCATCCCGATTGAACTGCATGAAGACAAGATTCCAGATCTCGATGACGCGATCGCCTTCGCCGTTCGGCCGATCGTCCCCCGGCACCGACGGTCCCTGGTCGAAATGCAATTCCGAGCAGGGCCC
>DATENE010000247.1:0-24351 GCA_035275205.1 Nitrospiraceae bacterium
CGTTCGGTCCTATCGATCTCCCGGCCGCTCACGAAGGAGAGCTAGCCGCGTCGATGCCCAAGCATAACTTTGAGCTTCCAAAGGATATGTATATGGTGGGATACAAGACTGCGGTCTTCACCAAGGAAGGGAAGCCCCTCCCCAAGAACTATCTCCATCATGTCTTGATGCTCAACAACAGCAAACCGAGCGTCTCATGCGAGGGTGAACCGTTGTTCTTCGCGGGAGCGGGGCTGGAAATGACCGAGACGCGTTTCCCGGAAGGGTATGGGGTCAAGCTCGCCAAGGGGGATCACCTCATGTCGATCGTCGCGTTTTATCATAAGGCCCCGATCACCAAAGATGTGATGGCGACCTTCACCATGTACATGGCACCCGAGGGCGCTCCCGTCAAAGAAATGGATGTGTATCAGGTGGGAATCAATATTGTGTGCTTCAGCAAGTTCTCCCAGCGAGGCCCAGACCAGACCGATGAAGGGATTGAGATTACAGCCGGAGTCCAGACTCACCGTGCTCCTCTTAAATTCTCGATGGATGGCTGTGTGAAATTCGCCTACCCGCATGGGCATGACGAACTCCTCATGATCGGACTGGACAACAAGACCAAGAAACAGACCCTGCTGCGGACGGTTCCCGACGTCACCCAGGACGGGACCTTCCGTGAGTTTCTCCCGCACCAAGTCTATAAGGATAGCCAGGGATTTCCTGTGACGAAGGCTGATGATTATGAAATGACCATGGTCCATCACCATCCCTTGCAGAAACAAGAACCACACCATGGGATGGGAAACTATTTGCTGTACATGACCCCTGGCGCTTGCCCAGCGACATCCAATACGCCACTCGCTAAGTAGCGACAACATACCCCTCTATTACCTGCCGCACAGTGCGGTGAGTACGCGACGGTTTTTCGCGTAGCCTACGCCCTGTATCCCTCCGACTCCGTTCAATTTTGTTCGTCACCAAAATCCGTGAGGGATCCCCCCCTACCAAAGAAGGAGCCCATGACACCGCATGTAGACTGGGTTTCGTCACTCCGCTTGTGATATTCACATCTTCATTCTCAGACGTCTATCAAGTCGCTTGGCATAGAAGCGTAGGGGCCAGGAGCCTGTCTGGCATTGCCTTCGTAACGAGGCGAAGGAGGGGCAGCCAGATGCGAGGCCGCAGGTCCGGAAAAACCGGAGGTGTATTCGCTGGAATACATCGAGTATTTTTTTCGGACAGAGAACGACGCAGATGGTCGCAGATCGTTCGCCGCAGTAGAACGGTCAATGTCGACAGACTCCTCGTGTGTCTCAGATCACGTGAGGGTAAACCTTGTGATATCGCTTTGGGACTAGGTTTGCTCGAATTCCCGGGAAGCACAGGGATATTTGATGCCGCAGAGTGAGCCGGTCACCATCCTGATTATCAGCGAACACGCTGAATCCATTAAACTCATCACCGTCAGTCTGCGCGGATTCATTCCTGGCTGCCGCGTGGATGTCGCCTATTCCGTGGAAGAAGCTCGTACCTGGGCGTCGTCACACGAATGGACCCTCATCCTCATCGACGAACAGTGTCTCTCCGAGAACCACACCTCCTTGCCCGGTGAACTCAAACGCCGCGCACCCTATGCAGGGGTTATTCTGCACAGTGACCGCTCCGACTCAGCTTCTGCAATTCAAGCACTCCAAGCCGACGTTGACTTTTTTCTCTCAAAGCAATCTCCGGCCTTTCTCACGGAACTCCTGTTCTGTGCCAAGGAAGCCATCGAAAAATATTATCTGAAAGTGGCCCTGGACCACGAGCACGAACGCCATCATCGGCTCACCGAATTACTCAGCGACATCGTCTACGAACTGGATGCCAACGGCTGCTTTGTGACGATCAGTCCCGGCATCACCACACTCTTAGGCTTCTCCCGAGATGAACTGATCGGATTGCCCTATACCACACTCGTTCCGCTCGGCCAGGAGTCAGTGGCTCGGTACCGTCTCAACGAACGCCGCTCCGGAACGCGAGGCACCAGCCGTTTTGAATTGGCCTTGAGGCGGAAGTTCGTGCAGGACAACACACCGTTGACTCTCACGGCGGAGGTCAATGCGAGAGGACTCTATGACTCCCTTCGCCGGTTTCTCGGCACGGTAGGGCTGATCCGAGACCTCTCCCAATCCAAACAGCATGACAGTACGATTCATCAACTTCGCGAGCAACTCCAGCATAGAGATGCATCGCTTGCGCTGGCTGAGCGAGCCACGCTGCTGTCTCAACAGCTGCACAATCCATTGGCCTCACTACTGACACAATCCCGGCAACTCCTCACCAGCCTTCGTGACGCACGATTGGATGACCAAGCCGAAACGCTAGCCGGCCATGCCGCCGAAGCGACGAAACTCGGAGCACAATTGACGCAGGCCCTCCACGAAAGAGCAGAGCACACATTCAGCCACACGATCAACGATATCCTGAACGGCGTACTCGCCTCCTTAATCCCGGCGAGTGTGGATGACACAGGCATCATACGGCAATTCTCCCCCCACCTTCCCCCCCTCGTCGGCAATCGCGAACAGATTGCGAAACTCGTGCACTCGCTCTTGACCTACGCGCACACCTATATGCTGACAGTCGGCCGCGCACATCGACTCATCGTACGCACGCGCGCAGTGGGAGCTTCCTCCGGCGCAACAGACGCCCCCACCTTATTTCCCCTCGCCTCGCCTGCCGAGGTCGAAGTCGAGCTGCTCGAATCTGACATGGTGTGGTCACCTGCATCTCCAGCCACTTCACTCCCCTCTATTGATCTCCTCGAGTCGTATCAGCTCGTCCGCCAACTGAGTGGCGCCTTGGATTTCTCGGCGCCGATGCAGGGCCCTTTTCGCATAATCCTCCGTCTTCCGGCTGACTCGTCTCCCACCCTCAAGTCGCTCGATCTCCCGACTACCGTCCCTGCCACCCAGCCCGAACGTGCTCCTGAAACGAAGAGCGCGACAACAACGGCTGTGACAGCAACCGTTTCCGGCGATCGACAACAGGAACGGCGCTCTTCACTTCGAACTCCAACTACCCTGCCAGCCACGATCACCGTCGGGTCAGCGACGTGGAGCGGCACTATTTCCAACTTCAGCTTTGGGGGGGCCTGCGTCACGCTTCCCGGCGACTTCCCCACGGTCTCGCCACAAGACGCCTATGTCGTAGTCAAGACAGCGGTGGGCATTCTCGAATTACACGGTAGAGCACAGGAGCGCTCCGTCTCACTCCAAAGCAAAACGCCAGCCTCTCAGCTGATTGTGACGTTTGAGCCTCCCAAGTCAGAAGAAGGCGCCGTGCTGACCTCGCTGGTCCAGGCTGCGCAGGAGCAAACTCTACCCTTCTCCCTTGAAGTCCTGCTCGCGGCAGAGTCGCAGCTCGAACAGACTGGCAGTACCTCCCTGCCTATCGAACAGGGGGATTACGACCCCCGTGAGGCCGTACGGGTAACCGTGCAGCTCCCAGTCCGACTTGATGTCACAGATCCTGCCGGAAAAAGTTACCGGCTCGAAGCGCTCACCACCAACCTCAGCCGAGGCGGCGCCTGCCTTCACCTCAACGCTCGCCCAGAACTCCTGAGTGGTATTGCGACACTGCACTTCTCCGTCACGCAAACACAGAAGCACCCCGGGACCCATGAACCCGGCGCGCCGGACGCTGCACTGTCCTCCCGGATAGTCTGGTCGGCTCGGGATCTCGCAGCCCCCAGCGAATTTCGTCACCAAGACTCCGACCCTGCCCTTCGAGTCGGCCTCCGCTTTCAGAACCTCACGCCGTATGCGGAGCGGGAAGTGAACCGTGTCGTCCAACAACATCTCACGTCGGCAGACGAATCGGACTCTTTCGCTCAGTCGGCATCAGTCGTGAGTATTCCACGAGAATGCCGAAATCTACGCGGCCAGACGATTGTGATCGCTGACGACCATCTTCGCCAATCGCTTACACCAAACACACCGGTCGTGATCATCGCTCCCGGCTATGGCCAGACCGCGTTGGATGCCAGTACCTTGGCCTGCTACCTGGCGCATCACCGGCTCCGTGTCTTGCGTTATGACCACACGAACCACCTGGGGCTGAGCGACGGCGAACTGCAGCAGACATCATTACGGAGCATGCAAGCCGACCTCCTAAAAGTTGTGGAATTTGTGCAACATACGTGGCCGACCGCCCCCCTTATTGTCATGGCGAGTGACATGACCGCACGCGTCGCGCTCAAGATGGCGGTGCAAGCCCATCCTCTAGACCTGCTGCTCTTGATCAATCCGGTCGTCGATATTCAGGCCATGCTCCTGACAGTTCACGGACATGATCTCGTAGCCGACCACCGATATGGAGTGCGCCGCGGCATCGCAAATCTGCTCGGACTCAACCTCAATGTTGATCGCTTTGTCGGCGATATCATTGGAGGCCACTTCACGGACCTGGCCTCCACGATTGCGGACCTGCGCCTGCTTCGCTCGCCACTAGCCATTCTCACGATTCCCAGTAGCCCGCTCGGGCCTTTGCCTCCAGCTGACCTCCCCCAGGCATTTCTCAACGCGCTGGGATCCCATACCCGTCTGGCGATAGCCCCAGCGCCGCTGACTGGCCAGAGTCTCCCCCTTCACGAGCCACATCCCCAAGCCTTCCGACAGATCCTGGAGCACATCGCCGTGGCTGTCTCCTTACCGACCGTTCCGACCGAATTCCACGCACAAACCCGCCGCATGCTGGCCCGTCAACAGCGCGTTGAGCTGGAGCGCAGCCGCCTTCGCCACAATCTCTCGCAGATCACGCGTAAAGCTCTGAGGGTCGCATATCTACAACAACTGTCCCAACTCGGGAACCTTTATGAGTACTGGAAGCTCATGGACGATCTCTACCGGCTACTGAATCCTCTTAAACCAGGCTCCGTACTCGTGGACGTAGGAGTCGGTCACGGTGATTTACTCCGAACCACAATGGTCAATCAGGCCTATCGCTCGCGACAGCGTGGATGGAGCCCGGAACGTCCCGTTCGCGTGGCTGGGCTGGAAGAATCTCAAGACTCGCTGACGCAGGCCCGACAGAGTCTTCGTGCTTTGCACCGGGAACTCGATAGCGACTTCTCTGGCACTCTCACAATCTATCCCCCCATGACCACCGACTGGGTACAGGCGGATTGGACGCACCGCCTTCCCTTCAAAGACCACTCACTCCATCGCATCGTCTGCAATCTGTCCTTCCCGTTCGTCCCCTCTCCACTAGTCACGATTCGAGAGCTGTACCGCATTCTCCATCCTGAAGGGCGCCTCGTCCTCACAGTCTTCCACCCAGACACCGATCTCTCGGTGTTTTACCGCCAGCATCTGCGCAGAACGGATCAGGATGAATTTAGTCCCCAAGCCCAGATCGTCCTACACCATCTTGGGCGACTCAGGGAAGCCATCCGGCAAGGATTGCTGCACACCTTCGACCGATCCTCATTAGCCTCACTCCTCCGGCAAGCCGGAATCCTCGGCCCCCACATCCGTCCGGCCCTCAACGGGCATGCCTTCCTAGCCGTTATCGAAAAAGATAAATCCGCTAGCTGAACGTACCCTGGCCGTGTATACTCCCATCCGTACAACTTTGAACACATAAACATTTCATGCCCCATTTGCATTTCCGCCGGCGGGTTGCACGGGACATCTGCGCTCCCTGTTCGCTATGACATCACGCTCACCAAATACCGACATCTTGCCGTCTTCTCCCAGCGAGCTACTAAACATCGTCACACGGTTTTCGGCCGAACTGGGAACGATGACCGATCTGACGACACTCGGGAATTGTATTATCCAAGAGCTGTGTCGTGCAGGCGCCGCGACCCACGGGACACTGTTCCTACTGGATCGCGAACACGAATACTATCGCCGCGCCAACATAGTTGGCCCCGTTGCCTCCACGCTCATGCCTCCGACGCTGGCCGTGAGCCATCCCCTGCCTCAATTTCTTATTGCAACCAACCGGATCATGACGCAGGCTGACTCAGCTGTAGACCTCCAAGAGACTGCCTCCGGAGCCGGCGCACGCGCAGCCATGGAGGCTATGCAGGCCACACGTGTCGTGCCACACCTCATTAAAGGTCGTCTCATCGCCTTCTCACTGCTTGGCGCCGCACAGCCGTTGGATGGAGAAAATCTGCTGACCAGATCCATGCTCGCCGCGCTGGCACAAACCGCCACGAATGCGTTGGACACCATCGTGCTCTACGAGGACCTCCATCGTTCGCACACACTCATGAAGCGCACGGATCGGTTGAAATCCCTTGAGACAATCGCCGGCGGTTTCGCCCATGAAATTAGAAACCCCCTCACGTCGATCAAAACCTTTATTCAATTGGCCCCTGAACGAAAAGACGATCCCCAGTTTATTCAAGAATTCAGCAAAGTGGTGCTCGACGACGTGTATCGGATCGAACGGCTGATTCAGGAAATTCTCGACTACTCCCGATACATGGAACCCAAGCTGACGGACGAGGACTTCAACGACATTGTCGCCTCGTGCCTGTATTTCATTGATGTCAAAGCAGACAGCCATGGAATCAAGATTGAAAAAGAGTTGGCGTCCGACCTGCCTCGTGTCATGCTGGACCGGCAGCAGATCAAGCAGGTCCTCCTCAATCTTCTCCTCAATGCCATGGACTCGATGGCAGAGGCAGGTGGACGTTTGCGCGTTCAGACTCGCAGGTTGGTGAAGCCGGGAGGACACGACTGGGTTCATATCGAGATTGAAGATAACGGCGAGGGAATCCAGGAAACAAACCTCGAACACATTTTCGACCCATTTTTTACGACCAAACACGAGAGCGGGGAACATGAAGGAACGGGACTCGGCTTGACGATTGTCCATCAGATTATTCAAGAACATCACGGCGATATCCGGGTAAAGAGTTCGGTCGGTGTCGGCACCACGTTTTTCGTGAGCCTGCCCGCGTTACCCGCATAGCCGCCAACACCAATGGATACCAGCATGAAAAAACGCGTGTTATTGATCGATGACGAGGCCCGGGTTCGAGCCTCATTGAAGGCGGTACTGGAGCCAACCTACGAAACGATCCAAGCCGCAGACGCCCAGGAAGGGCTCGAGCTGTTTCGCAAGGAAGCTCCCCATTTGGTCCTCCTGGATGTGATCCTGCCTGGCACCGACGGGCTTTCAGTGCTCCAAACCCTGCGCGCCGAGGACCGTACGGCGCAAGTCATCATGCTGACAGGAACGAAGTCGGTCAAAACCGCCGTCGATGCCATGAAGTTCGGCGCGGCCGACTACCTCTCGAAACCCTTCGATGTGGAAGAACTCCGCGTGATCGTCGAGCACGCGCTCAAGGACCAGGAACTCCAGCGCGAGGTCAAACAACTCCGCGCGCAAGTCGTTCGGCGCTACGCCTTTCACAACCTGATCGGCAAGAGTCCGTCGATGCAGGAGATCTACACCAAGATCGAACAAGTCGCCGATAGCCGCACAACCGTCCTGATTACCGGCGAGAGCGGCACAGGGAAGGAACTGGTCGCCAAGGCGCTTCACTACAACAATGGCAGCAGGCGCGAGCGTCCCTTCATCGCACTGAACTGCGCAGCCCTTCCTGAAACGCTCATCGAGAGCGAGCTGTTCGGCCATGAGAAAGGTTCGTTCACGGATGCCACGGCTCGTCGAGTCGGGCAATTTGAGCTCGCCAATTCCGGAACGCTCTTCCTCGACGAAATCGGCGACCTCAGCGCCATGACGCAAGCCAAGCTGCTGCGCGTGTTGCAAGAACGAGAAATCACTAGAGTCGGCGGAGTGCAATCCATCAAGGTAGATGTGCGCATCGTGGCGGCAACGAACAAGAATCTCGAGGAACTCGTTCGCAAAGGGCAATTCCGTGAAGACCTCTACTACCGCATCAACGTCATTGCGCTCTATTTACCCCCACTTCGGGAACGCGGTGAAGACGTTCCTCTTCTCGCCAAACACTTTCTGGCCAAACGAATCGAAGAAGACTGCCGTCCGCCCCAAGAGTTTTCCAAAGACTCCGTTGATCTTCTGTCCCGCTATCCCTGGCCGGGCAATGTGCGAGAGATGGAGAACATCATCGAACAGGCGTTTATTTGGTCCAAGGGATCGGATACCATCACCCCTGAACATCTCCCGAGCATTCTCAAGAACGACACCCGCTCCTCTTCACTTCGCGACGACACCCTCGCTGGGCGGCTGTCGCTCGAAAAAGCCGTGATGGAATTCGAGCGGGAGATTATCTTGGATGCCCTCAAGCGAACGAACTACATCCAAACCCATGCCGCCACCCTACTGGGAATCAGCCGCCGGATGCTCAAGTACCGCATGGACACGCTGGGAATCGGTCGCCCCGATCAGGAAGCGACCACCGAACCCTCGGCGGTAGTGCAGGAATAGCACAACCACTGCCCGCTCTGCGTCTTTTTTGCACAGTTTGGTATAAGATTTCCCCATGATATACGTAGAGTTTCGTTCAAGAAAACTACATATGGGCTTCAATCATGCACGAGCCACATTCTATGGGGATATGAATGCTAACTCACTGAAAAGGAATAGGAATTGCTTTACTTTCTAAGTAATTAGCGGTAGAGATATCCTTATGAGCTTATCTGTCACTTCTGAGCCTGTGAAGAAGAAGCCGACCTTGCTCGTGATTGACGACGAGGCAGGACCTCGTGATGCGCTGCAAGTGATTCTCCGCCCCTTTTTCAATATCCAGGCAGCGGAATCAGCCAGTGCAGCAATTGAGGTGCTGAACTCCCAGTCGATCGACATCATCACACTCGACCAGAAGCTTCCTGATCGTCAGGGCATCGATCTCCTCCAGGACATCAAGCATCACCACGCCAACATTGAGGTCATCATCATTACCGGATACGGCAGCTTAAAGTCTGCCATGGAAGGCATACGCCATGGCGCTGCCGGTTACCTGCTCAAGCCCTTCAACGTCACGGAATTGCTTTCCCTCATCAACCAGACACTCGAAAAGAAACAACGGCTCGATTTTCTCAGACATTTCATTGGGACATCGACCGGGCTTTGGGGATCAGAAACTGAATGCGCACAAGCCTGGAAAGAGCTGCGCACGGGATACCAGGCGATCGGAAAACCGGCATTAGACTTTGTGGCCAGCTCCGAATCCATACCGGACCTTCTCCCTCTGCTCTCCGACCTGCTTGAGGCTAAAGATCGCCAATTGCTCAACCACTGCAGCCGAGTCAGTTTCTACGCCACACTCTTGGCCAACCGCATCAACCTGACACTCGCTGAACAGAAATCGTTGGCACTGGGAGCGTTTCTCCACGACATCGGCAAGATCGGGCCTGAGCCTTATCAATTTGCCGACGATGAAATTGCTGTAACCGGGGAATCTGTCGGCAATCGGCACCACCCTGAGCAGGGCGCGAAACTCGTATTACCGCTCGCACTTCCGGCTGAGGTAGGACAGATTATTGCCTATCATCATGAACGGTGGGATGGTTCGGGCTATCCGTTTGGGCTTCAAGAAGAAGGAATTCCTCAACTGGCCCGCATTGTCTGTCTAGCCCAAACATTTGACCACCTGACCGCGGAACTTCCTGGCCGGACGCCCCTGACGATTGATGAGGCCTGCCAACAGATACGTTCGCATGCGGGCACTCACTTCGAACCCAAATTGACCGAACTCTTCGCGCGGGTTGTCCAGGAATGCAAGGCATCCCTTCCTGCCATGGCGATGGCAACTAGCCCATCCGACCGATCAGACTCTTAACAGAATCTGCGCACTCACTCGAACCGCTTGCCCTTTGCCCCCGCAATGAGTTCCGCGGCTGTCTCACGCACTTTTTTCGTAATGGTCGGGCCGCTCAACATTCGGGCGATTTCCTCCTCCCGCCCCATCCCCTTCAGCGCTCTGACCGACGTGGATGTCCGTTGACTCTCCAGTCCCTTCTCTACCAGCAGATGATGTTCCGCTTGGGACGCGACCTGAGGAAGATGGGTAATGCAAAATACTTGATGGAACGATCCGAGCTTGCGCAGTCTCGTTCCCATGGCTGCAGCCACTGCCCCACCGACTCCCGTATCGATTTCGTCAAATACCAGGACAGGAACCTGATCCATCTCGGCCAACACCGTCTTAAGCGCCAGCATAATACGCGAGAGTTCTCCCCCGGACGCCACTCGGCCCAACGGTCTCGGAGGCTCACCAGGATTGCTTGAGAGCAGGAACTCCACGCGATCACGCCCAGCCGGTCCAAGCCCTTCGGCCGATTCATCGCTAGATACCGTGACCTGAAAGATCGCCTGCTCCATCTTCAACGCGGCCAGCTCTACTCCCACGAGTACCGTCATCCGCTTGGCCGCGTCAATTCGCTTCTTCGATAGCTGCTGTGCCAGCGTGTGGAGACGACGGGCCTCTTCGTCCAGCAGACCAGTCAACTCAGCCGTTCGCTCCTCATGATTGTCCAATACCTGAAGCTCCTCCTGCGCCAATCTGCCCGTTGCGACAACCGCTTCAACCGACCCTCCATATTTTTTCCTCAGCCGTTGAATCAAGTCGAGTCGGTCCTCCACAACCACCTGTCGGTCAGGATCGGCCTCTAACTGCTGTGCATAATCTCGCAGCCGCCCGGCAAGTTCTTTGAGCTGGATCGTCGACTCCGCTACAGCCTGTTCACAATCGCCCATTGTTGGATCAGTCTGTGCCAACTCTCCAATCGCGCGGCTGATTCGCCCCAGCCTGGTGAGAACAGCCTGCTCATCCTCCTGCAACTCGACATGAGCCTCGTGAGCCAGTTCCCTCAGCCGGTACGCATGGACTAACCGCTGCCGCTCACTGCGGAGTTGCTCTTCTTCATCAGGCAACAGCCCGGCCTGCTCGATCTCCTGGACTTGGAACCGCAACAGAGATTCGCGTCTTGTTCGATCAGCGACGTCCCGCTGCAAGACATCTAACTTCGCGCGCAATTCCCTCCATCCCAGATAGGCTTGCTCATACTTCCTGCGTAGCTCATAGAGGCGCCCGAACCCATCGAGAGCGTCCAACTGTTTGGCGGTTGCCAACAGCGACTGCTGCTCATGCTGTCCATGGATATCGACGAGGGTGCCCCCAAGCTCTTCAAGCACACGCAAGGGGCACAGGCTACCGTTGACGTACACCCGGTGGCGACCTGAACGGGAGAGCACACGCCGAAGAATCAGGTCAGATTCGTTCCGACCGATGATGTCTTGTGACCGCAGGTGTTGGAGGAGCGGATGGGTGTCCGGGAGGTGGAAGCCAGCTTCAAGCTGGGCCTCGTCTTCTCCGGAGCGGATCTGATCGGTCGAGGCCCGCCCACCAACTAATAATGCAATGGCATCAATGAGGAGAGACTTCCCGGCACCGGTCTCCCCAGTCAGGACGGTAAACCCGGACTGGAATTGAAGACTGAGTTGCTCAATGAGCGCGAAATTAACAATGCGCAACTCGGCGAGCATTGCGGCAGGTGACTACAATCCTTAAGCTGAGCCGGCTGGTTGCGCCAGCAACGAATCGATCATATCCTTGAACTGCCGCTTCGGTCTCGCCCCAACGAGTTTCTCCACGATCTGTCCGTTCTTGAAAAACAGAATGGTCGGGATACTCATGACCTGATAGCGGCCTGCGACTTCGGGGTTTTCATCGGTATTGAGCTTCCGTACCTTCATCTTTCCCGCGTACTCTTTGCTCAATTCTTCTATGACAGGAGCGACCATCTGACAAGGGCCGCACCAGACGGCCCAGAAATCTACCATCACGAGTTCAGAGGCCTTGATGACCTCTGCATCCCACGTTGCATCTTCGACTTTCAGTGCATCTCCTGCCACGTCGTATTCCTCCTTCGCTGAGTACACAATAACAATTGGAACCGTAGAGCATCGTATACCAGCCCTCTTCGAGGAGTCAAATCCGCCGGAGCGAGCCTGGCCAGAAAGGCAATGGTTCGAGGTTCCAGGTTTTCGGAACTTCGAACACTAGGTTTCGCCTTTCCTTCTCGTCTCGCATGCCTCGCACAAAAATCTGTTCATCGTCCATACCCACCCATCTCAGGCTGGGGTAGGTTCGCTTGTTGTGGTCCATACGGCCCTCCAGGCACCGCCCAGGGAAGACCCTTCTCCCCAATCAGCAGCGGGCTGAGAATACTTCGAACCACTGCCGTGCCGAAACTCTCCGTCCAACCGATCCCGGTCAGGCTCAACATGAAGCTGTACTGCTGGCGGTCGGGGAACTGTAGATAATAGAGTCCCAGCGACCAACACTTGCAGGGATTCTGATAAAGGGCGACGACATCGAACTCAGAACTCTTGCCGACCATCACATCGTAGTAGGTCTTCGCACCGACCGTCCATCCCCACGGCGTGCGAAATGCCCCCGCCGCTGTGACGAATTGAATTTCAGGGGTCGGGGCATAGACCTCGTTGAATGAAATCGGATTCCACACATCGCCACGACGTACACGATTGCCTTCGTTCGTGTAACGTTGGCCCACTTCGAGATACCAGTAGTTGGACTGTTGAACCCGGAAGGTGGTGTTGAACTGACTCAGCGACGATCGGTAGGGATCGAAAAACGCATCGACGGTCAGATACTGATTCGTGGCAGGCTGCTGACCCGGAACAACCCCGGCGCCTTGGCCCAATGCAGCATCCGCTGACTGAGTCGCTCCAACCTTCGGAGCCGTATTCCCGATCACGACCCGCATCCAGAGATCGGAAAATTTCTTCCCATCAACAGGAACCGTCGCCGGCTGCAACGGTTGCGTGACCGATCCTGCCAGCGGAGGGACACCAGGTGTGAAGTCTCGCGCGCTCGTCTGGACGGCACCCACATGGTAACTTTGGGCCATCGTGAAATCCAACCAATTGAAACTACTGTTGCCATCTTGCTCCAACAATCGGTTGCGGAGCATATAGGTCATCAGGTTTTTCTTCGGCAGATCGTCCACCTGATCGATCTGCGTCAATTGCGACTGATTCGTCGACGGGACATATTCATAGATGACGCTGGGTTCAACCGTATGCAGCAAGGTATTCCCCTCGCTCGTTCTGAATCGGCGGCTCAGCTTCGACGTCGCATTAAGCCCCGCCCAAAAGGTCTCGCGATGTTGGTTTTCAGAATTGTCCACCCCGTGCGTGTAATACACTTCACGCACCTTCACTTGGGGGGTCAGCCCCACGATGTGGCCAAAATGCAGCACGTCCGTCGATAGCCCCGGCACAATATCTATTCGATTCTGGGCAAATCCCTGTTCACGATAAAAGTTCACGAAATTCGTATCCCCGCCCAGCAAGACCGGCGAATTGAATAGTTGGAGATACGGGAGACTGTAGCCGATTTCCGGTAACCGCTGAAATGTATCCGCTCCTCCCGATTGCAACGGCTGCAGGTATTGACCAAGCAGGTAGGTGTTTCCATACGCCAAACGTTGATTGAGAAAAATATTCGAGTCGCTGCTGGGAAGAGCCCTCAGAACTCCCGAATTGCTCAGTTGTTGCAAATAATTCCGGTCGGTCACCAAGTTCGCTTGAACACGAAAGAATAAGTCCGGGTTAAATTGCTGTGTATGGGTTCCCCTGATCAACGCGCGGGTCTCCCCCGCCTCCTGTCCCGCCTGGCTCACGCTAGACACTTCCGGCACCTCTGTTTGATGCAAGGCACTGACGAACCACTGCCCTCTCGACAACCGATCCAGAATATATCGATATCTGAACTCGCTCCCATAGCCGAGATTACTGTAATAGAAGGGAGAGATCAGCAGGTCCTGGCTGGGATTGATGGCCCAATAAAAGCTTTCTTTAACGTGTACGCCAAAACGACTGTCCCACCCGACAACGGGAATAAGGAACCCAGTATGTCGCCTGGAGAGCGGGTATGTCATCGTGGGCATTGGCAGCACCGGAACATCGTTTATGCAGAACCATCCACCTTTAAACTCCACGTGGTCACCGACCTGCAGGTCAAGATCCTTGAAGTTAAACCGCCAGGCCGGCGTCTCACCTTTCTGGGCATCGCAGTTCGTAAACCGCCCCTCTTTCACCCGATAATGATCCTCTGAAAACCGCTGCAAGAGACGCCCCTCCACCGAGGTATTGGTGGTTTTGAGATGCGCCCGTCCATGCGTGACCACCCCTGCCTCAGTATTGATGTTGAGTTCCAATCGCTCGGTCACGAGATCGGATTTGGGATCGGTGAGGTGAACGTGACCCGTGGCAATGAGTACGCCGGGCAAAGCCTGAATGGTCATGTGATCGGCCGTCAAACGCAGGGTCCCCTGCTTGACCACCACCGAACCATCGGCTTCGTAGCTTTCTGATTCCTGTAGATACTCGATTCGTTCTGCCGTGATATCGAGCGGGGGGCCCTCAGAGGATGTCTTCGGCCCTGCAGCGACACCTACTTGTGGAAACAGTGTCCCCAGCACCAACCAACCAACCAGGCACATCCACAGCCGCGTCGAAATCCCTGCCATGTCAGCCCCGAAGCGGCGAAAGTCCACAGCCACGGAGCCATGCCTTGCAGTCTCCCACAAGCATGAGCGATCCCGTCACACAGACCAGACCGTCCGGCGTCGCCAGCTGCCTGGCCAGCGCCATCGCATCGCTGAGCGACGGCACGACATGCGACTGAGGCAGCAAACCTTCGAGCGAGGTCCGGAGTTCCTGCGCAGTGGCAGAGCGTGGGAGATCCGCCTGCGTCAACACCACCTCATCGACAAGGTCCCTGAGCGGTTTAAGAAAGCCTCGCTGATCCTTGTCACGCATCATCCCTAGGACAAGCACGACAGGGCGGGACGGATGAGATCGGTCAGAACGCAAGAGAAAGTCGGCCAAGGCCGCTGCGGCAGCAGGATTATGCGCGCCGTCCAGCAGGATAGTTGGGTGGTGATCGACTACTTCCAATCGTCCAGCCCAGTTGACTGTGCGCAAGCCCGTTCGTACCGCATCGGCCGTGAGAGTAATCCCCTGGGAAGCCGCCGCTTCCAGCAACGCCAGCGCACAGGCGGCATTATCCAGTTGGTGACGACCCTCAAGGGCACAGGTCAGTCGGTCATATTGCATGCCCAATCCGCGGTAGGAGAATTGTTGGGGCTCCGCTCCCTCTGTCTGAAAGTGCTCGTGTATCTGGAATACCGGGGCGTGCCGTTCCCTTGCGACTTGTTCAATCGTCTGCCGCGCCTCTTCACCGAGCCGCCCCAATACCACCGGCACCCCGGGCTTGATAATGCCGGCCTTCTCGAACGCGATCGATGAAAGTGTGGCCCCCAAATACTCCTGATGATCGAGGGAAATCGTTGTGACCGCGCACGCTATGGGTGTCACCACGTTGGTGGCATCGAATCTGCCGCCCAATCCAACTTCCAACACAGCCACATCGACCCCTGAATCGGCAAAATGCTGAAACGCCATTGCTGTTGTATATTCGAAGAAGGTCGGCAACAGATCCGGTTGGCAGAGGGTCTGAAGCTGTTCGGTCAATCGTGCCACCCGAGATTCAGTGATCATCTCGCCGTTCACCCGTATCCGTTCTCGAAACTCTACAAGATGAGGCGAGGTATAGAGCCCTACTCGATACCCTGCCGCTTCCAATATTGCGGCGGCCATGGCTGCGGTGGAGCCCTTTCCATTCGTACCGGCGATATGCAGCGTCCGATACCTCGTCTGTGGCATGCCAAGGCGCACCATCAACGCCGTCATCGTCGTAAGACCCAGTTTGATGCCATGCTTTTGCAGACGATACAAGTAGGCTACGGCAGAGGAATAGGTCATTGTTAACCAGGCAGGAAGGAGGCTAGCCGGGATTCTTCATGACAGGTCTCGGCTAAAAGTGGGCAACGAGGGTGCTCAAGGTCTCTTTCAACTGTTTGCGCTCCACGATCATATCGATCATACCGTGTTCCAACAAAAATTCCGCTCGCTGAAATTGGTCCGGCAACTGCTGTTTGATCGTCTGCTCGATCACGCGGGGACCGGCAAAACCAATCAGCGCTTTCGGTTCGGCCAAAATCACATCGCCCAGCATGGCGACGCTGGCAGTGACGCCCCCGAACGTGGGATCGGCTAACAGGCAAATAAACGGGAGTTTGGCCTCGCCCAGCTTGGCAACAGCGGCCGACGTCTTGGCCATCTGCATCAGGGAGAGGATCCCTTCTTGCATTCTGGCTCCTCCGGAGGTCGTAATCAAAATGACCGGCAACTTGGCCTCCAAGGCACGATCGATCGCCCGGCAGATCTTCTCCCCGACAACCGACCCCATGCTGCCGCCCATGAAACTGAAATCAAACAGACAGAGCACCACACGACGGCCGTTCATCATCCCTTCGCCGGTCATCATGGCATCTTTGCGGCCGGTCTTTCCCTGGTGCGCCTTTACACGATCCTTGTACGACTTCGTGTCCTGAAAATTCAGTGGATCCTGGGGGCCAATCTCCGCATCCCACTCTTTGAACGTCCCGAGGTCGACCAAGAGCGCAATACGCTCCATGACAGAAATCGGGAAATGGTAGTCGCACTTCGGGCAAACCTTACTATTACGCTCGACTTCTTTGCGATAGACGATTTCTCGGCAGTGGTTACACTTGAGCCACATCCCCTCTGAAAGCTTAGATCGCTTTGGGGGTTCGGCTTCAGTCGCTTTCTGCTTTTTAAACCAGGCCATCACACGCTCCTTTTCGTCGCGAGCGGGACAGGTCGGAAGAGTCATCTTTGCGAGTCGCGCTTTTCCCGCCAATCTCGCCCGTCTCGCTCACACACCACGAGGCCGGCAGAATATCATAGCCGCCCTCATGACGCACGTAGATTTCCCTTCGATGACGATGGATGACTGTGTGCCGTCAGAAGAGCTGACCGCCGAGAGCAATCTGGAACATCATCGTGAGTCCCACGACAACGCTCCCAAGACTTGCCAGTCCCTGGACGGTGAGAAAGACAGGACGCCCGATGTTCAGCGACCACAAGACCGGAAGGCTCACGACTATCCCGACCAGCACCATCCCCATGATCGAGCCAATCCCGAATACCGCGATATATGTGAGCCCCTCCAACACCGATCGCGCAGACGACAGCACGATCAACAACAACGCCGCCGACCCCGCCAGACCATGGGCCATGCCGATACAGAAGGGTCGAACGGAATCACGCCACCAGTGTATATGCCCATGATCTTCGGCCAGCGCATGACTATGCAGGTGCAGATGCCGTTCACCGTCATGGTCATGCGCATGCACATGCCAACGCTCCCGGACTAATCGCACCGCGAGCATCCCGCCGAGCAACACAAGCATCACGCCGACACCGAACTCGGCCGCCAACGCGAAGGGTTCAGGAATCGACACACGGAGCATCAATACCGCCGTCCCGACCAACAACAACACCACCGTATGCCCAAGTCCCCAGCTGAATCCAATCATACCGGAGGCACGGAGCGAGGGTCGTTGCGCCAACACCGTGGATACGGCAGCCAAATGGTCCGTATCCAAGGCATGGCGGAGCCCCAGTACCAACCCGAGTCCTAAAATGGTCAGGAATTCAGTGTCCAGCATGAGCGATCATCCGGAACTTAGCCAGCAACACAGATACAGATGTAGACCGCACGATGAGACCTCAGCCGCCTCGTGCGTGCATTTCGAGACGGGGATTTTCGCGAAGCTTCTCAATACCAATAAACCCTCCGACACGCAACCCGTCCCGCTCAAGCGCCTTCCGCTCCTCTGCGCCCCGGTCGCGGCGCCCTTCCCAGCCGGTGCGGATCAAGACCCGCATCTCATCATCCGAGGCGCCGGCGCGAAGAGCCTTGCGCAGATCCGTTCCCATCGTCGCGTACAGACACCGATACCACATGCCGTCTGCGGTCACCCGGCTGCGATCGCAGGTCGCGCAGAACGGCGTGGTCGTCGAAGGAATAATCCCAAAGGTCGTCCCATCCGACAGCATAAATCGCTGCGCCGGCGAGGCTCCCCGTTCAGGCATCGACTCGATCGTCCCATAGTGCGCGCTCAGCAGGGCAAGCATCGCAGCTTGGGAAAGCACTTTTTCCTGAGACCATTCGTTCGCGCCACCGACGTCCATGTATTCGATAAACCGAACCTCCGCCTGTATCTGCTTGCCGAACTCGATCAGCGCAATCAACTCATCATCGTTGAACCCCCGAATCGCCACTGTGTCGAGCTTTAATCCGGTAAATCCCGCCCGAGCCACAGACTCAATCCCTTCTATCACGCGCGCAAACTCATCATGGCGAGTCAGTTGAAGAAATCGTTCAGGTTTCAGCGTATCGAGGCTAACCGTGATGCGGTGCAGCCCTGCCTCATACAGCGCTTCAGCCTGGTCCGCCAGAAGAATGCCGTTCGTCGTCAACGCGATATCCGTCACCCGTTGGTTTTGAAGCAATAGGCGAATCAGCTGAGGCAAATTGCGTCGAAGCAACGGCTCCCCACCAGTCAATCGCACGCGATCCACGCCGAGGTCCGTGAAATAGCCGGTCAGGCCTGCCATTTCCTCATGAGTCAATACATCCTCGCGCGGCAACCAGATATAGTCCTCCTCCGGCATGCAGTATTTGCAGCGGAGGTTGCATCGATCCGTCACGGACAACCGCAAACTCCGAAGCGGGCGGCCGAAAGCATCGGCAACGGGAAGAAGAGCTGTACTTGTTGATAGCTGGTCAGCCAAGACTTTCTCGATTTCTTTTGAACGTTTTACGTTTCACCTTTTACTTCTAACGCTTCTAGGGATGTTCCTCCACCCAAACCTCGCCTTCCGGCGTATGTTCGAGTTTCCAGATCGGGGTGATTCGTTTCAATTCACTGATCGCCCACTGGCAGGCACGGAACGCCTCGGCCCGATGCTCGGCCCCCACGACTATCAGCACGATGTTGTCACCGATACCGATCTCGCCATACCGGTGGAGGATTGAGACCTCAATGATGTCGAAATCCTTCAATGCCCGCTCCCGTATCTCACATAGCTTCGTCTGGGCCATCCCTTCGTAGTGCTCGAAGGTGATGCTGTCCACATCCCGTCCCTTGGACCGGTCACGCGCTGTCCCCAGAAAAATTGAAATGCCGCCGATGCGTTTCGACTTGCTCCGCACCCGATTAATCTCCGCATCCACGGAAAAATCTTCTCGCTGAACACGGACAAGTATTTCATCACCTGACTGATCAGATGGGCAGCCACCGGCAAACGGCGGTAACAAGGCGATTTCGTCGCGATCGCTGATGGCTGTCTCTTCGTGGGCAATTTCCTGATTGACCGAAACGAGGACCTTTTTCTTCTGAATCAGTTCTCCGATAGCAGGGTATCCAGCTTCTAACCCACCGATGAGGTCTTTCACCCGACTACCATTGGCAAGATCCAGAGATAGGGCCCCCTGATTCCCTGCCATCATTTTCGTCATCCCAAACAAGCGAACCGTGATCACAGAACACCATTATGAGATACTTTAAGTTTATGGACTTATGATCTTGTAAATACTCCTGACTTCCCACCTGATTTTGCGAGCAAACAGACCTCGCTGAAGCTCATCCCGCGATCAACCGCTTTGCACATATCGTAGATCGTCAAGGCTGCGACAGAAGCCGCGGTCATCGCTTCCATTTCGACACCTGTCGGCCCGGTCGTCTTGGCCGTCGCCAAAATAGTGATCGAACAGCGGCCTTCGCGATCCGGTTGAGACTCTTCTTTAAATGAGATATCGACACTCGTGAGGAGAATCGGATGGCACATGGGAATGAGGTCCGGCGTTTTCTTGGCTCCCATCACGCCGGCAACCTGCGCGACGGACAAGACATCGCCTTTGGCAATCTTACCGCGTTGAATCTTTTCAAGAGTTTCGGGCTGGAGAAAGATTATAGCCTGAGCCGTCGCGGCCCGCTCGGTCGAGTTCTTGGCACTGACATCGACCATACGCGCCCGCCCCGACTCATTGAAGTGCGTAAATTCTGCCATTTTTCAAGCTGAATCAGCCGGTTGCAGGAAGAACCGTGAGAGAATTATAGGAGCGGGGGGAAAGAGCAGTCAATAGAGGAGCAAGGCAACCTGGGTGGTCCCTTTCGCTCGCAGAGTGCGCACGATCAGAATGTGCTCCCACGATGCGCGCAGTGAAAGCCAGCCTGGCTACTCCCTCCGGAGACGAGAGGTTGGCCGGGATATACGGCGGGCTGATGGCTGGATAGACTGCGAATTTACAGCCTAACCCAGTCGGTGGAACGGGACGAAGATTGAACATGTGTCGGACGTTCAAGTAGACTTGCCTACCGTCGCAGAGTGTTCAAGCAATCGGGGTACTATTCGTTGAGAGGCGACCAGCATGAACAATGACGACCAGATTCTGAGAGCGTATGCGGCCATTACCTCGATTCGGGCGAATGTTCCTGAGCGCCCACAGATTGAAGAGCGGTGGGTCAATGAGTTCAACGCTGCGATCGAGAAACTTGAGAAGTCATTGGACATCGATCTGCAGGAATTCAAGGTTCCGCAAGACGCGCTCAAACGATTTATCGCTTCGTGCAACAGCCTGACGAATGACGTGACCTACCTCGAAGGCCTCTGGTGCGAACGGGCCATTCTGCTGCAGAAGCTTGACTCGGTCCTCATGTACTTCACGGGCTTGCAAGACCGGGAAGACAATAAGATCGGTTTTCATCCGTTTAAATAGCGGGGCAGGCAGGAACGAGGCTCACTCCTCGGGCAAGTCCTGCTCTTCGCGCTTGCCGCACACCTCTCCGCGATTTTACGATGAACCGTTTGAATAACGCGGGCTTAGGATATGCCGATGGCGGCTCATCCTATGGGCCTCGAACAAGCACCACCCTTCCTAGTTCCCCTTTCAAGCTTAAACGCTTTTTCTCTCTCGTCACGGCACCCGTGGGGAGCTAACATACCTCTCCTCCTCGTATACCCCACTAACGATATGTTGACAGCCCGAAATCCAATCCTTGAGAATGTCGACATGGCCTATCGTGTGGTCATTGAACGACTGGAATTTCAAGGGCGCTGCGGGGTCATGCCGGCGGAGCGGCGGAGACCGCAACCACTGGCGATCGATTTGGAGTTGGACTGTGAAGGGACCGCTGCCGAAGCTGCCGACCAAATTAATAAGACCGTAGACTATGCCCGGGTGACAGAGCGGATCGTCGAGTTGGGCGAGACTCAGGACTGCGCGCTGCTCGAAACATTTACGGAGCAGGTCCTTGCGATGTTGTTCACGGAATTCCCTGTCGCGAGAGTCTCTCTCTGGCTCAGAAAGCTGGCGCCTCCTCTCTCACAAATGACCGGATCGGTTGGCGTGAAGGTGGAACGGAGCCGCATGGCCCATCAACCGCAACAGACAGATCCAGCGCCCTCGCTCTTCTTAGCGCAACAGCTTCAACTCCATCGCTTGCCGAAAGGCAAGGCGCTCGATGTCGCGGCCGGGTCCGGACGCAATGCGCTCTATCTGGCCTCACACGGGTTTCAGGTCGATGCGATGGATCGCGATGAACAGGCCATGGCGCAGCTCGCTGCCACGGCGAAACAACGAAATCTCCCGAACCTCACTGTCCGGACAGTGGACCTCGAACGAAAGACAGAGGAACGACCGGAGTTTCCGCCGCAGGAATATGATGTGATCGTGGTGTCCTTCTACCTCCATCGCGCGCTGTTCCCTGCCCTCATTGATTCACTGAAACCGAACGGGGTCTTAATCTACGAGACCTTCATCATCGACAACTACTTGCGACATCATCACCCACGCCGATGGGAGTTTTGCCTCGCCCACAACGAATTGCTCCGGCTCACCTCCACGCTCCGCGTGGTGTCTTATGACGAAGGCGAGCACGACAGCCGTCATGGACCCGGTTCTGTCTTCACAGCGAGACTCGTCGCTCAACAAGCAGGTCCCGGCAGCCTGCTCCATGAATCGACATGAGCCGTCTCGATCTCCATCTCCATACGACCCACTCAGACGGAAGCCTCTCGCCGGCTGAAGTGCTCCAGCTTGCCCACAAGGCAGGGGTCACCGCGCTGGCCATCACAGACCATGACATTGTCACCGGCATTCCTGAAGCTATCGCAACCGGAACTGAGCTGGGAGTTGAAATTATTCCTGGCGTGGAAATCAGTTCCTGCGTCGGCAATAGTGAGCTCCATATTCTTGGCTATTGTATAGACTGGCAAGACTCGGAACTGAATAGACGGTTAACCACTCTGCGCGAGGGACGGCATAGACGCAACCCACAGATCATCGAACGACTGCGCTCATTGGGGCTGGACGTGACGTACGACGAAGTGCGGGCTTTGGCCGGCACGGATTCGGTCGGCCGGCCACATATTGCGCGGCTCTTGATGGACAAGAAGTATGTCTCGTCCGCCAAAGACGCCTTTGACCGATATCTGGCAGAGGGACGCCCGGCATATGTGGCGCGTGAACTGCCCCTGCCGGTTGATGCCATTGCCTGGATCAGAGCCGCCGGCGGTGTGGCTGTGCTCGCGCACCCTACCTGGGCCAAGGTGTCTGGAGAAGGGCTGACCACGCTCCTGACGGCCTTGAAAGCTGAAGGCCTCGGCGGCATCGAAGTCCATTATAGTACCCACACGAAGCGGCAGACGACGGAGTATCTCGACCTGGCCAAGCGGCTGGATATGCTGGTAACCGGTGGCAGCGATTTCCACGGGACCACCAAGCCGGACATCGAAGTGGGTACAGGCCGGGGCGACTTGAAAGTTCCCGAGAAGTTACTCGATCCCCTCAAGACAGCCGCCCTCCTCGCACAGCGTTCGTGAGATTCGAGCGAGACTCGCGAGACGTGCGCGACAGGCGCGACTTTAGACACCGCGGCTGTCCCGGCAGACTCTGTGCAGACGGATAAGCAACCCAATCTCTTCGGCATCCTACTCTCCTATTCTCTCGCACACAGCGGTTCATTTCTCCCAATTCGTTGACTCTCCCCTCCCATCCGCTACACTTTAGGCCATTCACGGATCTCCTCAAAGATTCCTATGTCGAAATCCTGGACTTGGATCGTTCCCTATATTTTCACCATCTTGGCCGTGCTCCTCGCCGGACCCTTGCTGAGCAGTATGGCATTCGTCCAATCGGTCTCGGTTCCGTACACACAACTCAGTGGGCCTCCCGCGATTCGATTGGCTGTGAACCTCCTCGCACTCCTCATCCTGTGGATCTTCGCCCTCGTTGCCTCTCAGCAAATCCCAGACAACGGCCGAGGGTTGGGCTTTCTTCGCCACCTCGTCCTTCCACTCGCGACCCTCGTCGTTATACTTTTCGCCAACAAAGCATTTAGGGCCATGGGCCTGCCGCTAATCGAACAGATCGGCCCATCGCGATTCGCCATGGGATATGCAATCGGTCTCGTCGGTTCCGGTCTCTGGCTTACGGGAGCCTGGGTTCTTAACCGGCATGCGCTGCGCGAAGCCTTCGTTCCCCCGAAACCGACACGGCGGCAAGAGGCGCAGGTGCTCCCCGACGATGAGGACGCAGGACAGGAAGAAGGAACAGCGGCTCCATCAGAGCCAACAAGCGCAACCGCCACGTTAATGATCAATGGCGCCACGCCAAGCATGCTCGGGCGCTACAAAGTGTTAAAAGAACTCGGGCGGGGTGCAATGGGACTTGTCTACTTGGGGAAAGATCCCACGATCCAACGTTTCGTGGCCATCAAGACCATGCGACTCGATCAGCTCGACCACGACGACAAGCTGCAAGAGGTCAAAGCGCGGTTCTTCCGCGAAGCAGAATCCACAGGACGGCTCTCTCACCCCAACATTGTGACCATCTATGATGCGGGAGAGGAAAACGATTTAGGATATATCGCGATGGAACTCATCGAGGGAACGCCCTTGAAACAGTGGGCACGGAAACCCAACTTGATGCCGGTCAACGAGACCCTCCTGACTGTGGCCACCGTCGCAGATGCCCTGGACTATGCCCATCAACAAGGCGTCGTCCACCGCGACATCAAGCCGGCGAACATCATGCTCGCCGAGGGCACCGACGTGAAGATCGCCGACTTCGGCGCCGCGTTCCTGAAGAAGAGCCAGGTGGTGCAGACCGCGGCGATGGGCTCGCCCTTCTACATGTCCCCCGAGCAGATCCAGGGCAAGGAGGTCAACTTCCACAGCGACATGTACTCGCTCGGCGTGGTGCTCTACGAGCTGCTCACCGGCGGCCGTCCCTTCGCCGGGAAGAACATCGAAGAGCTGATGCAGAAGATCATCGAGCTCGACCCGCAGCCGCCGAGCGAGCAGCGCGCCGACCTGAAGAAGGAGATCGACGCCGCGGTGCTGCGGGCGATGAAGAAGGTCCCCGAGCAGCGCTACGCCAGCTGGACCGAGTTCGCGCTCGAGATCTCCAAG
>DATENE010000248.1:0-5653 GCA_035275205.1 Nitrospiraceae bacterium
GAACACGCGCCGTGGCCGTGGCAGTCAGAGCCAGGCAGGGAGGATTCGTGAGTTCCTGGCGAAGGCGGCCGATTTTAAGATAGTCGGGTCTGAAATCGTGGCCCCATTGAGAAATGCAGTGCGCTTCGTCGACGACCAGTAACGAGACCCAGAGGGAACGTAACAGCTGGAGAAAGCCTTCGTGTTGCATCCGTTCCGGCGCCAGATAGAGCAACTGGAGCCGCTTCTGACTGAGATCCTGAATCACGCGGTTTTTTTCGAACCCGGTGAGGCCGGAGTGAAACGCCGCCGCCGCGATCTTCCGCTGCTTCATGCCGGCCACCTGATCTTGCATCAGCGCGATGAGCGGAGAAATCACCAGGGTCAAGCCGGGCAAGAGCGTCGCGGGCAGTTGATAGCAGAGCGACTTGCCCTGCCCAGTCGGCATGACCGCCATCGCATCGCGCCCGGCCAGCACAGCGCGAATGACCTCCTCCTGGCCAGGACGGAACTTCGCAAACCCGAAGTGTTCGCTGAGCTGGCGAGTCAGATCATCCACGGTGAGATAGGAAAGATCATGGAGTGTTGGAGGCCATGCGCGCGTGCGGAGTATAGACGACTGACCTACCGCGGGCAAGTGGAACGAGCCGTAGTGGAGCAATCAACTCTCAGCCTTAAGCTTCGCCTCGGAGAGAAATGGTTGGGGGACAGATCCAATCGTAGGACAAGCGGTTTAAGAATTGTCAAACAAAATGACAATTAGTTTTCCGACGGACAACTTGCTACTGACTCGCCATTGGAATTTGAATACTGATCGCACCGGCAAGATCGCCTTCCTGAGCGCCCTCCCGTGGATAGCCTGAAATATCCAAGATGCCTCTTGGCTTGCCATGACAGGCTAGACAATCTTGCAAATAATATAGCGGAGTCACGGCTCTCAGAGTCTTTCCATTGTCCATCCATTCTGTGATGGAGGTGTTTACGGCCGGTTGCGTAGCCAACTGTTTCAATACATTTTCCTCGTATGCATCAGGGGTGTTTTTCAAATTCCTTGGATTAAGTGCGGTTTGCTTTATTTTCACGTAAGAGCGATTGGAGAATTTTCGAGAGGCTTGGCTGGCGAAGGTGGCCGGAACGAAATTCTTATACCCAATGCCTCGTTGATTGATCACAAATTGTGCATCAGCCACCACCTCTTTGCTCGACTGAAGCAACACAGGCAATACTTCTTTCGCAAGATGGGGAAGATGCGCGGGGAGATGCTTCAGGTCAATGTTCGTCTGGCGGATAAACTCATCGACAACCTCATGTTCAAATACCTCTGGCGTAAATCCTTTATCGCCTATCCCGGGATCATTAATAAGTGTTTGATTGCGTTCCACGATGAGACGTCCGACATTGAGTAGCGTGGCTAAATGCTGGGCAGTTTTTTCGGTTTCTTCACGAGGTGCCTGAGCCCAGCCAACATTTGGGCACGTAAGAAAGAACATAAGGTTCAGAGATATGAACACAAACGCGCGAGATTTCATCAGTATGTCTTCCTTGCTCACCTTCCAGTCGCGAAGCGGCACTGTCCCTGCTCATAATGTTCCGGAACTTTTGAAATTTCAACCGGCAGGCCTTCTGTCGTTGCACGTCGTGTCGGCGCATAATCTTCTTTTAACCACCGCCTCCGCATCTGCTCCAACCTCCCTGACTCTTCCAACCGATACAGCAGGTTGGTGAGGAGCCACTGCAGACGCCTGTTTTCATCAACCGTGACAATGGAGAATGACTCCTGCGTCAGGATCAATGGCGATCCATCATTTCGTGTGAGGAGGTGCCAGTCCGGCCATACGTGCTTCGTCACATACTCGAGGATGGCATGGTTGGTGAGTATCACATCGATGCGTGGGTCCTTCGTCTCCACGGCGGCTGGAAGCGAATCGCATATGAGCAACCGAACATTATTAAGATTGGCTTCTGCATAGAGGAAAGAGGTTCTCCCCTTATGAGCAGCAACGGTCAAGCCCGAAAACCCTGCTTGGATCGCCGTCAGCGTATCAAGATTTCCAGCTTGCTGTTGAAACTGCGCCCGCACTCTCTCAGCCACTTCTGGAGTCTGGCTCATGGCTCCGATGCCGCCGTTATGAAAATACGGAATTGAATACCACAGGCCTACAGGTCTTGCGCCAGGGATATTCCCACCGATAGTTGAGACAAACATGTCGAGGTTCCCTTCATTCATCTCGAGGAAAAGATCACGGAACCGGGTGAGGTGTAATGTGGGAACGATGGGTTTCTGTCCGCCACAATACGTGGTCAGCGCGTCTGCCACCTCACGGATCAGCTCCACATCGAAGCCTGTGATACGAACCCCTTCATCGGTATACACGGCTGGAAATACGAAAGGCCGAAACGGTTCAACGGAAATTCCAACACGAACCTCTCCTTTCGAACAGATAGCGGACAATTCATGGCGTGCAAGGGGGTACACCAGTTCCACCGCGTCGAAAACGAGTCCGCAACCCTGTAGAAAGAATCCGAACGCGATCAGGAGCGGGACAATACCTTGGGAGCCGTATTCCTTCAGGCGGTGTCGCTGTCTCCGCATAATCGATCGTATACTTATGATGGATCTGCTAACGATCATACCGGTCAGTATCGAACTCCGGTTGTAAAGAGCCATTGTTCTGACAAGTCAGATGTGCCCTTGAAATCAATTTCAAGTCGCATGTATTGGAGACCCAAGTCGATCGAGAATCCTCGAGCTAAAGGGAATCGCACTCCCACCTGGCCTCCATAGAGATAGCCTGGGGAATCTGCATCTCGGCCCGGGATCGTTCCTCCAGCGAGTGCTCCAAGGTATGGCACCACCCTGTCTTCCAGTGGCCCAAAGAGAATATGTCGAATCATCCGATTGATCGGTTTGCCTTTTGGAAAATCCAAGATATCAATGAAATTGTTCCAGCGGGGATTGAGATACAAAGAATTTTGGTCTGTAATAAATGTGGGGGTATGCTGACTATAGTATTGGTAGACTGCTCTCACCTCAAGATTGCCGTATTGAAAGGCAGTAAGTCCAGCCTGGACAGCAATGACTCTGGTTTCTGGCGCAAATGATCGCTGATTAAACGACAGGTCAAAATTAAATGGACGAAGTGGAAAAAAGTCTGGAGTCGACTCTAGAGCTACTGCGTGAGACAGGGGCGCCGTCGCCAAAATGATACTGCCGAATACCAAAGCAGCTTGGGATGGAAATCGCCGGCTGCATGTTCGCAGCCATTCCCCGCTCGTTTCAGAGACGCTCTTCATTGAATTATTTTGAACAACATCTCACCGGCCGCGTGTGTCGTGTTCAATGGGTTGCTAACTACCTATTCTATGGGATACCCACTCGCGTTGGTATCGACCAACCCGAAGTTCCCACACAGCATCAAGAAGCCTCTGAGCGAAGGGAGAACAAGGCTGGCGGGATTTTTCAACATTCTGATTAGAAGTTCACCCAGAGCTGCGCATAAGCCCAATCCTGATCTTTCCTGGTGCCCAGATTCTCCTCGATATAGGCGCCGGCGAAAAGATGCCCATAACCGGCCTGGAAGGATACCTTACCGTCCATGAAGAAGCGCGTCCAAATGATATCCAATTCGTTGCCTATGTGCCTCGTGGTATTGTTCGTCTTCGAATAGACATAGACGGTCTGTGTGGCGCGATACCAGTTGTCCTTCGTATTGGCCAGATTCAAACTAGTGGCCCAGATTTCAATGTGGTCGTTTTTAGTCGGGCGAAACTGCAAGTTAATCGAGGGCTTCATCATGTTCTTCCAGCCTATGGTATCCATGTAGCCCATATGGATGTGGTTGGTCCCCCACAAGTTCTCAAAGGTGTTGGCAGTCTTACAACCCGTGTCGCCGCCGATATTACAGTTCGCTCGACCATCGCCCGAAGCATAGTCGAAATTGAAGGCTAACCGAGGCTTCCACTCCCACTCGTAATATGTGTAGCCGATCCAGTTTCTGGTCGCCCACGCGCTGATGTCGAGATTCTTCGATTCGCCGAACGCGTTCTGCGTGGCGTTTGTACCCCCCGTATCGCCCATTTCGCCGAACTGGTAGATCGTCTCGTTCCATGCGTCAAATTTGCCTTTGCGCATCTCGATCCGGGCTCCGACCATGTGGCGAGTCTGATTCGAATGCTTCGGTGTACCGAGACCCTGGTTCCGGTTGTCCCCCGAGTTGTACCGGTTGGAATAGAGGATGTAGTAGGGTTCGATCACGAACCCCGGCACCGACTTGATTTGGTTGTAGAAGAGAAACACGTCGGAATCCATGCTCCCGGTACCGTTATTCAATGTGGGATTGCTGCTCCCGCTCACAGGAAGGTTCGGATGGAGCGCGCCGAGCGGCTCTCCTTGCGCCAGATCGGACTCAGAAACGCGGAACCAGCCCGCCCAAGTATCCCAAGCCTGGGTGCTATATTGCAGCATGACACCGTCAAAGGAAAATCCTGTGTTGGACCAGTCGAACGCGCCGAATAGAGATTGGCTGCCCAACACGACATACTGCCGACCAGCCTTCACGCTCAAGCCTTGAGCCCCGGCGAAGTTCCGGATCAACATATAACCGGCTCGGACGCCCAAGACACCGCCGTCTCCGAAACACGTCGTGTTCGCGCAGTTCTGGCCACTATTGGTCCTCTGATTATCTTGGACCGGGGTACCCTGTTGCCCATTGGCGCCCCACACGGATGAGTAGATGAGTTCCAGATAGAAATTCACGTCCGGTGACATGTCATAGCCGAAACCTAAGCGCGCTTTCTGCAAGGCGTAGCTTTCGTTGGCCTTACCAGGAGTACCGTTCGCAGAGGTTTGGCCGTTGAACGAATTGCAAGCCCCAAAAGTATTACCAGCCATGGCGCTCCCGAAGCACGTATTGTTCCGTATTTCATACCGCACGCGAAGGTCGGCGCGCATCCAGAACTTGTTGATGTCGAAGTTTTTCCCGATCTTTGGATCGTAGAGTTCGTATTCTTCTTTCTGGGGAATCGAACGAGCCACGACCGGGACATTGGTAATTTTCTCACCCTCCGGAACTTCAAACGCCGCGTGCGCCGTGAGGGCCACGAGTGACATTCCCACCGTCATCACAGCCGCACTACAGAAGATGGCTGGACTGGCCCACGCAGTCAGTCTGATAATTCTCATACGGTTGTCCTGTGAACTGGGGAGGGCAGCCGTTGGTGAGTCATACCGTGGTGGTGTGATTAATCGGAGCGGCCACGATGAGGGCAGAGCTGACGGTCGGCGCCAAACTGAACAAGACGCAACCTCCGATCAATTTGGAGGCCACGGATGATGAGGTGACTTCCGTGAAGCTTGGAGCCCATGCATTGTGCCTGAGGAAATGGGCCTGCGTCATCAGGCCTAGCCGGTGTATCGTATGTGCCGGCAGGTAGATAGCTCGGGCCTTGATTGTCGCGGGTTTCCCGCCAATCGTCTCACACTTGATTGGCTGACCCTTTTGAATCAGCCGGTGTCTCCGCTGGTGTTGTCACAGCATTGATCTGGTCTTCTGCATCTTTGATGGAGGCTTGGAAGTCCTGCTCGACCGTTTTCACTTCCTGCTGAATCATGTTGAGTTCCGGCTCTACCGACTTCCGCAAATCTTCAGCTGTTTCTTTGAACCCCTTGACTGCT